>NZ_JAQJDA010000003.1:0-293152 GCF_028617175.1 Halococcus sp. PRR34 | reverse complement strand
CGCGGTGCGTCGCGCCGTCCCCGCGAACAAGCCACCGGACGACCGCTTCGAGCGCTAATCCACCGACCGGGATAGTCCGCTCGGCGAGTGGCAACACCGTCGCGTCGGCGGCGGAACGCCGCCGACCGCGACAGGTTTGTTGCTCTCAGTGCCGAACTGCCGCTCCAGCAACTGCTCGACATCACCATCTCCTCCGAGTTCACGTCTCAGAAGGAGTTAGTTTGAGAGCATTGTGAGGTACTGATACTACGAGGCGCAACGAGTAGCGGGAGAAACTGACTGGACACCATACAAGACGCTTTATGCCGCTACTGCCGTCATACCGTTTCTAAACGCCCTTATTGGCGGCATCTACCTTTATCGCCGAAAGAATGCCTACGAACGGGCACGGCCCCAAGGAATCGAAGAATCCGACAGCTTTGATGTCGAATCGGCAGGCGAGTCCCGCGAGCCCATCACTGAACGGTCTGAGTAGGTCGCTGTTCGCTACTGTCCGTTCGTTCCTTTCTGTAGGCCAGACCACTGTACAGCATCTAAGGCGGGCGTTTGGGACGAAGAACCGCACGCCGACGGGTGTTTTGGCTGTCAAAGCGCGTTCCGTGGGTAGGGACAAAGTGGCCTGCCGATTCGCCACTTCTGGCGTTTCAGAAGCCTTCTATTGCCATTTCAACCCTCCTCTTATTACCCCGATTCCCCTACGATGTAGTAATGCGAGACCGTCCTACATCACAATTTGCGGCGGCTGGACCTGACAACTAACCCAGAACCATGACTGACGACGACAACAGCACGATTGCAGAGCTTGAGCAGCGCCATGAACGATTGCAGCGGAAAGCGAAACGACGGCCGAGCTGGCAACGTGCCGCCGACAACGCTGCGGAGGAACTGGTTGAGGCGAAGCGCAACCGTGTCGAAGAACTGGAAGCGCAGTCTGACGACGACATGAGTCCGGCCGGCGTGGTGTTGGCACGACGACTTGGTGAGACTGACGCCGGACGAACGGCCGAACTACAGGACGAGATAGACCGACACCGTAGCGATATCGCGGAACTGGAGGCACGATGAGTTCCAAGGCCGACGGCGTGAACAACGCGATTCGTTCCGCTGTTCGCTCGTCGGCCGCCGGCCTGCGCATGAACGAGTTGGGTTTGGCTATCACCGTGTCCGATGAGGACGGCGTGTTCGTGGAGGTGTCGATAGACCGTGACCGCCAGCGCCAGAAGATCGTCCATGTCATGACGGCTGCCGTCCGTGGTGTGCTACAGGCTACGGACTCGGCCACTACACCCCATGACAGCGACGGCAACTTCACGTCGCCACCAACGGACGGAGAGGCAACAGTCGTCGTTGTGGCCGACCGCATTTATCGTCTGACGGCCGAGAGCGACTGGCAGGACCTGCCGGACGCGAAACTATCGGCAAGGGTCACAACCGCGATGGACGCGGTCTGACGGGTATAAAAGCAGACACTATATTGCTGGATAGTACCTAAAGTCCCGTGGGACAGAAGTGACTCGTCTGTACAGATCATCCCAATCAGTGTGATATAACTCGGCATCGATTTCACCCCACACCAGGACGCAAATCAAGTTGAGAAGAACGCCTGCTTCGACACCACCCAATTCTTGACCGTGTAACAGGAAGTTCCGCCATTCATCAACCATTTCATACATATTCTTATCCCCAAAGATTTCAATTTTCGATTGCATATAATCTAATTTGGATACCATCTGTTCGTTAGCTGTGGTATTGTGATAATGATACAACAAATCTCGGATACTACTACATTCACTATTACCTGGTGGGACGTAGCGATGGTGCATTCCCTGAATGAACTGGCCAGAACGAATTTCACCATTTGGTTTGATATATTCACTACTGAGACGTTTTAGTATCCCTTCTAGAATTGGATAGGAAAAATATGTCGCAACAATGGGGTAGTGCATAGTTGTTAGTCGTTGTGTATGTGGCGAAACATTGTTTCTGATTTGCCGATTTCGCTGCTGGTCATCAGAATTTGTAGGACGGCCTGTCAGCTTCGATAGTATTAAATCAATCAATATTTTAAAATGCCTGTCGATATTTTCACCAATTACGCTACCTTCGTCACTTATTTCATCCACAACAGCCGCTGTCCAGGCCCAATACTGGCGATGGTCGTCAGTTACCTGTACTCGCAGAGTTCGGGTGAGCTGAATCGGTAATAGTTCCAATACTGAGACAGGCAAAGCAGCGATATCTGGGATTTCGCTATCAAAAGCAATCCAACATTCCCTGGCCAAATCGCCCACATTCCCTTCAACCCATCCTGACCCTCGATCCTTTATAATTCCACCAAGTATTTCGTCATCGAAAAATCCGCTGTCAGATTCGCTTAGGTACTTATCATAGTTCGATTCAATCTTATCTGAAATCTCTTCAGCACTCATCTGCCAAGACCCGCCAAATCCTGTGTGGCTCTGTCATTGTTTCGAATAGTCGATGTTATCCCACCGACTTGAAGATGGGGGCAAATACTGGGTAAATCGCACCTGCTGGCACAATGGCCGAAACGGTGGGGTCGAGTCGCACCAAATGCGCGCATTTTGACGTTTGGAAGTGCCAGTCGTACCTATATGGTATATGTCAAACTGATTACTGCACGCCGGCCAGCACTTTCGGTCAAATCACCACTACTGGATGTTTGACCGTCGTGGTTCGTTCTGGAGCGCTGTCTTCCGGCTTCCAGTCATGGGTATGACCACCGAAAACGGCTTCGTCGGCCTTCGTGCGACGGCAGAACGGCAAAGTAGCGATTGAAGCCGTCTTCAGATTGATTATCGGTGTTTCACGCCGTCTTCTACGCAAAAATCGGCCATAACAGCTATGACAATCGCACACATGACGCGAGCCGAAGGTCTGAGATCATGACCTTCGTAGTGGTGCCAGCGCAACGGACCACTGAATTGTCCCCGTTTCACCGTATCCATCGTCAGAACAACCACAGTCGCCGTGTGTGCGCCGTCAGAACGACACGAATGCAGTTCGTTTCGGCCGTTGTCTGAACACCGTCAGTGGCCCGACATCGGCGCGTGTGCTGTCGAGGTCGAACACCGTCGAAGGTGGTTCTGGTACTACGAATCACACTTTTCCGGTAGAGGATCGGTGCGCACCGGATTCGATACAAACGACGTAATTCACACTACCAATTCTACATACGGACTACGCACCTGAGTTTATTGTTCAACAACACCTACCACATCCCGCGGCTCGCTCGGACGGTGAACGTGATCGGCCACGCTCAGGAGGCCTCCAGCCGGATCACGGAGGTGCTCACCACGGCGGCGCGGGCAAGCGAAAATCAGGACGACCTCGAACGCGAGCGCCGGTCACGTGCCCGGATGCAGGTCGCGATCATCGTGATGACCTTCCTCACGCTGCTCGGGGTGATGGCGATGCTAAAGGTCAACTTCCTCGGCACGATGGCGAGCACCGCCCAGGAGACGAGTGCGAGCGGCGCGAGCGGGGGTGCGGCGAGCGGTGCAGGCGGCCCGACGAGTTTCGGGAGCAACGTCGACGTCGACCTGATGGGAATGCTGTTCTTCCACGCGGTGACGATCCAGGGGATCATGTCGGGGTTCATCGCGGGCTACATCCGGAGCGGCGATCTGCTCACGGGGACGAAGTTCGCGGTGGTGCTTCCGACGGTTTCGCTGATCGTGTTCGCAGTGATCTAACACCATGTTCGAACCACTCACACAGCGATTACAACGGCTGAGCGAGGATGAACGTGCGGTCTCCCCGGTCGTGGGGTTCGTGTTGATCTTCGCGCTGATCATGCTGGTGTTCACGATCTACCAGGCCGACGTGGTGCCGGCTCAGAACGAGGAAGCCGAGTTCAAGCACAGTCAAACAGTCGAGAAGCAGATGAGCCAGTTGAACGACGCGATGACGGCAGTCAGCGCTACCGGGGCATCGCGCTCACGAACCATCGCAACTGGGATGCAGTATCCGAGTCGCGCGCTTGCGATCAATCCGGGGCCACCCGCGGGATCGCTGCGGTTGGGTCAGAAGAACACGATCGGTCTCAGGGAGGTCAGCGTCGATGGGAGCGGATACTGGGACGAGGCGGACGATGGGAGTGGGGAGCCAGCGTTCGAATCGAAGCCAGTCGTCTACACGGTAAACTACAACAATCAGCAGAACGATCCCCGGTTCACGATCAGGAACGGGCAGTTGTTCAGACAGTACGGCGGTAGTGAGGCGCTTTCGGACGGCGGTCAGGCCGGCGATCCGATTCCCGACAAGCAGATCGATTTGGTACTGGTCGATGGCGACATCAGCCGGAGCGGTCAGAGCACCAGTGTAACGACAAGTGAAGTGAGTAGCTCAGCTGGGTATTTGACGGCTACCACTCACGGAGATACGGTGCTCACGTTCCCGACGACGCTCACTCAGTCGGAGGCACAAAGCACCTTTAACGGCAAATCATACGCCACCCTCGAGGGCTACAACAGCAGGAGCGACAAACCGAACACCATCGACGTCACACTCACATCGGGCGAGCAGTTCCGGTTCCGGATCACGAAGGTCAGTTTGGGCAGTGACGGCAACGCGCCTGCTCACGAGGTCGTCCCGACCGAAGACACGATCGCTCCAGACACGCCGACAGCTACACTCAACGCCACGGTCAACGAATCGGTCTCGTTCAGCGTACTCGTCCGCGACAAGTACGGCAACCCGGTTCCCGGTGTCGAAGTCGAGGCCAACAACGGGACCAACGTCGTTCCCGATTCGACGACGACCGACGACGACGGGGAGGCGACGTTCAGCTACACACCGACAGCGAGCGCCAATCGGACGGTCAACATCACGGCGGGCGAAGTGACATCGACCTACGACACCGCAAGCTACGATGTCACCGTCGAGGAGGGCGAGGAAACCGTCTCGACCGACAACAGCTCCGTCGTCAAGACTGGTTGTGCCGCCTCCGGGAACGCCTCTCTCATTGTCGAGAATACGTATAGCCATCCAGTAGAAGTCAGTATTAGCACTCGGAGTGGGAGTCCGTTTACGCTCCCACCCGATAGCAAAACGACCTATACAGTTGGTGGTGGAGCGATGTCATACCAAATAACCAACAACACGGACCTGATAGCTTCGGGAAATCTCGACTGTAGCGGTTGAACCATATCCCGATCGATGTTCCGTTCGCCAGCGAGTGTTCACTCCGGCGCGTACCGCCACGTCGCCGTGCCCGGCCCGGGCGGTGAAACACCAGGCAGTTCGTTCAACAGCGGCGCGACGAGTTTGTCATACCAGTCTTCCGCATCGAGCCCCGCGTCGCGCCGCGGGTAGACGTTCGCCACGAGACTCAGCCGCGAGGCGGTCCGGTGGGTGATGAGGTACTTGTACGCCGCGATCACGGCGTCGTCGCGGGTGCGTGTCTTATCGAGCGACGAGTGTTCGTAAGAGAGTGCCTCCACGAACGCTCTCGTGTTCGCCGAGCCGACGGCAGAACTGGCCATAATCCACCTCAATCGGCGGTACAAGAAAACGTTCAGTCAGACGGTCGTCTGACGCCGATCGCGGCGATCGGGAACGGTGGCATTCACGGATGGCGTTTCGGTCGGACGGAGGGCTCGACGAGCGCGTGTGACGATGAACAATCCGGTGGAGGAGTGCCGATACTAGAGGCGACCACTTCCGACGACGGCAAGCCCGAGGCTCCCGGCGAGTAGCAGCCCCGCGAACACGACATCCGGAAGCGACACAGCCCCCTCACCCAGAGCACCGGCAACGATGGCTACGATGGCGAGAACGGTCGGCAGCGGATGGACGACCAGTTGCCGAGCGAAAACGCGGACCGACCAGTAGCTCGTCTCCAGCATGGCGGCGATGGCGGCCCCGAACGGACGGTTCCCATCCGGGTTCTCGACAGGTTCGAACTCGTCGAAGGCGTCGTCACTGACCGTGATTATTTCGCCAGTGTGGACCCGTCGACCATCGGGAGTCCCGACTCTGAGGAGCGTCACGCTCTCGCCGACGGTCCCGACCACACGGTAGATGCCGTCAGGAGAGTCGAAGTCGGTCGAGCGGACGTGATCGTTGACCGACGGAGAAACCATTGTCGGACTGGTATTATCCGCCACCACGGTAAGTATGGAGGCCGAGTCCGTCTTCTCGCCGCAAGCCGATCCGGTGGCGACTTCGCGTCGAGACCGGCCTCGATCGAATCGTTCCGCTGGCTACGTGGAGGAACTACGAGATCTATTTGTCATGGGTGACTAGTTTATGCTGTTGTAGGTTCTATACTGTAGTCGGTAGTGAAATATCATGAGTGAAGAAACCACAGTTACCGACAACGGACAGTCACTGGCGACGAGCTGGCGCTCGCTCGCGATCGTCGGCGTCCTGACCGCGCTGTTCGGCGTGTTAGCGATCGTGTTCCCGTTCGTGACCGGCGTGTCGTTCTCGGTCCTGCTGGGTGTGTTGCTCGTGGCCGGCGGCTTCGTGCACGTCGCTCACGCGTTCACCGCACAGGACTGGAAAGGAAGGCTTTGGCAAGTCCTGCTCGCAGGGCTCTACGGGGTGGCAGGGATCGCCCTGCTGGTGAACCCACTGTTCACGCTGGCGACGCTGACGCTCATCCTCGCGGCGTTTTTCTTCGCCGACGGGATCATCGAGACGATCATGGGTCTCCGGCTTCGGGGTGAGGACGGCTGGGCGTGGCTGCTCGCCAGCGGGGTGCTCAGCATCGTCGTCGGCGCTGCGATCTGGATCGGATGGCCAAGCACTGCCCTCTGGGTGGTCGGCCTCCTGTTCGGTATCAACCTCCTCAGCACCGGCCTCTCGATGCTCGTGCTCGCCATGGGCGGACGCAACCACGCTCGTGGGACGGAGGACGTCAGCCAACCCGGCACGAAGCCCCGCGGCGCGTGAGCGGTCCCGGGTAGTTCTCGGTGGCTACCGCCTCGGGGAAGATAGCACGACGGATCACGAGGAGGGGAACACGATTTTGCGGTCGGCGTACGGTATCGATCGATGACGGAGTGAATACTCCCGTTCATCGCTCATCGTCCTGCCTGCGCCACGGAACCCTCCCCTGTCGGCGCACATGATCCCGATAAACCCGAAGGCGGTGCGACGTATCGGCCGAAGGGACACAGGTGCGCTCGAGAGAAACTCACACAAACCCACGCCATCTCGGTTCCTCCCAGTGTCGACACAGTACTTGACGATCCAGACCAAGCAGGGAGCATGCAGATCGATCTCAGCCACCGAATCGAGACCGGCATGACGACCTATCCGGGCGATCCGTCGGTCGCCGTCGACCCGCACGCGACGCATCCTTCCGACGACTGCCACGTCGACAGCGTGGAACTGGGGAGCCATACGGGGACCCACGTCGACGCACCGCTGCATATCGTGCCGGACGGGCGAGCCCTCGACAGCTATTCGCTCGACGAGTTCACGTTCGAGGCCGTTCGGGTGGATTTCACGTCTCTGGACGATCGTGATCCCGTTTCGATCGAATACGTTCCCGACTGTGCTGCGGAGATCGTCGTCTTCTGGACCGGCTGGAGTGCCCACTGGAACACCGAGCGGTATCTCGATCATCCCTACCTGACGCCCGACGCCGCCACGGCGTGTGCCGAACGAGGCTATGCAGTCGGTGTGGACACACTGAATCCCGACCCAACGCCCACCGAAAACGCCGTCGAGAGCGAACCGGACGGGTTTCGGGCACATCGGGCGCTCCTCGGTGCCGACGAACTCATCGTCGAAAACCTCCGCAACCTCGGGGCGGTCGACGAACGCTTCGAACTCCGTGCGTATCCCCTGGCACTCGGTGGCGATGGCGCGCCGGTCCGCGCGGTCGGCGTCGTCGAGTGACGGTGGACTGGCTGCTCGTCCGATCGGTAGTGCGGAGCTCATCCTCGGAGAACGAGGCCGAACGAGACGGGTCTCGAAAACCGCGTTCTCCCGAGCCATCGTCCCGGAGGCGATAGTTTCCTCCGAACGGCCGGTGGATGACCGATCGAGAGCGACCGGCTACAGGTAGCGGTCCTGAATGGACGACGCTCTCGTTCAGTTGGAGGAAGCTGTATCCGCTGTGACGATCCGGTTCGTCACCGCAAGGGCGATACCGATGGCGAGCAGCGCTGCCAGAACCCATCCCCAGATCGGGATCAACGGTCCGCCGGTCAGTTCTATCAGACTGCCGGTCACGATGACGACGACCAGCCCGAGTACGGTGGTGGCTGCTGTCACAGCCGGCTGGAGGTTCCGTGTCCGGTAGGAGTAGACACCCGTAGAGATCACCCCGAGACCGACGGCCACTGAAATCGCTTGAAAAACGCGGACCGCGACCGCGATCCGTCGGCTTTCGCTGGGAGGATGGATGGCGAACAGTGGAACGATGGCGACGAGAACCCCGAGGACGATCACCGGAAGGATGCGACGATCGCCGTTCGATGACGTCAGCCGTCCATCTTGGTTCATCGCCGGCTCAGTTACCGTATCCAAGCAACCACGTCTTTATCCTTTCGGGAGCACAGCGACACATCGAATACGACTCGGTTTTCAGAACTGCGAACGTTTCGTTCCCGCACGTTCAAGTGGTCCAGTCGCGTGAGTGGGCTCGATGTCGTCGCCGGCAGTCGTCACGGTCGGCAGTGCGGTCGTCGACCGGATCTACACGCTGTCGAACCTCCCCCAGCCCGACGGCGGAGCGTTCGTTCGGGATCACACCACCGCCGTCGGTGGTGTCGCCGCGAACGTCGCGTCCGGACTCGCCGAACTCGGGCGCGAGACCGGGATCGTCACGCGGCTCGAGACGGACGCTGCCGAGCGCATCGAGACGGATCTTCGAGAGCGGGGCCTCGACTGTACTCGGGTGCGCTCCGGCCCCGAAACGTCGTCGTACACGCTGATCCTGCGGGGACCGGATGGCGAACGGATGGTCGTCGCCGGTGGCCAGAGTGTCCCCAACCTCCGGCTCGACAACGCCGATATGAGCTACGTTAACGACGCAAGCGTGGTGTTCACGAGCGCCTACGCGCCCGATGCGGTCGTGTCCAGACTCGTGACGGCTCGTGAACGCGGTGAACTCTCGACGCTCGTGTTCGATCTCGCTGGCCCGCTCTCGGAGCTCGAAGGACGCGGGACGTCGCCCGCGACCATCGATCGCCTCCTCGACGTCGCCGATCTCTTCGTGGTCGGTGCGGTCGCCGCACGATCGTCTTTCGGCGGGTGCGACGAAGCCATCACAGCGCTCGAACGACGGGGCGTCGGTCGGGCCGCCGTGACTCGCGGTGACGCGGGCGCGGTGCTGCTCAACGAAGGGACGACGGTCGACGTTCCGGCTATCGAGGTGGCTGTCACGGACACGACGGGGGCCGGTGACGTCTTCACTGCGGGGCTGATCCACGCGTGGTTGCTGAACGGGCTGTCGGCGAAGGAAGCGGGACGGTTCGCCGCCGGTGCGGCCGCGCTCAACTGTGCTGCCGAGGGTGCGCGCGGTCATCTTCCGACCGACGCCGTGGTCCGGTCGTTCTTAGACGAAAAGGACGACTAAGGAACGGCCTCGACGACACGCTCGACCGCGGCTTCGTCCACCGGGTTGGTCGTCTCGCCGTCGTGTTTGAGCGCCGTCCCGACGATCGCTCCATCGGCAACCGAGAGCAGATCGGGGGCCGTCTCGGGGGTGACGCCGCTGCCGAGGAAGACGGGTGCATCGAGTCCGCGGGCGTCGCGGCACTCGACCACGCGATCGAGAAACGCTTCGTCGACGGTCGCACCGGTTCCAGCCCCGCTCACGACGACGGCGTCGGCACCGCCACGTTCGACGAGATCGGCGAGTTCTTCCGTGAGAGAGCGCTCGGCGAGCGGTGCGGAGTGTTTCACGTCGAGATCGGCGAGGATCGCGACGTCGGCGTCGAGTCGCTCGCGGAGTCGCAGCGTCTCGTGGGCCATGCCCTCGACGACGCCCTGATCGGTGAGGCGCGCGCCGGTGTGGACGTTCACGCGAACGAACGTGCCTCCTGTGGCGGCCGCAACGGCGAGCGCGCTGTGGACGTCGTTCCTGAGGACGTTCACGCCGAACGGGATCGAGACGTGGTCGCGAAGCGTGGCAGCGAGCGATGCGATGTCGGCGACGACGTGGCGGGGCACGCGGTCGGGATAGAACGGCGCATCGCCGAAGTTTTCGAGCATGATGCCGTCGACGCCACCCGCTTCGAGCGCCGAGGCGTCCCGACACAATCGCTCGCGGATCGCGTCTCGGTCGCCCTCGAACCCGGGCGATCCGGGGAGCGGCGGCAAGTGGACCATGCCGATGAGCGGCGTGTCCGTACTGAAGACGTCCATAGGATAGTGTGAACGTCGCCGGGCTTAATCCTGCAGGTCGCCAGCGAAGCGACGGTCACCGCCACCGTCGAAAACGTGCCGTCCACGCTCTCGTGTAGACTAATGGAGTGGCGTGCGAATGGTTCGGAAATCCGATGGCGACGAATCGACCCAGCTTCCGTCAGCCGGAGCGGTCCGTGCTGAAAACGGCTCGAAGTGATCGACGATGAGAGTCCGATTCAGCCGCTGAACGTGGCCAACGCCAGTACGGATCCGAGGTAGACGACCGTCACCACGACGGCGACGACCGAGACCGTGTTCACGAGTTCGAAGTTCGCCGACGCCCGCTCCAACAGTCCGGTCGAGGAGCGTTCGGAATCCGGGCCGAAGTCGGTTTCGCCCCGTTCGATTTCGGCGACGGTCGGCATCACTGCCGGGAGGTTCTTTCGGCGAGCGTCGATCGTGTTGAGAACGAACACGGCTCCAGCGGTGACGACGAGTGCGGTGGGCAGGATCACGGCTGGTGACGTGATTCCCAGCGCGTACAGCGTGTACATCACGACCGCGACGCCACCAGCAGTGAGCGCGAAGGGGATCTGGGTGTTCACGTGATCGATGTGATCCGATCCCGAGAAGATCGACGACATGACCGTGGTATCGCTGATCGGTGAGCAGTGATCGCCCATGATCGCCCCGCCGAGTAACGCGCCCAACAGAACGGGGAGAATTTCTGCCCCGACCGTCTCGTAGCCGAGCGGCAGCGCAAGCGGCGTGACGATCGACATCGTCCCCCACGAGGTGCCGGTCGTGAACGCGATGAACGCCGAGATGGCGAAGATCAGGATCGGGAGCGTCTCGCCAGGCAGGCCACTCCCGGTCACCACGTTGATGATGTACTGAGCGGTACCAACCTGTCCGGCCGCGAGACCGATCGTCCACGCGAGAACGATGATCGCCACCGCGATCATCATGGTCTTGAACCCGTCGACGATCGTGTCGCTCGCCGTATCGAGATCGAGTGCGCCGGTCGCCACAGTACCAAGAAACCCGACGACGGCGAACGCGAACGCCGAGAACAGCAACGCTCGGGCGATGTCCGTCTCCTGGAAGGCTTCGGCGATGCCAACGCTCGGGGACGCACCACCACCGAGCCACCACATCGAAACGAGTCCGGCGACGACGAGGGCGACGATCGGCGCGAAGAAGTTCACCAGCGTCGGGTTCGTTTCGCTCGGCTCGCCGACATCGGAGCTGACGTCCGACAGCGGGGACGCACCCTCCCGCATCGTTTTTCGCTCGCTCCGCGCGCGCCACTCTGCATCGAGCATCGGGCCGTAGAAGCGTTGGGTGATGGCGATGAGTCCCACCATGAGGAAGGCCATGAGACAGTAGATGTTCCACGGAATGCTCTGTAAGAACAGCTCGTAGGGAGACGCGCCGATGGCGGCAACAGTCAGGGTACCGGCAGTGATGACCTGTGCGATGACCGAGACCTGGAACCCGATCCAGTTCGAGATCGGCCCGAACGTCGTCACGGGAGAGGTCGTCGAGTCGAGCACGTAGGCGTGCATCTCCCGCGAGGAGTACCGCGAGTTGGCGAGCTCCTTCGTCGCATTCCCCGTGATGATCGTGCTCGTGTACGAGTCGAAAAAGATGAAGATGCCGATCAGCCAGGTGAGTACCTGCGCATCGCGGGCCGTTTCGACCCGATCGCCGACCCACTGTTCGAGGGCGAGGATGCTACCGGACTTGTAGATGAACGCTGCACCCGCTCCCATCAGGAGAATCAACACGAGAAACGTCGCGTTGAACGGGTCACGCACGGTTTCGACGATCCAGTCGAGTGACAGCGCCGTCGCGGCGAGTGGATTGCCCGATGTGGCGATCAGCGCTCCCGACCAGATGCCCGCATAGAGGGAGATGAGTACCTGTCGCGTCGCCATAGCGAGAACGATGGCGACCAGTGGCGGGGCGAGGGCCAAAATCGGTGGCTCTGGAACTGGCACACCAGCCTCCTATCGAAAGAGCGTGATAGTTCTTCTCCATTGGTGACGGAACACCGCTCACGGAATCGGTGCGGTCTCCGTGTCCGCCGTGAGTGACTGGGCCCAATCTTCATATCGGATGCATTACTACTCGTATCACATGGAGGATCGAACGTGTGTGGTGACTGGCTCGTCGCGCGGGATCGGACGGGGAATCGCCGAGTGCTTCGGAACGCAGGGGGCGAACGTCGTCGTCAACTACCGTCGGTCGGAAACGGAAGCCAACGAGGTCGTCGACCGGATCGAATCGGCCGGCGGGCGTGCACTCGCGATCCAAGCGGACGTTACCGACCAAGAGCAAGTGGAGGCGATGCGGGAGACGACCCACGACGCGTTCGGCCGTGCGGACGTCGTGGTCAACAACGCGGGCATCAACCAGGACGTGCTGTTTACCGAGATGAGCCACGAAGAGTGGGACACGGTGCTCGACATCCACCTCGACGGGGCGTTTCACTGCACACAGGCGTTTTACGACGACATCGCGGCGGCAGCGGAGGGGCGACTGATCAACATCTCGAGCATCGTGGGCAAAGGTGGCAACATGGGACAGGCCAACTACGCGACGGCGAAAAGCGGGATCTTCGGGTTCACCCGGACGCTGGCGTTGGAGCTTGCGGACGAGGGATCGACGTCGAACTGTGTCGCCCCGGGATTCATCGCGACCCAAATGCTCGACGGCGTCCCGGAGAAGCTGAAAGCAGGCATCGAGGACGACACGCCGCTCGGACGGCTCGGCACCGTCGAAGAGGTCGCCGAGGTCGTCGGCTTCCTCGCGGACGAGAAATCGTCGTTCATCACCGGTGAAGTGATCGACGTCAACGGTGGCAAGGATCTGTAACGACGCACCTCTCGGGATCGGCCGCTCGGCTTCCCGGCGTCGTCATCGGGACTGCCAACCGTCCCTATCAGTCGCCGGAGCTCGCAGCCGGCCGGTACGACCGACTGATCGCTTTCCACTTGCCGGTCGAAAACCGATAGTAGTTGACGATCGCGGGAGCCACCATCTCGATGACGATCGCAAGCCCCAGCCCGGCGAGACCGAGCGGCGTGACTGCGCCGAGGTAGGCGACCGGGATGGCGATCGCGTACCCCAGCACCTGCCCGTAGAACGGCCAGCGAGTGTCGCCGCTCGCGCGGAGCGGGCCACTGGCCGTCCGTGAGAGCCCGCGGAACACGATCCCGACACAGGTGGCGTAGATCAGCGTCACCGTGATCGGCAGCGCGGGCGCGGTCGGATCGCCGACAAAGGCGAGCGCGATCGGCTCGGCGAACACGAACACGAGTCCTGCCGAGACGAAATACACCACGACCGCGAACCGCATGACGTCGCGGCCGTATGCTTCGGCGCTCGCCTCGTCGCCGATCCCGAGTTCCTGACCCACCAGGCTCGACGACGCGAGGCTGAACCCCCAGCCCGGCGTGTTCATCAGGTCCCGCACCCGCAGCGCGATCACGAACGCCGCCGCGACCGCCGTCCCGAAGATGTCGACGATCGCGAGCAGCGGGAACTCGCCCAGCCGCCACGCCAAGTTCTTGCCGATCATGGGCGTGCCGATCTCGACCAGTTGACGCATGGTGTCGCGATCGACGTACGTCCCGAGTGGATCGAGCGTCACCTCGAACGACCCGACCAGTGGGACGCGGCCGTGCGTGAAACCGAGCGCGAACGTCGTGGTGACGACGACGTTCGCGAGCACGGTCCCGATCGCCGCACCGACGACGCCGAGCCCGACGCCAAAGATCAACACGGCGTTGAGTGCGATGTTCACGACCGCTCCGCCGGCCCGGATGACCATCGGCGTCCACGCGTCGTCGGTGCCGACGAGCGTCCGACTCCCGATGAGGTTCAACCCGGCGAAAGGGATCCCCAACCCGACGACCTGGAGGTAGTCCGCACCGAGGGCCACGACGGCCGGATCGTTGCTGAGCAGGCCGACGAGCTCGGTTGGCAGCGACCAGAAGAGCGCGGCGACGGGGATCGTGAGCGCGAGCACGATCACGACACTCGATCGGACGGCCTGTCCACCGCTCTCGTCGGCACCGTATGCCTGCGAGACGAGCGCGATGGTGCCGCTGGCGACGCCGCCACCGAGCGCGAACGCGATGCCCCAAAAGGAGGCCGCGAATCCGACGCCCGTGATCGCACTCGTGCCGATAGCGACGCCGACCATCGCGACGTCGATGGCGTTTTTCGACATCCGCGCGAGGCCGGTGACGATCCGCGGCCACGCGAGGTCGGTCGTTCGGCGCGCTCGCTCCCGGTCGATCAGCCCCGCGCGGACGAGCGCGAGACCGACCCAGTACACGACCAACCGAACGGGGTTTGGAGGGCGTTCCACGAAGTCGTCTGGGTGTTGTCGATGGACGTCAAAGCAGCTTCCGCAGGCGGCAGAGCGGGCTGGTTCCCGTTCGGCGATCGGAACTTTCGCACCTACCGAACCCGTTCGAAACGTCAGTTCGGGTGATGAAGGTTCTGCCAGAACAGGTGCCCACCACCGCCTGTCATGATTCCCCCGACGATCAGCGCGAGGAGCATGGCTTCGCGGCTGAGCTGTTGGGTCGTACAGATCGATCCATCGATCCCGGCACCGTGGACGCACAGTTCCAGCGGCACCAGCAGAGCGAACGCAACGATCAGGAGGCCACTACCGACGAGCACGCCGCCAAGCAGGAGGGCATCCGTCCTGGCCCGCCGTGCCGCGATCGCGTCCCAGGCTTCCCGCACCGCCTCCCGTTCGCGCTCCGTTCCCTGCTCCATCGTCTAGCGATACGATTGAGGGGCGTTAACACTATTGGCGCGGGTTGAGGTCTGCGTCCCGGTCACCGCCGTCCGCCGAATCTTCGATCCACCCGCCCCGGAAAGCCAACGCTCATTGGATACGACGGAGGAGCAATCACATGTCGCGGTCGTTCACCTCGCGCCTGGTCTCGGTGTCGAACCCGCGCGAGGTGTGGCTCATTACGGTGGCACACGCCGTCAACGAGTTCTACAGCGTCGCGCTCCCGCCGATCCTGCCGCTGTTGGTGAACGATTTCGCGATCTCCTACGGCGAGGCTGGAGCGTTGCTGACCGTCTTTTTCGCCACGTACTCGATCTTTCAGTTGCCCGCGGGCGTGCTCGCGGACCGGATCGGCCAGCGGTGGCTCCTCGCCGGCGGCATGGTCGTGCTCGCGGCCGGCATCCTCGTCGCAGCGAGCGCACAGGGGTACTGGACCCTCGTCGCTGCCGAAGTGATCGCCGGCATCGGGGGCAGCACCTACCACCCCTCTGGCATGTCGATCATCAGCGATCTCGAAACCGGCGCTACCGAAGGCAAGGCGATGGGAATCCACGGACTCGGCGGGGTCGTGGGTACCGCCCTCGCCCCGGCACTCATCGGGGGCTTGGCAACGCTGTTCGACTGGCGGTTCGCGCTCACGGTCAGCGCGGCAGTCGGTGTCGTCTATGCGATGGTGTTTCTGGCCGTGTTCCGGCCCCGACACCGCTCCGACGACGCAGCCCCGGTCGAACCCGACGGCGGGACCGACGAGAGCCCTGCCTCGCGGACGAGCGAGAACACCGGGGATCGATGGTCCGGTCTCTCCGGGCTGGTTTCGGTGCCGCTCGAACCCTGGGTCGCAGTGTTGTTTCTCGCCAACCTCGCGATCGCCACGGAACTCGGCGCGGTCCGGACGTTCGTCACGTCCTTTCTCGTCGAACACGCCGGCACGACCGCCGGTGTCGCCAACGGGATCTTCTTCGGGATGCTCGTCGGTGCCGGGATCTCCTCGCTCGCCGCGGGTTCCCTCGCCGACAGCATGGATCGGCGAACCCTCGGCTTCGGGGCGCTCGCGACTTCGACGATCGTACTGGGTGCGACCGCGGTCGTGCCGTTGGTGCCGATCGTGCTGTTCGGATGGTTTTTCCTCCTCGGCGTTGCGATGTGGGCTGCCCTGCCCGCGATGAACGCGATCACCTCCCAGTACTCAGAACGCGGGTTCAGCGGGAGTCTGTTCGGGGTGATGTTGACGGCGGGGTCGCTCGGCGGCGCGATCGGGCCCCTGCTGTTCGGCGTCGCCGCCGAACGGTTCGGCCTCGGCGCTGCGTTCCCGCTCGTTGCGGTGGTGAGTGCGGTCGGTGCCGTCGCCTTCCTCGGGATGTACCGGCTCTGATCGTCACGGAACCACGCCCAGTCGAGATCAGTCGTCTGGCCCGACCTGCAGACTCGTGGTGTAGGCTTTCGATTGCGTCCATCAGACACAGCCGATCGTCCTGCGTCAACACTCACGGCACACGGCTGGTGGCTGCGGTCGTCGGTCAATTGTGTCCGTCAGTCAACTGCGTTCGTCATCGGTCACACGCACGACGACGACGTCGTCACGGGCCTGGGTTGCGGACGATAGCTGCGGTGGAACCGACTCGACCGCTCGTGGCCGGACCAGACGGACCTGAGTGGACGGGGATGATCGATCGAGCGAGAGCCAGGCTTCGATCGAGTAAGACAGGAGTGGAGTCACCGAGTGGGCGTTCCGTCCGGACGCGTTTCGGGCGTCGAACTTGTTCGGATAGTCGACGAGGTAGACGACCGTAGCGTTCGGTGTGTCCGCGAGGTCGTCGCTGACCGCGTCGAGCGAGCGCTGGTTGAGCTCGCCCGCAGCTTCCCAGCCGCGGTCTGTGGAGAGTGCCGGAGAGGCGGCACCCATCGATACGAGAACCACCAGTAGCACGGACACGGCTGTGAGGTTCCCCGTACGATCGCCGATCGTGGGCGTGTGTTCGAGATGGGTGTGGAATCGGTTGACACAACCAATCACGAGCAGCGAGAACCCGGCCAACACCGGGACGAGGACGCTGTACGCGTTGCGAATTCCGAACCCGAACGACAGCGGCTGGAGAAGGATCTGCTTGGCGAAAAGCAGACCGGCGAGCGGACCAACGAACCAGCAGCCGAAAAAGAGCAGCTGTCGACGCGTGGCAGCGGTGAGCGGCTCACGGCTCAGCATCGCCGTCAGGATCGCCGCACCACACCCACCAACGAACAGGATCGGGACGACGATCTCGACGAGTGCCGGCGGGTCGAGACGAGTGGGCGTCTCTGCGCCGACCCCCAGGACGTACGGGATCGCCGCCAAGGAGACGAGACAGCCGATCGCCGTGATCGTCCGCCAGACGGTGTGTCGCCCGCGGGTGAACCAGCCGCGTCCGGCAAGCACGACGAAGCCGACGACGCCGAGCGCCACCACGCCGACGAAGACCAGACCGACCGACAGAGTCGTCGCGTCCGTTCCCGCTGCGTTGAACTGAACCGGCAGCACGGTCCAGAGGACGTATTTCCCAGCGGTCAGCAACACGTTTTCGAGCGTGTAGGACGGCAACCCCCCGAACGGCGAGTGGTAGCCACCGAGACCGCCGAGAACCGCCACCCTGACGGCGGCGTAGAGAAGCGTGACCACCGCGAACGATCCCATCGCAGTGAGACCGGCGCGGAGTCGTTGCATGGGCCCCTCGTCCTGCTGGAGAGTAGCCCAGACCAGCAGCAAAGCCGGCACGACGAGTGCGGTTTCCTTCGATCCGAGCGCCAGCGTGTACGCGACGAGTGCGGCGATGAGCGGACGATACGGCCGGAGCGTCCACTCACGGTTCTGGCGTCGGTGTCGCTGCCACCGACGATGCCAGCGCACGAACAGCGAGATCGTTCCCAACACGAAGATCGCCAGGAGGATGTCCTGCCGCCGGGCGATCACGGGCACGACTTCGACGGTCACGGGATGAACGGTGAACAGCAGCCCCGTCAGGTAGCCGACGCGGGGACGGTCGGTTATTTCGGTGATCGTGACCACCACGAGAACGGTCCCAACGGCGTGAAGAACGACGTTCGTGAGGTGATATCCGAAGGGATCGAGCCCCCAGAGCGCGTGATCGATCGCGTACGTCAGGCTGGCTACCGGTCGATAGAACAGCGCCATCGAAGCGAAATCCGAGCCGGCCATGAGCGGCTGCGTGAACAGCGTGCCGATCGCTGCCGGATTCGACACTCGATTCGTCTCGATGAGCGGCAACGTATCGGTAGCCACGAACCACAGGTCGAGAGACTCGGCGTGAACGAGGCACGCAAACAGCGCGATCGGGAGGAGCAATCGGGCGTCGAGTCGCGATCCCATCCGTCTAGATCTTCAGTCGGTGGTTGATAAGCAACGCGAACACCGATCGACACAGAGCTCGGACTCCTACCCGGGGTGTAGTCGCGCTCGACGCCGCAAACGGGCATTTCTGGACCACGTGGATACGCCGACGAGGGGAGCCGCCGGCGATCCGGCCATAATCCTCACGTGACTCCTCGCCGCAGTACCGTCGTGATCGCCACCGCCTATCGGTCGCTCGACCGGTTGTTCCGTCGATGGTTTCTCGCCGCCGACCCGCTCAAACGCGTCTGCGCCTGGCTCGCGGTGGCTGTCTGTATCGTCGCCGTTTTTCTGGGTTCGCCGCCCGCCTACTCGCTCGACTCGCTGTACACCGACCATCTGCATCACGCCTACGCCGCGTGGGCGCTCCTCAACATCGGTCCGGAGGTCTTCACGACACCGATCGGTCAGTGGGAGTTCGGTGCGCTGCGGCCGTTCGTCAACTGGGCTGCCCTCCCGTATCTCTACCCGTTCGGGTCGTTACTGCTGTTCTTACCGTTCGGTGTGGTGAACAATCTCGGGCTACTCCCCGCGTCGGTAGTCAATCTCGCGATGGTGGTGACTTTCGGGCTCGGCGGCGTGGGTGCGACGTGGCTGCTCGCCCGGACGCTGCGTGGGAGCTATCGTCCCGTCCTCGTGGGGAGCGTCCTCCTCGTGGCTGCGCCCCTCTACGTGTTCTGGGGACTGAACGGCTTTTTCGATCCGATCGCTGCCGCAGTAGCGCTGTACGGGATTCTTGCGTACCGACAGGGGCGGGACGGCGTTGCCATGCTGGCGCTCGTCGCCGCACTCTCGTTGCATTACCGGCTCTGGTATCTCGGTCCGCTGGCGGTTGTGGTCACCGTCCGGTACGTGCGGGCGCGAAACTGGACGGTGGACTGGCGATTGGGGCTCGCCGGTGTGCTCGGTGGTGCATCGGTTGCGTCGTTCGTGCTGTCGATTCCCGGGTTCACACACCTGAGCGAAACCCCACAGTTCAACGCGAGCCCGATTGCAGTGACGGCTGGGATCACGCCGCTCGTCGCGGCCACGCTCGTCTGTGGAGCGCTCGTTCTCGTGGTCGTCTATCGATACGAGTCGGATCCGATCGTGCTGGCGACAGTAACACTGGCGATCACGTCGATGGTCGTTCTCACGCAGTGGTCGCCCTGGTATCCGATAGTTCTGACGCCCGTGTTCGGGCTCGTGAACCACCGTCGGAGTCACGTCACGCTGGTGGCAGGGTTCTACGGAGTGACGCTCCTCCTCGGGTTCGTGGCGGCGAATCACTCGCTGCTGCGCTTCCTGTAAACGCTCTCGTCTTCACCGGACGGTCACCGTTGAGCGCCACAACTTTACAGCGAAAGCCCGTCTCTCGGACAATGCCCGACGGAGCACACATCGCCGACGTCGCCGACGTGCCGGACGTCGGTTCCTACCTGTTCACGGCGGCGGATGCGTTCACCAACGAGCAGGAACTCATCCTCGTCCGCTGTGACGACGAGCCGGGTATCCAGGGCTGGGTCAACAACTGCACCCACGAGAACCAGCGCCTCGACCGCGGAACGGGGGCAGCGATGCGCGACGGGACAATCATCTGTCCGAAACACGGCTCGATGTTCGACGCCTGCTCCGGCGAGTGTGACAACGGGGAGGCCGCCGGGACGACGCTCCCGCCGGTCGAGATCACGGTCGCCGACGGGAGCGCGTTCCTGACCGACGGCAACTACACGTATCTGCACGACGGCGGCGTCGGCAACGACGAACCGAGTTCGTCCTCGCATCTCTCGTTCTGATTCCAGAAGAGCGTCGCCGCGGTATCGACACACCCGAAAAGATACTGACTTTTTCGACAACGGTGTGGCCATCTTTCTGCCCAGGGCCACGATCGAGACGAAGCGTCGGTCCGGAAGCGGGTAGTGCCGGCGTCACTCGCTCCGTTCGGCGGTGTCGGTTGCGAGGTCCGGCCGAATCCGTGAGAGCCGCATCGCGTTGCCGGTCACGCCGACGGTCATCCCGGCGTCGCCAGCGAGCACCGCCAACCAGATCGGGACGTAGCCGAACGGGACCGCGACCGCGAGCCCGGCCTTGACGAGGAGGCTCCCGACGATGTTCTGGCGGATGACGCCGTTCGCGTCGTTCGCGAGTTCGTAGAGGTAGGGGAGTTTCGCGAGATCGTCGCCCATCAACGCGATGTCCGCGGTTTCGAGCGCCGTATCGGTTCCGGCGGCTCCCATCGCGATGCCGACCGACGCCGTGGCGAGCGCCGGCGCGTCGTTGATTCCGTCACCGACCATCGCAACCCCATCGTACTCCTCGACCAGTTCCTCGATAGCTTCGACTTTCTCGTCCGGAAGCAGCTCCGCGCGGTGCTCGTCGACACCGACCTGTTCGGCGATCGCGCGCGCGGTGCGGTCGTTGTCGCCCGTGAGCATCATCGTGCGCTCCACGCCGAGATCCTTCAGCCGGGCGATCGTGCGTTTGGCCTCGGGGCGCACCTCGTCCGCCACGGCGACGACGCCCTCGATCTCGTCTTCAGTTCCGACGAGCACGACGGTTTTCCCTTCGGACTGGAGTTCGGGCACCGTCTCCTCCAGCAGATCGAGGCAGTTGTGCCGTTCGCAGAGCTGGCGCGTCGTTTCGGTGACGACTCCGCCATCGGTCGTGGCGTGAACGTGTGAGAGATCGAAACCGAGGTCGTCGAACAAGCCGGGCTTGCCGGCGAAGTGTGGCGTGCCGTCGAGCTCGGCCCGAACGCCCTTGCCCGTGATGGCCTCGAAGTCGTCGATCTCGCGCTCGGCGACGTCCGCGCTCCCGGCCTCGGCGACGATCGCCTCGCCGATCGGGTGCTCGCTTCGGGCTTCGAGTCCCCGTGCACACCGGAGGACGTCATCCTCGGTGTTCCCGTGGAGCGGAACGACGTCGGTCACGGTGAGTTCGCCCTTCGTGAGTGTCCCGGTCTTGTCGAACGTGACGACGTCGACCGCACCCATCGCTTCGAGGTGGTTGCCGCCCTTGATGAGCACGCCGTTGTCGGCCGCGCTCGTGATGCCCGACACGACCGAGACGGGCGTCGAGATCACGAACGCACACGGACACGCAAGGACGAGGAGCGTCAGTCCGTAGACGACGGCGGTCGACCACGCCGTTCCGAGCACGAACGGGCTCCCCAGCGTGACGAGGACGGCGAAGGCGACGACCACGGGCGTGTACCACGCTGAAAATCGCTCGACGAACTGCTCGCGCTCGGTCTTGTTCGACTGGGCGTCCTCGACCATCTCGACGATGCGCGAGAGGGTGTTGTCGGCGGCCGCAGACGTGACCTGGATTTCGAGGTACCCCTCCTCGTTGATCGTGCCGGCGTAGACTTCGTCACCGGTGGTTTTGTCGACCGGGACGCTCTCGCCAGTGATCGGGGCCTGGTTGACCGCGCTATCGCCGTCGACGACGTCGCCGTCCATCGGGATCTTCTCACCCGGTCGCACCACGACGACATCGCCCACCGAGACGTCTTCGACCGGGACCGTCTCCTCGCCGTCGTCTCGCTTGACGGTCGCCTCGTTCGGCGAGAGATCCATGAGCTCCTGGAGCGAGTTGCGGGCCTGGTCCATCGAGGAGCGTTCGAGCAGCTCGGCGACGCTGAACAGGAACGCAAGCGTCGCGGCCTCGAAGTAGAGCGCCTCGCCGAACGCGAGGCTCGCGACCAGCGCCCCGAGGATGGCGACCGACATCAGGAAGTCGATGTCGAGGTTCAGGTTTCGCGCCGAGTAGTAGCCGTTCCGGAGGATTTCCTGGCCCCCGACCGCGACGCCGATCAAGAACAGAATATCGGCAACGAAGAGTTCACTCCCGAGGACCGTTCCAACCGCGGCGTTCTGCGCTGCCAGGACGAACTCGAAGAGGAGGCCGAGCGCGAGAAATCCTCCACTGATCCACGTTTTGAGCGCGCGCGGACTCGTCCAGATGCTGTCGTTCGCGCCGCCGTCGGTCGTTCCTTCGCTCGTGGTGTCGGTGACGTCGTAGCCGGCGCTCTCGATGGCAGTTACGACATCCGTCTTCTCGACGGACGTCGTGTCGTAGGTGATGGCTACCGTGCCAGTTGTCGGCTGAGTTTTGTACGACGAGACGCCGGCGAGTCGATCGAGGGCGTTCTCGACTTTGCCCGCACACGAGGGACAGTCCATCCGCGGAACGGAGAGTTTCGTGGTCGTTTCGCCCGAGTCCATTACCGACGCTACGAACCGCACTTTTATCAAACTAGCTGCCAGAATAGCGGGTTATAATAATAGTTTTTGTTAATAAGCCGACGTTGGGATAGTAACTACGCCGTTTCAGGCGGTGTCTTCGTCGGCGACGCTGACCGCCATGACGGGGACATCGGCTCCTCGAATGACCCGTTCGGTGACGCTCCCGAGGAGACGGCGTTGGAGCCCCGAGTGACCGTGTGTTCCCATCACGATGAGATCGGCGTCGTCGTCGGCGGCACTCGTGAGTATCCGTTCGTCGGGCGTCCCCTCCAGCACCTCCGTGACGAGTTCGGCGCCGGCATCCGCAGCCGCGGCTTCGACCTCGCCGAGGACTTGCTCGCTGGTTTCCTGCCCGATGTCTCTGATCGCGTCGTCGACCTCGGTTCGCGAGACCGTCAGCCAGCTCTTGTCGGTATCGATGACGAACAGGGCGTGGAGGATCGCATCGTTCTGGGTGGCGAGCCCGAGCGCGTGCCCGAGGGCAGCGGCTGCGGGATCGCTTCCGTCCGTCGGAACGAGGATGTGTTCGTACACGTCAGTCACCCCTCACGCATCCCGTTCGCGCCGAGCGTCCCGTTCGTGCTGGTCGTACGTTGCGGGTGCTGTGAATCGGAACGACCGTCATCCGAGTACCCCGAACCCGAACTGGGCGTACGGCCAGAGGTAGTAGACGAGGACCCCGACGATGACGCCCGGGATCGTCGTGTAGATGGTCGCGATGATGGCGGCCTTCATGTCGATCGCCATCAACGGGAACAGCGCGTCGCCGTCCTGACTGATGGCGTTCGCGACGAGCGCCGAGAACGGAATGGCTTCTTCGAGAGCGTACAGCTGTGCGAACACGATGTGGGCCGCACAGCCGGGGATGAGGCCGAGCACCGCGCCCGCGATCGGCGCGAGAATGCCCGCAGCTGCCGCGAGTCCGGCGATATCCAGTCCGGTGAGCAGGAGCCCGTACTCGTAGAGCAGGTAGCCAGCGACGACCCACACGGTCACCATCGCGGTCTCCATCGCGGAGTGCTGGAAGGTCTTGTACAGGCTGTCGAACGAATCCATGATGCGGCCGGTCTCGCCTTCGCCGATGTAGTGTTTGCCGACGAAGTACAGGTAAAACGATAGCGTGGTGCCGAGGAGGCCAGCGATCGTGAACAGGCCGTCGTACGTGGCCGCGAGCTCCCACGCGGGCTCTTGAGCGCCTTTGGCGAGGTACATCACGCCGGCGACCAGTCCGCCCGCGAGGACGATCCACCACAGAACGTGGATCGCGTGACTCGCGCGTTCGAGCAGCCCGGAGTTCGGCAGGTAGCTCGGCATATCGCTGCCGTGATCGTGGTCGTGGTCGTGACCGTCGGGGCCGTCGTAGTCGGCGATGCTCGGGCCACCGTGGGCGACACTCGTCGTCGAAAACCCGCCGTCGGTCATCGGGCGACCGATGCGCTCGACCGCGTTGTCGACGTAGCCGACGCCGAGCCCGAAGATGTCGATGGCGTAGCCGAACAGGACCGCTGCGACGAACGCCATCCCGTAGGCGTACAACGCTGCCTCGGGGGCGAGCGCGAGGATGATGAACGCCGAGTCGCCCGCGGTCGCTGCAAGGGCTGCGACGACAGTGCCGAAGCTAACCGTCCCGCGAATGTACAGCGGCATCGCGATGATGGCACCGCCACAGCCCGGGGTGAGTCCGAGCAACGCGCCGGTGAGGGGTTGGGCGCGTTCGTTCTCTTTGAGCCACTCGGTGAGTTGGCCGTCGAACCGATACTGGACGAGACTGAACAGGAGGATCGTCGCGCCGACGAAGGCCGAGACCTGCACGAAGGCTTCGCGCCAGGAGCCGACGAGGATACCGAGGCCTTCCGGCAGGCCGAGTTGGAGGGCGATCATCGTTCAGACACTCCCTCGCGGCGATTCCAGCCATCGAAGCCGGAATCGAGTCGGGAGTCAACACAAAGTGTGCCGTTCATCTCACACGATTGTGGAAATGCAAAGGGGATAAAGGTTCCGTCCTAACTCCAAGATTAGACTGGGCTAAAAGTCATGGCCGGTCGAACGAAAGCTCCGATGGGCGCTGCCAGTCGTACATCACGATCACTCGTCGGCCGAGAGGGACGGGACGCGGAGCCTGTCCGGAACCGTCTGGACAGCGTTCGTGCTCGGGTTCACTCTCGGGATTCTCTGCTCTCAACCGTCGATACAGCGGTCGGTCGCGGTGAAACAGCGACGATCACCCAGCCAGCGTCATCTCGCTATCAGACGGCTCGGAGTCGGTATCGCGAACGCGGATGGCGGTCGCGATTTCCGTGGGGAGCGAGACGGTGTCGTCGGCGTCGTCGGACGCGACGGTGAGCATCCCGAACGGCGCGATCTCGGTGATTTCGAGACGGGTGCCGGGCGTGATGCCGGCGTCGGCGAGGTAGGCGAGCACCGCCGAATCGCTGTCGGCCACCTGTGTGACGACCACCGTCTCGCCCTCGTCGTACTCCGAGAGCGGATCGTCGTCGGCGTCGGTTGGTTCGAGGTCCTCGGTCGGAATCGGCGCGCCGTGCGGGTCGGCGCTCGGATCTTCGAGGACGGCCGCGAGTTCGGTTTCGAGTCGTTCGCTGATGTGGTGTTCGAGCTGGTCGGCCTCGTCGTGAACTTCGGTCCAGTCGTACCCCAGATGCTCGGTCAGAAACAGTTCGAGCAGTCGGTGATGGCGGATGGTTTCGAGCGCGACGAGCTCACCCTCGGGGGTCAGTCGCACGCCCTTGTACTCCTCGCGCTCGACGAGACCCTGTTCTTGCAACCGCTTCATCGTCGCCGTCACCGTCGGCGCTGTGACGCCAAGCGCATCGGCAACGGCCGACGTGGCAACCGGGTCGTCACCGTCTTGGAGCTGGTACACCGCCTTGATGTAATCCTCCGCCTTCGCGCTCGGCATATCGACTCCTAGTTGTCTGGCTACTAAATCGTTGTTGTAGCGCGTCTAAGTGCGACTCGTCTGTGAAATCGACACGGATCGGGTCGTGGAAAAGGGATGCCAGTATCCCCGGGCCAGGGCGAGTAGTACGAGTCATACACCACTGCCAGCACGTACAGAGCGATGATGACCAACAGTACCGAGAGCATCGTTGCCTGAAACTCCACCGCCGGCGTGGCGAGGATCGATCCCTCTCGAATCACGGATCGAACCGACGTAACGGATCTCATGTCCGACGTTCGTGTATCGTAGCAAACAACATAATATCTGATGCTGAATTTTTTGTTAGCCTCTGCAAATTCTCCGGAGATCGGTGGGTACGACCGCGATGCCGAAGGTGGGCATCACATCCCCGATCACGCATCTCGATCCCTGGAAGATCAGTTCTGGAAGCGGGTCTCGTAAATACAGTACGGGTAAGTGCAGTACGGGTAAGTGCCGTTCAAAGTGGCATGGGTGAGCAACCGATGCCAGTGGCCAAAGTGGACAGGAACTCACCTGGCCTGTGTGCAGCAACGGAACTCGACCGTCGTGTAGATGCATAGAGGATCATTCCAGCGGTATGCATCCATCGTTCCAATCAGCGCGTTTTTGTTTGCTCCCTCCAATCAGGAGTTTAGTAGACACTAACTTATGTCTTTTGGCCTACTGCGACGAGGGTCGAGAACGGCGTCACCGGAGAGAACGCTGTCTTCGCAGCGGCGTCGTCGGAACGGTGAGTGTCCTTGGCCTGGTTTCTCGAAGGATGCTCGCTGTCGATCAGAAGAAGTCGTTGACGCTGATCCCCTGACCGGTGCCGGCGCTCTCTTCGCCACCGCCGCTCTGATCCGGGTTGATCTCCTCGTACGGTTGGAGGATCACGAACCCGTCGTGACCCGCGAACTCGAGCTGGAAGGTCTCGCCCGAAGAGCGTCCGAGGAAGCTCTTGAGGGAGAGATCGTGGTTCGCGCTGGGCGAGACGTTGGCGCTCCATGCCACGGTCGCGTTGGGATCGGTCCGGACCGGCGTCGGCACCACGAGCGGGTTGCCGTGAGTGGTGATCGCGACGTGACCCGGGCCCTTCAGATAGACGTTGAACATTCCGCCCGCGGAGGACCCCGCGATGGAGTTCAGCATCTTGATGTCCCAGGTCACCGACTCCTCGAACGCGAGGACGTCGTTGCCGTTCACGCTGATCTCGTCGGTGGCGTCGAGCTCCAGGAGCTGAACCTCCTTTCCCTGATCGGCGAGATAGAGGTGGCCGGTGCCCGACGCCGCCATCATCACGGCCCCTTCGCCGGTCATCCGCTTTTTGAGCATCCCCTTCAGCCCGCCGCTCGACTGCCGCTCGAAGGAGATGTCGCCGGTGTAGCCGATCATCGATCCCGCTTTCCCCAGTACGCGTCCATCGAGCGAGACGTCGAGCAGTTTCGAGTTCTCGAGTTCGAACGACTCGCCGGACTCGATCGGTCGGTGCGCGTCCACGAATGCATCGAGTTCCATGTGTTGTGTTCCCGAGCCACGGAGGCTCCCCCGGACGGAGGACGCGTACAGGAATGTACGTATCGAGTGAGACGGTCTCACGTGATGAGATCGTCTCATGTCGTGAGACGATCTCGGTCGGTGAGTATAACCCCACGACACGCTTTAACATACCCGTTGGCGGCGATCCCGCCGGCGTTGGTACGGGCGGACGAACACCCATCACACAGCGGAGCAACCAATGGCAAGCAGCACACAAGACATCGACGTAGAGAACGAGCCCACAGCGGCCGTGGAGAACGACACGGGACTCGACAGCAACACCGCAGGCGCGCTGTCGTACCTGTTCGGAATGGTCTCGGGACTGATCTTCTATCTGATCGAAAGAGAGGACCCGTTCGTGCGGTGGCACGCCGCCCAGAGCATCGCGTTCACCGGCGTTCTTCTCGTGGCGTACACCGCGCTGACGTTCCTCGGGACGGTGGTGTCGGTGGCGACGTTCAGCGGGTCCACTGGCGGGTTCCTCGTCGGGAGCCTGTTCTCGTTGGTCCTCGGTCTGGTCTGGCTCGTGGCCGCGGTCGGGGGGTTCGTCGCGTGGGCGTACCTCATGGTCAAAGCCTACCAGGGCGAATCCCCCCGGCTGCCCATCGCTGCGGGGATCGCCGATCGGCTGGCGTGAACCACGATCGAACCCACGATCTACTTTTCGACCAGGCTGTTCGTGTGAACATCACCCAAATCCGAGGGGAAAGCGTTTTGTCGGCGGAGTAGTTACTCAGAAATTGAGTAACCAATGTCGATCATCGTCACCGGAGCGGACGGCTACGTTGGCTGGCCAACGGCCCTCAGGATCGCGAAGCGGACCGGCGAGCGCGTACTCGGCGTGGACAACGGTGCGCGCCGCGAGTGGGTCGCGTCAGTTGGCGCGAAAAGCGCCACGCCGGTCACCTCGATCGAGGAGCGTGTCGCGGCCGCCGAGGAGCAGGGTCTCACGAACCTCTCGTTCGTCGAGGGCGATCTCACGGATCGAGCGTTCGTCGACCAGTTGCTCGCGGTCCACGAGCCCGACGCGGTGATCCACACCGCGGCCCAGCCCTCCGCGCCGTACTCACAGATCAACGGCGAGCACGCGAACGAGACCCAGCACAACAACATGCAGGCCACCCGGAACCTCGTGTGGGGGCTCCACGAAGCGGGGCTCGACGACACCCACTTCGTCGAGACCACCACCACGGGGGTGTACGGTGCGCCCGAGTTCCCGATCCCGGAAGGCGGGGCGACGATGGAGAACGACGGCGACCGCGACGAGGTTCCGTTCCCCGCGATGGCGGGTTCGTGGTACCACCTCACCAAGAGCCACGACGCGGCGAACCTCCGGCTCGCCCACTCTCAGTTCGACATTCCTGTGAGCGACGTCCGGACCGCGATCGTCTACGGCTCCGGCACCGACGAGACCCGCGCGGACGACCGGCTCGCCACCCGCCTCGACTTCGATTACTACTTCGGGGTGGTCGCCCACCGCTTCGTGGCTCAGGCGGTCGCGGGCTACCCACTGACGGTCTATGGGAAAGGCGAGCAGCGAAAGCCGTTCGTGAGCCTGGAGGACACGGTGGAGGGTCTCGCGCGGCTGGCGCTGTGTGATCCCGACGACCGGCCCGAGGACCACACGGTCTACAACCAGACGACGCGCGCGATCAGTATCGTCGAGATCGCCGAAACCATCGCCGACGTCGGCGCGGAGTACGATCTCGACGTCACAGTCGAGCACGTCGAGAACCCGCGCGAGGAGGACGAGACCCACGAGATGGAGATCCAGCGGGAGAAGTACGACGAACTGATCGACGGCCAGTCGGTGGACTTCGAGACCGGAATGGACGAGGTTCTCGGGGCGATGACCGAGCAGGCGGAGGTCATCACGTCCCACGAGGATCGGTTCCTACCGGACGTGCTCGAAGACCGGGAGGACTGATGGATCTCCTCGTCACCGGCGGGTGCGGATACATCGGGAGCGCGCTCGTCCCGCTGCTGTGCGAGGACGACCGGATCGATCGGGTCGTCGTGCTCGACGATCTCTCGGCGGGCTCGCCACGCAACCTGATGGGCTGTGTCGAGGCTGTCGACTTCCGACAGGGCGATGTCCGTGAGTACGGCGACGTCGAGAGCGCAGTCAGAAACGTCGACGGGATCGTCCATCTCGCGGCGATCACCGGCGCAGACAGCACCCACGACCGCCGCGAGGAGACCTACGCGACCAACCTCGAAGGCACGCGAAACGTACTCACCGCGGCCGGGAAGATCGGCGTCGACCGGGTCGTCGTGGCCTCCTCGTGTAACATCTACGGCCGGGCGACGAGCACCGACATCGACGAGACGGTCGACCCCGATCCGATCAACCCCTACGCCGAGACCAAGTACGAGTCCGAGAAGCTCCTCGCCGAGTACACGGCCGAGTACGACATGGACGGGACGGCGATCCGGCTGAGTACGGTGTACGGCGACGCGCCGGGCATCCGGTTCAACCTCGTGGTGAACCACTTCGTCTTCCGCGCGCTCACCGGCCGGCCTCTCACCGTGTACGGCGACGGCTCGAACTGGCGGCCGTTCATCCACGTCGACGACGCCGCACGGGCCTACCGCGATGCCGTACTCCGCCCGGACGCGTGGTCGAAACCCGTCTACAACGTAGGGAAGAACGACGAGAACTACAGAGTGGAAGACGTCGCTACACTCATTAGCGAGGAAATCGATACGGTGGACGTGACGTACCTCGAAGACGAACATCCCGGCCCCTCCTATCACGTGAACTTCGATCGGCTCGACGAGACCGGGTTCGCCCCCGAGCACACGCTCCGCGAGGGTGTTCGCGATCTCGCCGAGAGGTTCGCAGGATGAGCGAGAGTCGCGACGCCGAAGCCGGCAGCGAGAGCGAGGACGGAACCACGACCGTCGCCGTCACCGGCGCTGCGGGGTACATCGGAAGCTGTGTCGTCAAGCAGCTTCAGGCCGCACACTCGGAGTGGGAGATCACGGCGTTCGACAACTTCTATCTCGGCGACGTTCGCCAGGTCGGCGACGTCGCGGTCGAACACCTCGACGTCCGCGACCGCGACCGGCTCGAAGACGCACTCGCCGGTGCGGACATCGTGATGCATCTCGCCGCACTCAGCGGCGTCGACGACTGTGCGGACCATCCGGATCTCGCCTACGAGGTCAACGTGCAGGGGACCGAGAACGTGGCGTGGTTCTGCCGAAAACACGAGACGGGACTGATCTTCCCGTTCAGCATGGGCGTCATCGGCGATCCCCAGAAGTTCCCGATCACGGTCGACCATCCCCGGGACCCGCTCAACTGGTACGGCCGCACCAAGCTCCTGAACGAGCGCGCGATCGAGACCTTTTCGGAGGGAGCGTTCCCGGCCCACCAGTTCATGATCGCCAACCTCTACGGCGATCACACGATCGACGGCGAGCGGGTCTCGAAGGGCACGGTGACGAACTTCTTCCTCGATCGCGCGCTCGCGGGCGAGACGCTCACCGTGTACGAGCCGGGCACCCAATCGCGCAACTACGTCCACGTCGAGGACGTCGCGCGGGCCTACGTCGACAGCGCCGAGAAAATGATCGGCCAGCTCGACCGCGGCGACACCGGCGTCGAGAAGTACGAACTCGCGAGCGACGAGGACCCCAGCGTCGAGGAGCTCGCCGAGCTAGTCGCCGACGTTGCGGCCGACGAGCGCGACATCGACGCCGATGTCGAAATTATTCCGAATCCGCGGTCGGGCGAGACACTCGTGGACTCGTTCCCGGTCGACACGTCACGCACGGAAGCGGCTCTGGGATGGTCGGCCGAACACACCGTCGAAGAAACGATCCGCGACCGGCTCCGCACCGCGTAGTTCGATTCGTTACTCGTTTCCGGTCGCGTCCGCCGTCTCGGTTTCCGAACCGGAATCAGCGTCCGCATCCGCATTCGCGTCCGTCTCAGTACCGGCCTCGCCACGTTTTTTCTGAAGGCGTCGTTCGGCTTCGTCCCTGTCTTCGGGATAGCCCACATCGATCCGCCAGCCGTCCATCCGGACCGCGTCGATGGTCCGTCCGGAGCGGAGCAGGAGGTCGACCGCCTCGGAGATCTCGTACTCGCCGCGCGCGGAGGGCTGGACGAGATGGCAGGCGTGGAAGATCGCTGGCGTGAACGTATAAAAGCCGGTGAGAACGAGGTTCGTCGGCGGGTTCTCGGGCTTTTCGACGACGTCGGTGACTTCGCCGTAGTCGTTGGTGTCACAGACGCCATATCTGTCTGCCTCCTCCATCGGGACCTCCTCGACGAGGAAGGCCGCGTCGGCGCGGTCCTCGCGCTGGCGGTCCACGACGTCCGTGAGGTTCGCGTCGAAGATGTTGTCGCCGAGGATGAGCATGAAGTCGTCGTCGATATGCTCCTCGACGGTGAGGAGGGCGTGGGCGAGCCCCGCCTGCTCGCGCTGGTGGGCGTACGTGATCGGAACGCCCTCGAACTCGTCGCCGTAGTGGCTGATGATGACCTCTTTTTGGTAGCCAACCACCACGAGGAGCTCGCTCGCGCCCAGCTCGACGAGCTGTTCGAAACAGTGCGTGAGGATGGGTTGCCCATCGATTTCGACCATCCCCTTCGGCTTGTCCTCGGTGAGCGGCCGGAGACGGGTGCCCTCGCCGGCAGCCAGTACGACAGCTTTCATGTCCTCCCGTCCAGCGCCGGGTCGCAAAAATCTGTCCATCGGTTCGGTCGCGGCTCTGGAACGGGTTGTACTGGCTGGATCGGCATCCATCCGAACGCTCAAGGCGAGAGGTGGTGAACGAGCCGGCATGAACATCAGCGTCGTCGGTAGCGGCTACGTCGGCACGAGCGTCGCAGCCTGTCTCGCCGATCTCGGCCACAGCGTGGTTGCAATCGACATCGACGAAGGCATCGTCGATGCCCTGAACGCCGGCGAAACCCCGATCCACGAGCCGGGCCTCGACGAGCGCGTCGCGACTCACTCGGGTGACCGGCTCCACGCGACCACGGATCACGCCGCTCTCCGCGAGACCGACGTCACGTTCGTCGCGCTCCAGACACCCACCCGCGAGGACGGTAGCATCGATCTCTCGGTGGTCGAGGCCGGCATGCGCGACATCGGCGAGGAACTCGCCGCGACCGAGGGCTACCATCTCGTCGTGGTCAAGAGCACCGTGATCCCCGGGATGGTCGAGGAGCGTCTCGTCCCGATCCTCGAAGAGACCTCGGGCAAGCGTGCGGGCGAGGAGTTCGGCGTCGCGGTCAATCCGGAGTTTCAGAGCCAGGGGTCGGCGGTCACGGACTTCCTCGAACCCGACAAGCTCGTGTTCGGCACTGAGGACGGGGACCGCGCGGAGCAACGCTCCGCGAATGGATCGAGCGGGCGAAGCCCGCGAGATCGCGCACTCGAACGACTTCACGGGGTGTACGAGCCGCTGGTCGCCGCAAACGATGATGACGTGCCGATCGTCGAGACCGGGCGGCGCGAGGCCGCGATGGTGAAGTACGCGAACAACGTGTTCCTCGCGGGGAAGATCAGCCTCATCAACGAGCTCGGCAACGTCTGCAAGGAGTTCGGTGTCGACTCGTACGAGGTCGCCGACGCGATCGGGCTCGACGACCGGATCGGCGAACGGTTCCTCCGCTCGGGTGTGGGCTGGGGCGGGTCGTGCTTCCCGAAGGACACCGACGCGCTCCGGGCCGCCGCGCGCTCGGTGGGATACGAGCCGACGCTGCTCGACGCGATCGTCGACGTCAACGACCGCCAGCCCGAGCGGATGCTCGAACTGCTCGAACGCCACGTCGCACCTGAAGGACAGCGGATCGCGGTGCTCGGATTGGCGTTCAAGCCAGGCACCGACGACATCCGCGGGTCGCGCGCGACGCCGATCATCGCGGGGCTGCTCGAACGCGGCGCGGACGTGGCGGCCTACGATCCGGTCGCTGCCGACGCGATGGCCGAAAAGTTCCCCGAGGTCGAGTACGCCGACTCGGCGGCCGACGCGCTCCGGAACGCTGCGGGCGCGCTCGTGGTCACCGACTGGGACGAGTTCGCAGCGCTCGACGGCGCGTTCGACGAGATGAGTAGTCAAGTAGTGGTCGACGGCCGGCGGATCGTCGAGCCGCGCGAGGGACTCACCTACGAGGGGCTGACCTGGTGAGTCGGTGATCGACGGCGCTATTCGTTTCCGGTCGCCAGGCAGACTATGCGCCAGTTCGTCGTACTGGGTCACGACGCCCCCACGACCGCCGACTTCTCGCTCGACGATCTCGCGGGCGGCGCGGGGCGGCTCGACGTGCTCTGTCGGTGTGTGAACTCGGCGTTTTTCCTCTCGCACGATCTCCGCGAGAACGTTCGAGTGTGGCTCGTGCTCGGCGACGAGTTCGCGGTGCGCTTCGAGGGTAGCGAACTCCGCCGGCTGAACCCCGACGAACGCTCGACCGCCGCGCTGGTCCGCAACGCGCTCGATGCGCGTGAGGAGGCCATCGGCCACATGGAGACCGAGAGTTCGCCGGGCGTCCATCTCTCTCGGCGCGGGTTCGAGCCGATCCTGGAGACGATCGCCGAGGGGAGCACCGTCGTCACGCTTCACGAGGACGGCGATCCCGTCGGCGAGATCGAGCCGCCCGACGATCCGGCGTTCGTGCTGTCGGATCACCGGGATTTCGCCGATGGCGAGACCGAGCTGCTGGCGGGGATCGCGAACGCGCGGGTGCGCCTCGGCCCCGAGCGACTCCACGCCGACCACGCCATCACGGTCGCGCACAACTGGCTCGACACCGCGGGGTACACGCAGTACTGATGACCGACCAGTCCGATGGGGACGGGCGTGGCGACACGACCGACGATCACGCACTCGACGTCCCGCTCCGCGGGGTCGAAGTCGACCCCGAAACGCGCTGTCGGCACTACCGGACCGACCGCGACGTGGTCGCCATCGCGCTCCCGTGCTGTGAGACGTTCTACCCCTGCATCGAGTGTCACGAGGTGCTCGCCGACCACGAGACGAGCCGGTGGCCGCAGGCACGCTTCGACGAACGGGCCGTGCTCTGTGGACGCTGTGGCGCGCGGCTCTCGATCACGGCGTACCTCGACTGCGATCATCGCTGTCCGGAGTGTGACGGCGCGTTCAATCCCGGCTGTCAGCATCATTGGGATCGGTACTTCGCCGTCGAGTAGTCGATTCGGGGCGGGACCACGCTGAGACGGAAGGGTTAACACGCTCCTGCTCGTGGTTTCGGCCGCGGGCCGGTGGGGTAGCTTGGTATCCTTCGGCCTTCGGGTGGCCGTAACCGCGATTCGAATTCGCGCCGGCCCATGCTACCATCTTTTGCTGTCGTCCGAAAAATCAGAGATTTTCGAGGAGGCGAGACGGCGGACTTACCACCTCAACGGACGAGCGCCAACACAATGGATCAGCCCACCCGTGCGAACTACGCACTCCTCACCGTCCAGGAACACCTCGGCGACAGCGCCGACGGACTCGACGTGTCGTGGGCGGAGTTCGTCGGCAACCACCGCTCCTCGGAGTTCGAGTTCACCGTCCCCACGGAGCCGGTCGTCGACCCGTACCTCGAACTCCAGGTCTTCGACGTCTCGGCGTACGACCACGAAATCCTCGTCAATGGCGACGCGCTCACGGGCTTTGACATCCCGCCAGGCGCGGGCTGGCAGTACTGGATGGACCCGATCACCGGCGCGGATCTCGTCGAGGGCACCAACACGCTCCGGTTCGTCCGCGACGCCAGCACGGGCGACGACTTCGTGATCGGGACGGTGACTGTCCACTGGAAAGAACCCATCGAGTAATTCAGTCGGAGAGCGCCGCGACGGCCCGCGCGAACGCGCGTTCGAGGTGCTCGCCCGTCTCGGCGAACCGTGGCTCCCAGCCCGACGGGTCGAGGTGGTCGCTGATAGTAAAGAGTGCGCCCGCATCGACGCCACGATGCTCCGCGACCACGAACACCGCCGCGGCCTCCATGTCCACAGTCATGATGCCGTCCTCGCGGTAGCGCTCGATCTCGGGGATCGTCTCCCGGTAGACCGCGTCCGTGGTCCACGTCGGGCCGGTATGGTAGGTTTCGTCTGCTGCATCGAGTGCGGCTTCGAGTCGGTCGCACAGCGCGGGCGTCGCGTCGACGTACGCTCCGGCATCGAGGTAGTGATGTGAGGTTCCCTCGTCGCGCAGCGCGCGGTCGACGACGACCAGATCGCCGAGCGCGACGTCCGGCTGGAGGCTGCCGACGTGCCCGAGCGCGAGGAATCGCTCGGCCCCGCGGGCGATCAGCTCCTCCATCAGGAGGGCGGTCACCGGCGCGCCAACGCCAGGCACGCGAACGATCCCGACCTCACCATCAGTTGTACCGAGCGCGTACCCCGTATCCCACGTTTCGAACCCGGTGACGGCGTAGCTCTCGGCGACGTGATCGAGAAGCCCGTCGTGAAAACACAGGACGAGCGACTTCGGTACCGGATCCGGCTCGTCGTGGAAATAATCGAGGCTCGCCCGTGGCGTGATCAGCGCCTCCCAGTCGTGTTTTTCCGGACTGTTCGGGTACGGCATTCGTCCGAGGAAGGCCGTCGATGTATATAAATTCCTGTCGCCGCTGCCGTAGCTCGCATCACAGCCATCGATAACACCCCGCATGATTTGTCGTTCGTGAGTACACCGTCGGGCGGTTTGCGTCCAGTTCGTTCGTGAGCGCCCTCGGCCTCACTTCGCCACCAATAGTTAGCTTTTTATAGAAGCACATTCAATCGGTCGGTGAATCATGAGTCAGCGAATGCAGGGCCAGCCGATGATCATCATGGGCGACGACTCCCAGCGCGTCCAGGACGAGGACGCTCAGTCCCACAACATCAACGCAGCACGCGCAGTATCGGATTCGGTTCGATCGACACTCGGACCGAAAGGGATGGACAAGATGCTCGTCTCCTCGATGGGCGACGTCACCGTCACGAACGACGGCGTCACCATCCTGACCGAGATGGACATCAACAACCCCACGGCCGAGATGATCGTCGAGGTCGCCGAAACCCAGGAGGACGAGGCAGGCGACGGCACGACGACGGCGGTCGCGGTCGCGGGCGAACTCCTCAAGAACGCCGAGGGGCTCCTCGAACAGGACATCCACCCGACGGCGATCATCAAGGGTCTCCAGATGGCGAGCGAGCAGGCTCGCGCGGAGATCGGCGAGCTCGCCGAGGAGATCGACGCCGACGACACCGACCGCATCCGCAAGGTCGCCGAGACCTCGATGACCGGCAAGGGAGCCGAGTCCAACAAGGAACAGCTCGCCAACCTCATCGTCGACGCGGTCCAGAACGTCACCGTTGAAACCCAGACCGGCGAGAACGTCGTCGACCTCGAGTACGTCAACATCGAGACTCAGACCGGCCAGTCGGCGGGCGACTCCACGCTCCTCGACGGCGCAGTCATCAGCAAGGACCCGGTCCACGACAACATGCCGACCGAGGCCGAGGACGCCTCCGTGCTCCTGCTGAGCGAGGCCGTCGAGGTCGAGGAGGCGAACGTCGACTCCCAGGTCAGCCTCTCCGATCCCGACCAGCTCCAGCAGTTCCTCGATCAGGAGGACGAGCAGCTCAAGGCCAAAGTCGAGCAGATCAAGGAAACCGGCGCTGACGTCGTGTTCTGCCAGAAGGGCATCGACGACCTCGCCCAGCACTACCTCGCGAAAGAGGGGATTCTGGCCGTGCGCCGCGCGAAGAAGTCCGACATCGAGTTCCTGAAGGAAGTTCTCGGCGCGAACATCGTCTCCGACCTCGACAGCGCGCGTGCCGCCGACCTCGGTACCGGCTCGGTCACCCGAGACGAGGACGACGGGCTGTTCTACGTCGAGGGTGGAGACTCCCACGGCGTCACGATCCTCCTCCGCGGCTCGACCGACCACGTGGTCGACGAGCTCGAACGCGGCATCACCGACGCGCTCGAAGTCGTCGCCCAGACGGTTTCGGACGGGCGCGTGCTCGCCGGCGGCGGTGCGATCGAAGTCGAACTCGCCTCCCGGCTCCGCGAGTACGCCGACTCCGTGAGCGGGCGCGAGCAGCTCGCGGTCGAGGCGTTCGCCGACTCGCTCGAACTCGTTCCCCGGGTGCTCTCGGAGAACGCAGGTCTCGATCCGATCGACACCCTCGTCGACCTCCGTTCGGCCCACGAGTCCGGCGACGAGCACGCGGGCCTGAACGTCTACGACGGCGAGGTCGAGGACACCTACGAAGCGGGCGTCGTCGAGCCGGCCCACGCCAAGGAGCAGGCCCTGTCGAGCGCGACCGAGGCCGCGAACCTCGTGCTCAAGATCGACGACATCATCTCCGCCGGTGACCTCACCACCGAGGGCGGCGAGGAGGCGGGCGGCCCCGGTGGCGCACCCGGCGGCATGGGTGGTATGGGCGGTATGGGTGGCATGGGCGGCATGATGTAAGCTCGGCTCGACCACCACACTCCACCAGACAGATATCGAACGCGTCCGGCGGCTCGAAGACCGCCGAGAGGAATCCGAAGACGTTTCGAGACAAGCGATCCGGCGTCAGTCTTCGTTTTCGAGCGGAACCGACTCGCCCCGAGAGAGCGGGCACCACTCTGGTAACTACTCCAAGATGTTCTGTGGCGAGTCAGTACGTTTTACCAGATCAGAGGGATACCACGAGTGGTGAAGCGAGTATGGGACTATCGGGTGACGCTCGTCGTACTCTGTACGCTCGCGTTTTTCGCGACGATGGTTGCTCGGTTGGTCATCAGTCCAGTCGTGCCGGAGATCGTCGATACGTTCGGTTCGTCGACGGGCGTTCTCGGACTCGCGCTGACCGGCCTCTGGATGGCGTACGCGTTCGCACAGTTCCCAAGCGGCATCCTGGCCGATCGGTACGGCGAGCGGCGCGTCATCCTCGCGGCAGTTGGACTGACGACGGTCGCCAGCGCGCTGCTCGCGCTCTCGCCATCGATGCCGGTCTTCCTCGTTCTCACGCTGGTGTTGGGTGGCGTTGCAGGGCTACATTACAGCGTTGCGACGACGCTGCTGAGCCGGGAGCTGGACAACATCGGCACCGCGATCGGTCTCCACAACTCCGGGGCACCGTTGGCGGGACTGATAGCCCCGATCGCGGCGGCCGCCGTCAGTCAGTGGTTCGGCTGGCGGGCGGCGATCGCGCTCGGAGCCGTCGCTGCGCTACCGGTGTTCGTCCTCTTCCGCTGGAAGGTCCGCCCGACGGAGCCTGCACGGCCCGAACAGTCGATGGCGGATCGCATCGCACTCGAACCGGTTCTCGAACTCCTCTCCCGACGAAAGATCGCCTTCACTGCCGTGCTCGCGTTTCTGTTCGAGTTTATCTGGCAGGCGACGGCGTCGTTCCTGCCGACGTTTCTGATCGCGTATCACGGCTACTCGGTGACGTTCGCCAGTACACTGTTCTCGGCGTATTTCGTCATTCAGGGACTCACACAGCCCGGTATCGGGTCGCTCTCGGACCGGTTCGGTCGCGAAGAGACGGCCGGTCTCTGTGCGGTCTTCGGGATAGCTGGCTATACGTTGCTTCTCGTCGGCTCGCGGTTGAGTGTCCTCCTCGTCGGCATCTTCTGTGTCGGCATCGCGATGGGCTGGGGCGCGGCGCTCTTGCCCCGCTTCGTCGATAATCTCTCGGCCGCCGAACGCGGTGCGGGGTTCGGTCTCGTGCGGACGACGTACATGATGTTGAGCGCGACAGGAAGCGTCGTTGTGGGAACGGTTGCGGACGCTGCGGGCTGGGGGATCGCGTTCGGGATCTTCGTCGTGTTTCTCGCCGTGATCTGTGTGTCACTCGTCGGGAATCGGGTGCTCAACCTCGGTTTCTGAGGTAAAGGCGACACACAGCACGTTCGACACGCTGGGATCGGTCACGACACGATATTCGACAGTTCGAGGAGGCGTCTGGCCTGGCTTACGATGGTCGACGGTCGTTGTGAAAGTTGGGTTGTTCTATTGCAATAGAAATTGTTTTGATGGGTTGGAATCTCGTTGTAGTCATGGCTGTAGAACGCCTTCGGCGTGAATCAGCACTCAGAGGCGTGAAAGCACGGTCGCAGTTCGATAGAGCGTCTCGTACCGGTTCGGTCGGTACGCGGGAGGACGCCGATGGGTAAGGGGTGTTCGAGACGGCGATTTCTCGGCGGTGTTGTGACTGGTGCTTCCGGGTCGATAGCGGGCTGTAGTGGCTCTCATCCGGTGTCGAACGGCTCGGAAGGCGGTTCGGACCACTCACGAACCGAGTCGACGAGCGCACCGTCTGCCTCGGAGGAATCGTTCACTGTAGCTCTCGCCCGTGACCCGACCCGAGAGAAATGGGACATCTACCGCGGCATCACTCCGTACTACACACACGTCTTCGAACCGCTCGTGGACACCACCGAGGACATGGAGACCGCGCCGTTGCTGGCCACGGAGTGGACGGCAGTCGACGACACGACGTGGGAGTTTTCGCTTCGAGACGGCGTCACCTTCCACAACGGCGATTCGCTGGGTGCCGACGCCGTGGTTCACTCGTTCGACCGCGTCTTCGAGCAGCTGTCGTGGGTTCCGGGCTGGATCGGTGTCGAACCCGACGGCGTCACCGCAGTGGACGACGCCACGGTCCGCTTCCGGACGACGGAGCCGTTTCCCGCGTTTCCCGGCACGATCTCACACAACTACTTCGGAATCCAACATCCCGATGCGACCGAGAAACCGGTTGGAACCGGCCCTTTCCAGGTGAAAAACGTCGAGGAAGAGCAGTCGATCACGCTCACACCGGACGAGAACTACCGAGGAGGAACTGCGAGCCCCGCGGAGCTCACGTTCGAATGGATCAAGGACCCCAATACGCGCGTTCTGTCGCTCGAAAAAGGATCGGTCGACATCGCACAGAAAGTCCCGAAGAGCAGAGCCACGGCCATCGACGAGGCGTCCGAAACGGCTATCGAGACCCATCTCACACCGGAGACGAGTCTCGTTGCGGTCAACCTCTACAGAGCACCGACCGACGATGAACGGCTTCGCCAGGCCCTCAGCTGGGCCGTCGATCAGCGCCGGATCGTCGAAAGTGTCCTGAACGGGATGGGGAAACCGGCACGAGGTCCGATCTCGTCGATCGTCCCGTGGGCCGTCCACGACGATCTCCCCACCGACGAGCCGGACAGGGATCGGGCACGGGAACTGGTCGAGCAGTCCGGCTACAGCGGCGAAACGCTCTCGATACTGATCAACAGCGAAAACACCGACGACAGAACGATCGCGCAGATTCTTTCGGGGTGGTTCGAGGAGATCGGAGTCGGGAGCGAAATCCGACAGGTCGATCCGGCGTCGTTCTACGATACGTTCACCGCCGGTGAGGCGAACCTGACGCTCGTCAGTTTCGGATCGAACAGCGCCGCCTGTGATTACCTCATCCGAGCGATGTTCCACTCCGACGGCAGCGACAACCGGAAGCTCCACGAGCAGAACGGAACCGGCATTTACAACCCCGGTGAGGAGATCGATCGCCTCATCGAGCAGGGATACCGAGCCGAAACGCTGGAAGAAAAGCGCGATCGCTACGGCGAGGTGCAACGACGGGTCGTCGACACTGGTGCGGTCGTCCCGCTGTACTACAACGACTACGCCTTCGGCCGACGGGCGAGCGTCGCCGGCATCGACAAACATCCCATTGCCAACATGATCGACTGGTCCGATCTGTCGCGGAACCAATGAACCGATCGAAGCGGAGCGTGAATCGGTCGACAGTCCCCGCTACAACCCCGGATCGAACGGTCCCGCCGGCGAGTGGTTGGCCGACACCGTGGCTGCACTCACAGGGACACCGATGGTGGGACACACAGCAGTGAGATGAGCGGTCAGTACCTCCTCAGACGGCTGTTGACCATGGTCGTCGTCCTGTTCGCCGTCTCGGTGCTCACGTACGGGCTGATCTTCATCACCCCCGGAGATCCGGCGCGAACGATCCTCACCCAGCAGATGGGTGGACAGACGCCGTCGCACGAAGCCGTCGCACAGTTCCGGACGGCCAAAGGTCTCGACGATTCGTTCCCCATCCAGTACGCCCGATGGATGGGTGGCGTGGTTCGCGGCGATCTCGGCCAGTCGTATTACAGCAACGGGGCCGTCACAACGATGATCGCACAACGACTACCGAACACGATCGTCCTCGCCGTCGCGTCGATGCTCGTCGCGGTCACGATCGCGGTCCCCGCCGGGATCGCCAGCGCGGTCGAGCCGGGCAGTCACACCGACTACGCCGCACAGTTCGGTGCGCTCGTCGGGGTTTCGATGCCGAACTTCTGGCTCGGCTATCTCCTCATCATCGTCTGTTCGCTCCGGCTCGACGTGTTCCCCGTCGCTGGCGCGGGTGGGCTCGAACATCTGGTCCTCCCGGCGCTGACTCTCGGATCGGGCATGGCCGCGGTTATCACCCGGTTGGTACGGACGGCGATGCTCAACGTCCTCGACGCCGACTACGTTCGCATGGCCCGATCGAAGGGGCTGCGTGAACGAATCGTCGTCTACAAACACGCGCTCCGGAACGCGCTCGTGCCCGTCGTCACCATCATCGGGCTCCAGTTGAGCTACGTTCTCAACGGTGCCGTCGTCGTCGAGGTCGTGTTTCAGCGACCGGGGCTCGGAACGCTCCTGGTCGATGCGATCTTCGCACGCGATTACCCGATCGTGCAGGGAGTGACACTCCTCATCGGGGTTATCTTCGTGCTGACGAACGTCGTGGTCGATCTCACCTACAGCCGACTCGATCCGCGCATCGATCTCGGGGGTGAACCGACGTGAGTGAGACGCCAGCCGACGTGCAACCACGGCGAGCGGACGAGGAACGGAAACAGCGATCAGACGGGGAACGGAAACAGCGATCGGACGGGGAACGGAGACGGTGGACGGGCGTGCTCCCGTCGAGCCCCCTCACACAGTTCGGTGTGATCGTCGTGTTCGCCATGCTCGTGTTCGCGGTGTTCGGGCCGATCGTGTCGCCGTACGGCCCGGCCGAGCAGGACCTCCTCAGTCGACTGCAACCGCCATCGTTGGCCCATCCACTCGGCACCGATCAGCTCGGTCGCGACGTGCTCACACGGCTCTCACACGGAGCCAGGCTGTCGCTCGGCATCGCCATCGCCGTGACGACCGTCCGGCTCGTCGTCGGTACGGTGGTCGGTCTCGTCGCGGGCTACGCCGGCGGGTGGGTCGACGAAGCACTGATGCGACTCGTCGACACGCTGCTCGCGTTTCCCGGGATCGTGCTTGCGCTCGTCATCGCCGGCGTTCTCGGGCCGAGTCTGGTGAACGTGATGCTCGCGCTGGCCGTCGTCGGTTGGGCATCGTACGCCAGACTGATCCGTAGCAGCGTCCTCTCGGTTCGAGAACGGGAGTTCGTGACCGCTTCCCGGCTGGTCGGTCGATCCCGGATACACGTCACCGCCCGCCACCTGCTGCCGAACGTCGTCGCGCCCGTCGTCGTTCTCGGGACGCTCGATATCGGCGGCGTCATCCTCGGGACTGCGGGGCTGTCCTTTCTCGGACTGGGTGCCCAACCGCCGACAGCCGAGTGGGGAACGATGCTCGCGTCGGGGCGTCCCTACCTTCGACAGGCGTGGTGGCTCGTCAACGCCCCAGGGGGCTGTATCATGCTCACCGTCCTCGGGTTCAACCTCTTGGGCGACAGTCTCAGAGACAGGCTCTCACCGGCTCAGTCGGCCCGAACGGAGCAGCTGTGAGCGACCCACTGCTTCGCGTCGAGGAGCTCCACACTCGCTTCGACACCGATCGAGGGCCCGTCCACGCGGTCGATGGCGCGTCCTTTTCGGTCGATCGTGGTGAGATCGTCGGTCTCCTCGGTGAGAGCGGCAGCGGCAAGTCCGTCACCGCCCGGTCGATCTGCAGACTGGAATCGCCGGCGCGGATCGTCGACGGAACGATCACGTTTGACGGGACCGAACTGACGACCGCCGACGAGTCCACACTCCGGCGGATCCGCGGCAACGAGCTCTCGATGGTCTTCCAAGACCCGACAGAGACGCTGAATCCGGTGTTCCCGATCGGCGAACAGATCAGCGAGGCGGTTCGAATACACGAAACGAACGGCCAGCAGCGTCTCGCCGATTTCCTCGGCGTCCCATTGCTCCGGGATCGGTCGGCGTGGGCGGAGGCACGCGAGCGCGCTGTCGAGCTGCTGGCGGCGATGGACGTGCCGAACCCAGAGTCGGGTTCGGCGGCGTTCCCTCACGAGTTCTCGGGCGGGATGCGCCAGCGTGCCGTTCTCGCCACTGCGCTGGCGAGTGAGCCCGAGCTATTGATCGCCGACGAACCGACGACGGCACTAGATACGACGACACAGGCGGACATCCTCCGACGACTTCGCACCCTCCGAGACGAGCGGGACATCGGCGTCCTCCTCATCTCTCACGACATCGGCGTCATCGCACAGACCTGTGACCGCGTCGTCGTTCTGTACGGTGGACAGGTGATGGAGGCCGGTCCGGTCGAAGAAGTACTGACTGCGCCGGAACATCCGTACACTCGAACACTGCTCGCGTGTTCGGTCCGGAGCAACGACCCGGGCGAACGAGCACGATCGATCGACGGAAATCCGCCGAACCCCATCGGTGGCCACGAGAAGTGTCCGTTCGTCGATCGCTGCCGACACGCGACCCCGGCGTGTCACGACGGACCGGTCCCGACGATCGAACGCAACCCCGACCATCGACTGGCCTGTGTGGAAGCGCCACTTCCCCCCAACCACGCAGACACTCCCGGTCAGAAACGATCGACGCCCGATAGCGTGAACGGGACGACACAGCGAGAGCGAACCGCGAGTGAATCGCGATCGAGAACCCCCGTGATCGAAGCGAAGAACGTCTCGAAGGAGTTCTCGGGGGAGCGCTCGTTTCTCGATCGACTGCGGACCGACGAGCCGTCCGCCGAAGCGGTCCGTGACGCATCGTTGTCGGTCGACACCGGTGAAACCGTCGGGCTCGTTGGCGAGAGCGGCTGCGGGAAATCCACGCTCGCAAAGCTCCTGACTGGGCAACTCACGCCGAGTCAGGGTCAGGTTCGCCTCGACGGCACTCGTGTGGGGGAGATCGGGGATCGCTCGTACAGCCAGCGGCGGCAGATCGGTGTCGTGTTCCAGCACGTCCGGGAGAGTTTCGATCCCCGGTGGCCGATCGGTCGGTCGCTTTCCGAGGCTCTCGACGACCCCGGGACGGTCTCGACGGCGGAAGCCGATCTCGACGACGTCGATGGGTTGTTGGAGAGTGTGGATCTCTCCCCGCAGATCGCCGATCGATACCCTCGGGAGCTGTCGGGCGGGCAGCTCCAGCGCGTCGCGCTGGCCCGCGCCCTCGCGCACGATCCCGACGTGATCGTTCTCGACGAACCGGTCTCCGGGCTCGACGTGGCGACACAGGCGACGATCCTCGACCTGCTCGGGGACGTACAACGACGGTTCGGTGTCGGGTACGTGTTCATCAGCCACGATCTCGATGTCGTTCGGTATCTCGCCGACAGAGTCGCGGTCATGTACGCCGGCGAGATCGTCGAGAGAGGGCCGGCGAAGGAGCTGTTCGAACAGCCGAGCCATCCGTACACCGACGCGTTGCTCCGTGCGATCCCGAGCGACGTCCCCGGTGACGATCGACCGACGCCGCTCCGCGGTGATCCGCCCGATCCGACGGATCGACCGACTGGGTGTTCGTTCCATCCGCGCTGTCCCGCCGCGACGACGGAGTGTGCCGAGCGCCAGCCCGACTTCGAGACGATCGACAGCTCACGCGTTCGGTGTTTCCATGCGCCGGATGCAACGGGCGAGAGCAACGACGATGGATCGTCGCCCGAACGAACTGGATCGAGATGAGACACGAACGGTGTTGAGTCGGGCGTCTGGCTGAGAGAAGCGTGTCGTCAGCTACTGATATCGAGGCTCGTCGTCTCGGTCGATACCGTCGCGTTCCGAGCAGTCGTCGATCCCGATGTGGTCGTGGCCATGCTCGCTGTCGCGTTCGCCGACGATGGCGTCCGACTCGGGACCGATGTCGTCCGATTCAACGCTGTGTCGGCCCACGACGGTCGGTCCGGCACATCGGTCGCACCGATGGCTGAAAACCGGGTCGTACTGACGACGCGGGTGAGATTTTCGTTCCCCGATAGCTGCTGAACAGTCCGATAGCTGTGGATGACACCCCGTCGATCGACGAGCATTCGGAGACTCGTGTTTCCGTTCGCGAACGTCTGCTCGGTTCGGGTCTTTCCCCGAACGAGATACAGCGTGGAGCCGTTGCGTTGCCGTTCGGTTACCGACGTGGTATCGGTGGTGAACCATTCGAGACGGTATCGGAGTCCCGCTCCTGCAGCACCGAACCGTGTTTGGGAACTGCTATCGAGCCGGTCGTATCTCGTCGTTCCGTTCGCATACGTTCGGTTCCACAGTGTTCGTCCGTCGTTCGACCAGACCTCGGTGCGGGCCGCGAGCGTCTCCGGATATGGCGAATAGCCCTCGCTGCTGTTACGCTCGGTGACGGCGTAAATCCCCTCGTCGCCCGACCCTACGTGGAGCGTGCTCGTGGTGTCAACGAGAACCGAACCGTTCGGTCCCAGTCCAGTCGAGTTCGACCGCTCGGTGAACGATCGATTCTGAAGAAACGAGCTATGGGCTGCCACGAGCGCGCTCGCGTTCTCGATACCCTGGCCCGTGAGTCCGGGCGCGAGCTGTGGGACCGGCGTCGGGGTGGGCTCGTCGGTCGGCACCGTCATCGGCGTGACCGTCGGTGTCGACTCACCGCCACCGTCACCCCCGAACACCCCACTACAGCCGGCAAGCACCACCAGCACGACAACGAGAACCGTCCCCACGGCACGCTGCATGCTGCCTCTCGGACACATCGTGCAAAATGTCTTTTCGTTCACCGATCACGATCGGTGTGGCGACCCCGAGAGTGGTAGAATTAAGGCTGCCGCGCAGAAATCGCCGGTATGGAAACGCTCCTGTTGGACCAGACAGCAGTCGACGCGAACGCACGGATGGACGAGGTCATCCGGGCGGTCGAGGACGCGTTCGCGGCCTACGAACGTGGCGACGCCCAGATGCCGGCCAAATCCTACATCGATCTCCCCGAGTACAACGGCGACTTCCGCTCGATGCCCGCCTATCTCGACGCGGGCGAGTGGGACGCCGCGGGTATCAAGTGGGTCAACGTCCACCCCGACAACCCCGAAAACTTCGATCTCCCGACGGTGCTCGGCACGATGATCTACTCCGATCCCGAGACCGCTCGCCCGCTCGCGATCATGGACGGCGCGGAGCTCACGATGCAGCGCACCGGCGCGGCGGCCGCGGTCGCCACCGACCATCTCGCACGCGAGGACGCCCGGAGTCTCGGTCTCGTCGGGGCGGGCGTCCAGTCGTACACCCAGGTCGAAGCCATCGCCGCCGTGCGCGACATCGAGGAGATCGTCGTCGCGGACCTCGACGACGAGGCCGTCGCGGCGTTCGTCGAGCATTTCGACGACCGGTTCGATGTCCACGGCGGCTCGATCCCGGAGGCTGCCGCCTGCGACGTGCTTTCTACGGTGACCCCGAGCACCGCCCCGCTCGTCTCCAGAGACGACCTCGGCGAGCACACCCACGTCAACGCGATGGGCGCGGATGCCGCCGACAAGCAGGAGCTCGATCCCACGATCCTCCGCGACGCCCGGCTCGTGATCGACGACCACGCTCAAACCACCCACTCCGGCGAGATCAGTATCCCGTACGCAGACGGCGTGATCAGCGACGCCGACATCGACAGCGCGGTCGGCGAGATCGTCGTCGGCGAAGCGTCGGGCCGCACCCCCGAGGACGGCATCTCGGTGTTCGACAGCACCGGCCTCGCGATCCAGGACGTGGCGACCGCTCACGTGGTCTACGAGCACGCCCGCGAGAACGACAACGGCGAGTCGTTCGCGTTCGTCAGTCAGTAGCTCGATCCGCGCCCCGATCGAACAGTCTCGTCAGCACCCAGACGATCACGAGCACCGGCAGCAACGGCAGCGCGACGACCAACAGGCCGACGAGGATCGACCACCCGATGACGTCCATCTCGGTGTCGCGATGCATCTGCGATGGCGGCGTCACTGTCCGCAGCACTTTCCGTGCGGTTCCGGGTTCGTCGTCCGATTCCTCCTGGCTCATGCCGTCGTTTACGTGTCGCGTCGTAAAGAGCGTCGCGGTCGGACGGGGCTCGTGTTTGCGGTGGACGATGGCAACCTATAGATGGATGGATCGGTTACGACGGACAACGCCATCTCTCATGCAACAACAGGACACCTACGACCACGCCGACGTCGAACAGAAGTGGCAGGCCCGCTGGGAGGAGTCGGACGTCTTCCGCATCTCCGACGATGCGACCGACCCGAGCTACGTCCTCAGTATGTTTCCCTACCCCTCGGGCGACCTCCACATGGGCCACGTCCGCAACTACACCATCACCGACGCCTACGCCCGCTACAAGCGGATGCAGGGCGAAAGCGTGCTTCACCCGATGGGGTGGGATTCGTTCGGCCTCCCCGCAGAAAACGCCGCGATCGAGCGCGAGATCGACCCCCGGGAGTGGACGATGGACTGCATCGACACCATGCGAGACCAGATGCAGTCGATCGGATTCGGTATCGACTGGGACAGGGAGATCACGACCTGCGAGCCCGAGTACTACCGCTGGAACCAGTGGCTGTTCAAGCAGTTCTACGAGGAGGGGCTCGCCGAGCAGAAGGGCGGCGAAGTCAACTGGTGTCCGTCCTGTGAGACCGTCCTCGCCGACGAGCAGGTCGAAGGCGAGGCGGAGCTGTGCTGGCGGTGTGACACCCCCGTCGAGACCCGAACCCTCGATCAGTGGTTCTTGAAGATCACCGAGTACGCCGACGACCTGCTCGACGGGATCGACGGGTTGGAGCAGTGGCCCGACAACGTCCGAGGGATGCAGCGCAACTGGATCGGCCGCCAGGAGGGCGCGACCGTGGAGTTCGGCACCGACTACGGTCCGGTCGAGGTCTTTACCACGCGACTCGACACCCTCTACGGCGCGACCTTCTTCGCGCTCGCACCGGATCACGAGATGACTCGGGAGATCGTCGCCGACGATCCCGACCTCGCCGCAGCGGTCGACGAGCTCGATCCGGAGGCCGACACCGACGAGAAGAACGGCGTGTTCACCGGCGAGTACGCGATCAATCCCGCGACGGGCGAGGACATCCCGATCTACGTCGCCGACTTCGTGCTCGCCGACGTGGGGACCGGCGCGCTGATGGGCGTTCCCGGCCACGACGAGCGCGACCACGAGTTCGCCGCGGAGTACGACATCGAGATCCGTCAGGTCGTCGCACCCGATGACGGAGGCGAAAGCGACACCGCGGAGGTCTCGGAGGGGGCCTACACCGATGACGGCGTCCTGATCGACAGCGGCGAGTACGACGGCGTGGCGAGCGGCGAGGCACGCGAACAGCTGATTGCGGACCTCGACACGGCGGCCCACCACACCCAGTACCGGCTGCGCGACTGGCTCATCTCTCGTCAGCGCTACTGGGGCACGCCGATTCCAGTAGTTCACTGCGAGGAGTGCGGCCCGGTCATGGTCCCCGACGAGGATTTGCCCGTGGAGCTCCCCGAGTTCGTCCCGACGCCGACGGGCAACCCGATCGAAGAGGTCGAGTCGTTCGTCGAAACCGAGTGTCCCGACTGTGGTGGCCCTGCGGAACGCGAGACCGACACGATGGACACGTTCGTCGACTCGTCGTGGTACTTCCTCCGATTCACCTCGCCCGACCGTGCGGACGTGCCGTTCGACACCGAGCGCGCGAACGACTGGCTGCCGGTCGACGAGTACGTGGGCGGGATCGAACACGCGGTCATGCACCTGCTGTACTCGCGGTTCGTGACCCGCGCGATTGCGGACATGGAGCTGCTCGACGTCGACGAGCCGTTCGAGCACTACCTCCCCCAGGGAATGGTCCAGCTCGACGGGACGGCGATGTCCTCCAGCACGGGCAACGTGGTCTCGCCCGTCGAGATCATGGCAGAGTACGGCGCGGACACGGCCCGGCTGTTCATGATGGGCGCGGCCCGCCCCGCGAAGGACTTCGACTGGACCGAGCGCGGCGTCCGGTCGAGCAACGAGTTCATCCGCCGGTTGTTCGGCACGGTCGAGGCGTTCACCGACGGCGATCTCTCGACGACCGATGCGGGCGATCGACCGATCGACGCGTACGTCGCCCGCGAGATCGACGCGACGATCGCGGAGGCAACCGGAGGGTACGAGGCGTTCCGGTTCAACGAGGCCCTCCGGGAGGCGCGCGGGCTGGTCTCACTGCTCGGCCAGTACCGCGAGTACACGACCCCCGACACGGCAACGTTCGAGCGGGGGCTCCGGACGGCGGTCAGGCTGCTCGCGCCCGTCGCACCCCACGTCGCCGAGGAGTCGTGGGCCACGCTCGGCAACGAGGGGTTCGTGGCCGAGGCCGCGTGGCCCGACCCCGACGGCGGTGTCGAGGACTACGCCGCCGAGCGCCGCCTCGTCGAGAACACCCGTGAGGACGTCCGTGACATCCTCGACGTGGCCGGGATCGAGAACCCCGAAACCATCGAGGTCGCGGTCGCCCCCGAGTGGAAACATCGTGCGCTCGACGTCGCGATCGAAGCCGACGACGACGTCGTGGGCACGGTGATGGCCGACGAGGAGCTCCGGACGCACGGCGAGGACGCCGCCGACTACGCGAAGGACCTCGCCGCGAACCCTCAGGCACTCTCCGAAACGCTCGCGCCCGACCACGAGTACGACGCACTCGAACGCGCGTCGTGGCTGCTCGATCGAGAGTTCGACGCCACAATCGTGCTCGAACGCGCCGCCGAGGCTCCTGACGACCTGGTAAGTAAGGCGCGACCGGGCCGGCCAGCGATCGAGATTCGCGAGGGATAGCTCACCCGTCTAACGGCTGCCGAAAACCATAGGAAGTGGGAGCGTCTGTGCGAGCTCGTGGGTGCGTTCGCCACTGCGGTTCAAAACCGGCTGTGTGATACACTCGTGGAGCGGTGCGACGACTACGACTGGGAGATCGAACGCCGAATTGCAGGGACGCCGGTCGACATCGCTGGCTGCCGTTCGGCGGAGTGGGTACTCGTTGAACTCGAATGGCGACGAGCCGACCCCGCCGACAACACCGCGAAACTGTTTCGCCATCTCGCCGAGGGTGCGTTCGATGACGGCAACGCTCCCGACGCCAGCGACACGTCCGACGCCGATCGCGTCGCCGTCTTTCAGGTATTTACCGGTTACTACGATCTCACGAGCGGCGGTGTCTCCGCAAAACGGGAAAACGCCGAGTTCGTCGGCCGGGTCGCGAGCGACGCGCTCGATCGGTTCACCTACGCACCAATCGAGTTCGAACTCGATCCACCGAAGCGCGGCGGCGAACGCTCGGACGACTGGCAGGCCGTCACCGACGCAACCGCTCGGACGATCGCGACTCGGCTCTGACTCGGTTTGTCGCCTCTCGGTAACTTCTCGCCTCAGTCGTCGAGCGACGCGAGGTCAGCGTCGAGCGCGTCGCCGAGCACCGTCCGGGCGTGACCGTCGGGATCGACGCCAGTGTAGACCCGCTGGATTTCACTGTCACTGATGACGAACGTCGTCCGTGCGGCCGCGCCGCTTGACGTGTCGACGCCGAAGGCGTCGGCGACCTCGCCATCGGGGTCGGCGAGCAGGTCGAAGTCGAGGTCCTCCTGGTCGGCGAACGCGCGGTGGGAGTCGACGCCGTCGGTCGAGACGCCGTAGACCGTGACGCCGGCGTCGCGATAGCTCTCGTGCTCCTGCTCGAACTGGTTGGCTTCGACAGTGCAGCCGGGCGTGTCGTCGCGCGGGTAGAAGTACACGACCGTGGGGTCGTCGAAGGCGGGCGCGACCGTCTCGCCGTCCTGGTTGGGTGCCGAGACATCGGGTGCGGGGTCGCCGGCTGTGAGCGTCATGCATCCGCTCCGGCGTCGAGGCTGAAAGCGGCCTCGGTCGAGGGTGGAATCGCGCTCGATCAGTCGATGTCGATGCTGCGCGAGTCGTCGAGATCCGTGGCCTTCGGCAGCGTCACAGTCAGGACGCCGTTGGTGTAGGTGGCGCTGGCTTCGTCCTCTTCGACGTTCTCGGGCAGCGAGAGGGTGCGGCTGACCGAGTGGCGGCGGCGCTCGCGCCGGAGGTAGTCGCCCTCGCCCTCCTCGGTGGATTCGTCGCGTTCGGCGGTGATTCGGAGGGTGCGGTCGGCCACCGAGAGATCGATGTCCTCGCGGTCGTAGCCCGGCAGGTCGGCGGTGACCTCGAAAGCGTCGTCGCGGTCGGCGAGGTCGACCGAGAGCTGCTGGGTTCCGGGGACCGGCATGTCGTCGAACTGGCCGAGCTGCTGGTTCATCCGCTCGAACATCTGCTCGATCTCCTCGAAGGGGTTGCGTCGCGACATGGCGCTTCAGCATAGGCCCGCGATGGACTTAACTTTGACAGGTAGCCGGCTGCGCACCCACTGCACGCTCACCGCACGCCAACCGCATCCTCACCGCACCCCTCACGCCACGACGTGTTCGGTGTCGTACGAGCCGAGCCGGCAGACCCAGCCCTCCTCGGCGATGGCCTCGATGGATTCGACCGCTTCCTGAGTGCGCTCCTCGTAGAGCCCGGCGGCGACGTCGATGTGGAAGACGTAATCGCCGAGGCGCTCGCCGCTCGGGCGCGACTCGGCCCGAGTGAGGTTGATCCCGCGATCGGCGAACGGTTCAAGCAGATCGAGCAGCAGCCCAGGATAATCGTCGTTCGGGTAGACGACGAGCGAGGTCTTCCCGCCGGCCGCGGAGCGTTCGGCGCGCGGGGCGATCGCGACGAACCGCGTGGCGTTCGAGGCCTGATCCTGGATCCCCTCGGCGAGCACGGAGAGGTCGTCGCCGGCGGTGTCGGGGTGGGCGATCGCCGCCATGTTCGGGTCCTCGCGGGCGCGCTCGACCCCTCGGGCGGTAGAGGCGACCGCTTCGAGTGCCACGTCGGGATACTCGACGTCGAGGAACGCCCGGCACTGTGCGAGCGCCTGGGAGTGACTCGCCACGGTGTCGAATTCGGGCCCCTGGGCCAACAGTGCGTGGCGAATCGGGGTGACGAGCTCGCGGACGACCGCGACCTCGTACTCGGTGAGCGCGTCGAGGCTCTCGGTCACCGAACCCTCGATGCTGTTCTCGACCGGGAGCACGCCGCGCGGGGCCGCGCCATCGGCGACCGCCGCGACGATCCCCGTGACCGATTCGCGGAACTCGACCTCGTCGGCGATCGCCCCCGCCGCCCGATGGGAGTAGGTCCCCTCGGGCCCGAGTGTGACTGCGTTCATGCGCTCTCGTGCCGTGGGGTGGTGAAAAACGCGTCGTTGGACAATCGATTTATGTTCTGCTGAGACACGGGAGACCATGCCTCTGGACTCGCGACGTCTGTTGGAAGAGAGCCTGCCCGTCGGGGGACTGCTGTTCGCGTGGTACGTGCTGAGTGCGCTCGTCGCGGCGCTCGCAAACGGATCGTTTCTCGGAACGCTTTCGATCGGCTTTCAAATCGTCGGGTCCGCCACCGCGGTGGTGTTCGTCGTCGTCCGTGGCATCGCTATCGCCCGCGAAACTCGTCCGCTCCGCTTGTCGGGTGATCTCCGCGAGCTTCTCGACGAGAGTACCGTGGTCGCAGTGCCCGTCCTCGTGTGGGTCGCTCTCGGAACCCTCGTCGCGCTACCGTTCGGTCTTTTCAGGTTCGGGACCAGTGTTCCGACACTCGTCGCCGCCTTCGTACAGACAGCGATCGCGACCACGGGACTGTACGTCGTGGTCCGTGTCGTGCCGGTTCTCCGCTCGGGAGTCGGATCGGGCAGAACCGCCGCTCTCGGCGACGACTGCCGCGTGCGGTGGCGGTGCGGTCTGCGGGCCTGGCGGATGAAGGGCGAGGCGCGCGAACGAGGCCGCAGGCCGAGTGAGCAGCGAACACCGGAGCACGCTTCGCGTGCTCCGAGCTCCCGTTCGCTTCGCTCACGGGAACGAAGGGAGCGCGCGGCGAGGGCTTCGGCGGTGCTGTGCGGTGCAGTTGCGGTCCTCGGTGGATCGAGGGCGAGGCCCGCTTCGCGGGCCGAGGGCTCGGACGGTGCTGTGCGGTTGCGGAAAGGGGTAGCAACTGTACCGCGAGTGAGCGGGGCGAACGAGCGGCAGTTTTTGGTCCAGATTTTTACGAGGAGTGGTCCCCGCAGCGAGTCGGCGAAGCCGACGAGCGAGGAGACCCGACGTGGTTCGAAAGACGCCGGAGGCGTCTTTCGTCATGCCGAGACGGCGGAGCCGTCTCGTAACAAAGTAAAAAGGTGGGTGTCTAGTAGTTATCGTAGACAGTTTTGATGATGGTGAAGTAGTCCATCCCCTCCTCGCCCTGTTCGCGGTAGGTCTCGCTGGAAGAGGCGTTCATGCCGCCGAAGGGAACGTGGAGTTCGAGGCCGGTGGTGGCTTCGTTGACCTTCACGACGCCGAAGTCGACCTCGTCGACGAAGCGGTTGGCCTGAGTGTGGTCGTCGGTGACGATCCCGGCCGCCAGTCCGAACTCGACATCGTTGGCGAGGTCGATCGCTTCCTCGAAATCGCTCACGGTCATGATCCCCACGAAGGGGCCGAACACCTCCTCCTGCATTACGGTCGCATCGGAGTCCAAGCCGGTGAGGATCGTCGGCTCGACGAAGTAGCCGTTCTCGTACTCGTCGCCGTCGGGTTGGCCGCCGCCGTACTCGACGGTCGCGCCTTCGTCTTTGGCGGTCTCGACGTCGTCGAGGGTGCCCTCGATTTCGCCCTCGTTCGCCTGGGGGCCCATGTCCGCCCCGTCGAGGGCGGCCCCGATCTCGATCGATTTCGCATAGTCGACGAGCGCGTCGACGAACTCGTCGTGGACCGACTCGTGGACGATCACCCGCTCGGTCGCGGTGCAGGCTTGTCCTGTGACGCCGAACGCACCGCCGCCAACGATTTGTGCGGCCTCCTCGACGTCGGCGCTCTCGGTCACGACGGTGGGGTTTTTCGAGCCGAGCTCGGTCTGGACGCGCTTGTGGGCGTCAGTAGCCTGCTCGTAGATCATATCGCCGACCGAGCGACTCCCCGTGAAGGAGACGGCGTCGACCTCGTCGTGTTCGACGATCGGCTGGCCGACCTCCTCGCCGCCACCGGTCAGGACGTTCACGACACCATCGGGGGCATCCACGGCGTCGGCGGCCTCGGCGAGACATTCGGTGACCTTCAGAAAGACCGTCGGCGCGTCCTGTGAGAGCTTACAGACCACGGTGTTGCCCGTCGCGAGCGCGGGAGCCATCTTCCACGAGGGGATTGCGATGGGGTAGTTCCACGGGACGATCAGGCCCGCGACGCCCATCGGCTCGCGGACGGTGTAGAGGTTCTGTCCGGTGGCGCTCGGATTGCTGGCCTCGCCGGCGTAGTCCATGGCCTTCTCGGCGTAGTAGTAGAAGATGTTGATCGCGCGGCCGACCTCGCCGCCGGCCTCGCCGAGCGCCTTGCCCTCCTCGCGCGCGAGCGTCTCGGTGAGTTCCTCGCGTCGGTCGTCCATCCGCTTGGCTGTCTCGCGCAGGAGTTTGCCGCGAGCGGGTCCCGGGGTCTCCGCCCACGCGTCCCGGGCGGCTGCGGCAGCCTCGATGGCACCACGGGCGTCGGCGCTGCTCGAATCCTGACACTCCGCCACCGTCTCGTCGGTGTTCGCGGGGTTTTCGACCGCGAACGTCTCGCCGGTTTCGGAGGCGCGCCACTCCCCGTCAACGTAGTTCTCGTAGGTGTCTGCCATCGCTGGAGCAACGGACGCGAGACATACCCTTCTTTCGGCCTGCTATCTCAGGCTCACGGTGTTCGTGCGTCGATCACCCTGACGGCTTTGTGCGGGGAGGTCGTACCGCCGGCATGCGCTACTACCGCGTGGCGACCGACCAAGGCACGAAGCTCGTCGCCCGCGACGACGAGAAGGCCTACGACCTCACCGGGGCGCGCGACGGACTCCGCGACTTTTGCGACCTCGCTCAGGTCGCGGACGTCGTCGACACCGACGTCGACGGCGTGACCGAGCGCCTGACCGCCGACGCGCCGCTGCTCGACGCCGAATCGGTGGCCGAGCGGGCGACCCTGCCGGCGATCCCGGGCGAAGTCTGGGCCGCCGGCGTCACCTACGAGGTAAGCAGCGACGCCCGCGAAGAGGAGAGCGGCCGCGGCGAGATCTACCAGGGCGTCTTCGAAGGCGACCGCCCGGAGGTCTTCTTCAAAGCCACTCCCTCACGGACTGTGGGCCCTGGCGAGGGTGTCGGGATCCGCGAGGACTCCGAGTGGGACGTGCCCGAACCCGAACTCGGCGTCGTGGTCTACCGCGACGAGATCGTGGGCTACACCGTCGGCAACGACATGAGCAGTCGGTCGATCGAGGGCGAGAACCCGCTGTACCTCCCCCAGGCCAAAGTCTACGACCGGTGCTGTGCCATCGGCCCCTGCATCGCGTCGCCCGAAACCGTCGGCGATCCTCGGGATCTGGAGCTCTCGATGACGATCGAGCGCGACGGCGAGACGCTGTTCGACGACAGCACGTCGACTTCACGGATGGTGCGCTCGCCCGAGGAGCTCGTCTCGTACACGACTCGCCACAATCCGCTGCCCGAGCTCGCGGTGGTTCTCACCGGGACCTCGCTGGTGCCCGAGGAGTTCACGCTCGAAGCGGATGATCAGGTTGCGATCGGAATCGAGAACGTCGGACAGCTCGAAAATACCGTTATCGAGGTCTGAAACGACGTAGACCGGAATCGGCCGTCCTCAAAACGTGATCGTGTCGACATCGTCCCCGGTCCCAAGATAGACCGCATCGACCATGTCAAGGAAGATGCCGTGGTCGAGGACGCCGGGGATCGCGTCGAGTTCCTGCGCCGTGCCCGCCGCATCGTCGAGCCCGCCAAAGTCACAGTCGAGCACGAGGTTGCCGTTCGCGGTGAACACCGGCCCGTCCTTGCGTTCGGCCATCCGAAGGTCGGGCTCGCCGCCGGCCTCGCGCACCCACTCGGCGACGACCTCGCGGGCGTCGGGCATCACTTCCACAGGAACGGGGTAGTCGAGCGGGTCGGTCGCCTTCTCCTCGTCAGTGGTGATGACCAGCTCGTCGGCCATCGCGTCGATCACCTTCTCGCGGGCGTGTGCGCCGCCGCCGCCCTTGATGACGGTAGGCTCGTTCTCCGAGTACTGGTCCGCGCCGTCGACCGTGATGTCGAGCTCGGTGACTGCGTCGAGCGTGACGAGCGGGATCGCGGCCTCCTTCGCGAGCTCGTGGGACTGAAGCGAGGTCGCCACGCCGCGGACGTCCTCCAACTCTCCCTCGCGGAGCAGCCGACCGATCTCGGCGACCGTCCACGCCGTCGTGCTCCCGGTCCCGAGCCCGACGTCCATCCCGTCCTCGATGAGTTCTTGCGCTGCGCGCTCGCCCGCCCGTCGTCGGCGCTCGTCGAAAACGCCCTCTGCGCCGCTCTTGATCCGGTTCGGCGACGGGACCACTTCGATATGCTCGCGGATCGCTGCGTCGTCGAGGTCGAGCCCGTGGTCGTCGAGCGCCGCGCGGGCCTGCTCGATCGCCTCGTCTTCGGTTTCCGCCCATTCACGGATCTGCTCGTCGTCGGCCGTGTAGGTGAACTCTTTTGCCATCGTTCGTATCTCCGCTTATCCGTCGTCGGATCGATCGACCGGCCGGAGCGGGTCCATCTCCTCCTCGTCACGGAGTTCGTGGCGGACGTCGTTTCGGACCCGACCGGTGAACCGTTCCTCCCTGATGTGTTCGTCCTCGCCGAAGGGGTGTTCGCCGAACCCGTGTCGCATCAGCGCGACTGCCCGCGGGGCGTGGCGCTGGTTGCCCCGTGATTTGAACAGCTCCATCACCGACTGGCTGATGACCGGGATCGGCGTCTCGCCCTTGAACGCCTCCTGAACCAGCCAGTTGACTTCCCCAGTGTCCTCGATGTAGTGGGGGATCTCCTCGAACTCGGGGGCGTCCGATTGCTGGTCCTCGTGGCGGAGGCCCTTCTCCATGAGTTCGACCAGCCAGCTCTCGATGACCGCGCCGTTCGACCAGTTGTGGAACACGTCGGCCATGTCGACGTCGAAGTCACCGGCTTCGAGGAGTTCGACCCCCTCCGCGATCGACTGGAGCATCCCGAACTCGATCCCGTTGTGGACGAGCTTCACGAAGTGTCCACTCCCTGGCGGTCCCACGTGCAGGAGACCGCCGTCGACCGACAGCGTGTCGAGATAGGGCTCGGCGATCTCGAATCCTTCTTCCTTTCCGCCGACCATGAAACAGGCCCCCTCGCTCGCACGCGGTGGTCCGCCGCTGGTCCCTGTATCGAGGTAGTAGACACCCTCCTCCCATGCGCGCTCCTCGCGGCGCATCGAGTCGCGCCAGAAGGAGTTGCCGCCGTCCATCACGACGTCGCCCTCGTCGAGATGATCGAGTAGAGCATCGAGTTCGTCGTCGATCAGGCCACCGGCGGGCAGCGAGAGGTAGATCACGCGTGGTGGGTCGAGCTCCTCGACCAGCGTGTCGTACTCGCCGGCATCGTGGACCTCGACCCCCGTATCGTCGAGGTCGGGCCGATCGGCCGTGTCGAACCCGACAACTCGGATGTCTTTTCCGATAGCCTGGCGCGCGAGGTTGCCCCCGATCTTGCCCAGTCCAACGATGGCGAGTTCGCGGTTGTCTCCTGACATGGCTCGAAATCTCCGTCGTCCGGCGGTTCGCCGATCCTCCGTGGCACGGCAACCGCCCCGTGAACGTCGCGTCCGAACCAATCTCCCACGGCGATTCACATAGGCGTGTTGCCTGCGCCACCGAATCGAAGGGAGCATCGAGTGTACGGGCGTCACGACCCGATCGACAGCGATAGCCCCGATACAAGGACGAACGACGGCACAAGACTTATGCTGACGAAACGTTTAGTCAGGGCCGGGGTGCGATGCCGCTTCATCCCACCATCGGGGGAGTACAAACCAACCGTTGCGTGGCATCACCGCACGGTTTTGACCTGGTTAGCAGCCTTCCCCCGTCGGCCCATTCTACGGCACGTGATCGGAAGAGCGATCTGTGGAGAGCCACCGGAACGATACCGTCGACGACTCGTCGATCCCGCTCGTCGACGGTTCGATCGCCGTGTGGGCACTACAATGGCCGAATCCCGGCAACTCCTTCGACTGAAGGAGGCAGAAGATTGATATTGAATGAATGGTTAGTCAGAATGTCGAGCGGCGATCCCATATGGCGCTCGGCGGAGTACACGAATGAGCAACCACGAGGCTAAAGCGACCGAAACACGATGGAACGGACAGTATATCGGCCGTCACTACTGGGACGAAGCGGGCTCGCTTCGCGAGTCCATCGTCGAGGCGGTCGCGACGGCGACCGGCACGAACACGACAGCCGTCGCCGCCGACTACGGCGAGGATCACTCACGAACCGTCGAACGACTCTTCGGTGGAACCACGGACGAAGAGCCCCGGTCGTACGGGGTGATTCGGTTCACGCTCGCCGGATCGACCGTCACGGTGCACAGCGACGGTCGGCTCGTCGTCGAGTCAACGGACGGGGCTGCGACGCGACGACCGGCCGTCGGGTGAGGATCGCTCCGGTGTAGACCGCGGCCCCGGCGTCAGAGAGTCGATCCGTCGCCATGCAGTTGCGGGTGAGACGAATCCGACGATCGCGCCGGGGCGGCTCGGATCACGGGTGAAGCGGCACCGGCGCTTATGAGTGCGCCACGCGTTCGCAGGGATATGTCCATCGAACGAAGTCTGCTCCTCGCCGCGATCGCCCTCTTCGGCGCGGTCGCCGTCCTCATGGTGCTGCCCTACGAGCAGTATCTGCTGCTCGCGATCCTGCTCGCCTACCTGCTCTACCCGCTCCAATGTCGCCTCCGGGAGTACGTCGGGAGTCGGGGGTCGGCAGGACTACTCATCGTCGGATCGTTTCTCGCCGTGATCGTTCCGCTCGGGGTGCTCGTCGGTGTCGGCGTCCGACAGGCGTCCACGATTCTCGTTGCGATCGAGCGCGGCGAGTTCAGCGTCGGGGCGATCGAGAGCCGCTTGAGCGAGCAGACCGGCATCCCGATGAACATCGATCGGATCCTGACGGAGTGGAACCTCGATCCATCCGCGCTGCTCGGCGGTTCCGGCGGGGACGGCGCAACAGCGCTTCTCGGTAATGTCAGCCAGGTGCTCGGCAACGTCGTGAGCGTCATCGGCAGTCTCTCGAACATCGCGATCGGCATCACTGTCCTCCTGTTCGTGCTCTACTACCTGCTCGCGGACGGCCCGGCACTCGCGGCGTGGCTCCGGGCCGTCTCGCCGGTCAGAGAGACGACGATCGACCGGCTCTACGAGCGGAGCGATCGGCTGATGTGGGCGGTCGTGTTCGGCAACATCCTCGTCGCCGTCGTCCAGGGCGTGCTCCTCGGGATCGGGTTCGCCGTCCTCGGCGTGCCGAACGCGATCTTCTGGACGATCACGACCACCGTGCTGGCGCTGTTGCCGATCATCGGCGCGTCGGTCGTCTGGCTCCCCGCTGCCGGCTATCTCGTGCTCGTCGACCGCCCGGTGATCGCGGTGGCGCTGTTCGTCTACGGCGCGCTGGTCGTGAGTCTCTCGGACAACTACCTCCGGCCGATGATCGGCGGGCGCGAGGCGCGGCTCAACCCCGGCCTGTTCGTCGTTGGCCTCTTCGGCGGCCTCGCGGTGTTCGGCTTCATGGGACTGTTCTTCGGACCGGTCGTCCTCGGCCTGCTCAAGGTGCTCGTCGAGGTGTTCGCGGAGTACCGACCGCCGGCCCGTTCGGCGATGTGACGTCGTCGCCACGACATCGCCGATGGCTCAGTCGTGCGTTCGGTCGTGTGGGTCGTCTTCCCGGCCCATAGTATCGGTGAGTCCGGCAGCGATCGTCTCGATCATCGTGTCGCGGATCGCGGGGTAGCGGTCCTCGCCGATCTCCTCGCGGTACGGCGCGAGGGTCACCGCCGCCTCGATGGTGCCGGCGATCGCTTCGGGATCGCCATCTCGAATCGTCCCCTCGGCCTGCCACGCTTCGACGTACGGCAGGAGGTAGCCGAGTTCGCGGTCGATCTGTTCGGCCAGTTCCTCGTCGGAGTAGAGGCGCGTCAGCCGCTCGTAGTCGTCGCCGGTGAACAGCTGTTCGACGAGCGGGTTCGTCTCCAGCTCCTCGAACGTGATCCGGAGGAACTCCTGAATAGCGCGCTCGGGATCGTCCGTCTCCTCCAACGGCGTGACGGCGCGCCCGTAGAACCGCTCGGTCTCGCGGTCGAGGACCGCGAGGTAGAGCTCGTCCTTCGAGTCGAAGAACTGATAGAACGTGCTCGGCGCGATGTCGACCTCTCCTGTGAGATCGGCGATCGTGGTCTTGTCGATCCCGTAGCGCGCGAACTGCGTCCGGCCCGCATCGAGGAGTTCTTCTCTGAGGAGATCCCGTTTTTCGTCGCTGAATCCCTTCATCTGTCAGCCATTTGTGAGTGGGGCGTGCGGTGGTTCGGTTTCGCTGCCGAGCGAGACGATCGGATCACTGGATGTCCATCCTCGCGAAGCGTACTTGACTCACGGCTATCAGTACGACCGTGGCGGCGAGCAGGATGCCCGCGCTCACGAAGTCGTAGCTCCCCTCGACGAGGATCTCGTTCGCGTCGAAGTAGTTCATCGGCGCGATGTTCGCCACCCAGCCGAAGTCGGTCGCCACGATGAACGATTCGAGCAGATACAGCGAGAAGAGCAGCCCGATGGCGGCGTTCTGGGCGGTGTCCTTGCTGTCGAGCAGGACGGAGAGGACGAGGCCGATGGCCCCACAGCACAGGAGGTAGGGAATCGAGAGCACGTGAATCATCAGAAGCTCCTCGACCGCGATCGACGCGTCGATGAACAGCGTCCCGGCGTAGATCACCGCCGGCGTGACGACGCTAGCGACGAGGATCGGCACGAGCAGCGAGAGGAACTTCTCGACGAGCACGCTGCCCCGCGAGACCGGGTTCGCGAGCAGCACGTCCATCCGGTCGGTGTCGATGTCGCCCCGGATCGACCCCGCCGCGGTGTACGCGAGATAGAGACCGAAGAACACGGCCCAGAAAAGGGTGTAGAACTCGCCGGCGAGCAGACCTTCGAGGCTCGACAGACTCTCCAAACCGAACGCCTCGATGAACGGCTGTGGCAGGTCCGTCATGACCTGCTCGAACTGAGCGCTGGCCGCGACGTCGGTCGTGATCAACGGCGTGAACGCCACGAACGCCAACGCCATCAGCGCGAATGCGGCGCTAAGTCCGATCGCACTCTTGATCCGGTGGCCCCCTTCGTATCGCAGGATGTCGAGGGTCATTGGATATCCATCCTCGTAAAGCGCCACTGACTCGCAAAGACCAGCACTGCGGCCGCAGCGAGCAGGATGGCTCCGCCCGCGAGGTCGTAGTTCCCGTTGACGAGGATCTCGGTGGGGTCGAAGTAGTTCATCGGCGCGATCACACCCAGCACCTCGTAATCGGTGCCGATGAGCAGCGTCTCGACGAGAAACGCCACGACCAGCACCCCGATCGAGGTGATCTGGGCACGGCCCTGGTCGCTGAGGAACACCGACGCCGCGAACCCGACCGCCGAACAGCACAGCAGATAGGGAACCGCCAGCGCGTGGAGCGCGAGGAGGTTCGCGACGTCGAGCGGCGTGTCGATGATCACCGACCCAGCATAGAGCACGATCGGGGTGATCACGTTGACCGCGAGGATCGGCACCAGCAGGGAGGAAAACTCCTCGACGACGAGTTTCGATCGGGAGACCGGCGCGGAAAGCAGCGTATCCATCCGGCCCGTCTCGATATCGCCAGCGACCATCGAGGCCGCGCTGTACGCGAGGTAGAGCCCGAGCACGAGCACCCAGCCGACCTGGAAGAGTTCGACTGCGAGCAGCCCCGGTAGGGTATCGATCGCCGCGAGACCGAGTCCTTCGGTGAACTGTTGGGGGAGGTTCGAGAAGATGGCTTCGAGGTCGAAGTCGGTGAACGACGGCGAGAGGGCGACGAACATCGCACCGTAGAAACTCGCCGCGACCGCGATGGTGGCCCCGAGCACGAGGCGGCGTTCGCCCTCGTAGCGCGCGACCTCAAACATCCGCCTCACCACGCCGATCCGATCGGCCGACGGTGCTCGACTCCTCGTCCGGGTCGACGTCGCCGTAAAAGCGCATGAACACGTCCTCCAGCGGGGCGTCCGCGACGTCGAGGTCGAGGATGTCGTACTCGACGAGGTGTTCGAGCAGGGCGTTGTAATCGCCCGTGTACGTGAAGCTCACCGTCGTCCCCTCGCGTCCGCCCGCAGCGGAACCCTCGCCCGCGTCGTCCTCGCCCGGTTCCTGTTCGGCGTCCGCGGGCGCTCCGTTCGTTCGGTTGCCATCGCCGTCGGATCGCTCCGCGCTCCGACGAGGATCGCGCTCACCCCCGTCGGCCGCTGTGGGACGGGAGGACTCCTCGTCACCGCTGATCGTGACGTCGTGTGCGCCGTCGATGTCGAAGGCTCCGGGTTCGATGGTGCCGGCGACGTGCGCCGAGACGCGTTTTCCCGTCCTGTCGAGCAGCGTCTCGACGTCTTCGAGTTCGACGAGCTGGCCGTTTCGGATGACGCCCACGCGGTCACAGATCTTCTGGACCTCGCTCAGGATGTGCGAGGAGAAAAAGAAGGTCACGCCCTGCTCTTGCTCCTCGCGGATGAACTCGTAGAAGCGCTCCTGCATCAGCGGATCGAGTCCTGAAGTCGGTTCGTCCATGATGACGAGATCCGGGTCGTGCATGAACGCGAGCACGACCGCGAGCTTGCGCTTGTTCCCAGTCGAATACTCGCCGATCTCGCGGTCCATCGGCGGATCGAACAGCTCCAGTAACTCCTCGCTCCGCGTATCGCCCTTGAGCGACGCCTGGTACCGGAGGAATCGCCGCCCGGTGACGCTCTCGTCGAACCCCATCTCGGCCGGGATGTAGCCGATCGACTGTTTGGCCTCGATCATCGCGCTCCGGTCGGTGACGTCGTGGCCCAACACGGTGGCGCTCCCGCCGCTCGGCGATTGAAACCCCATCAGCGTCCGGATGGTGGTCGACTTGCCCGCGCCGTTGGGACCCAGAAATCCGAACACTTCGCCCTCCCGCACGTCGAGGGTGAGATCTTCGATACCAAGGGTCTCGCCGTAGTATTTCGTCAGTTCGTTCGTCCGGATTGCAACCATATTACTCCCTCACGCCTGCTGTTACACACCACGAATACATGAATCTAACGTCGGTTTCATTTTCGTATTTTCGTGTTCACGGCCACTCGGTAACCAGCCGTCCTACCGCCCACCGACGGAACCGTTAACAACCATCGACAACATAGCTCCAAATTGGTGTTGGATGTGTACACACCTCATGGAACGAGCGAGAAAGAGCAGTCGTCCATTTCCGGGAGTGGACAGGACGGGGTGGAGGGGATGGAGGGCGTGGAGGGCGTTCGACCGTTCGAACACTACGCGTGTGCGGTCGGAAGTCTCGTCATCGCGGTCGTCCTCGGGGCGCTGCTCTACCCGCTGCTGGTGTCGCTCACGTGGTCGCTGGGGATTCTCGCCACGACGGCGATCGTGGCGACGGTCGTCCTCGTCTGGGGACTCGGATGGATCGGCCTCGAACTCCTTTGGGAGTGGCGTGCCGGGCGCTGGCAACGGCCGTAAGCGTCGCGCAGCGAAACCGCCACTCCGGCCTTAGCGACGGCCGCCGATGACTGCGCGGCGGCTGTTGGCTACTCACCAGTGAGGATTTCTGTTTCGATGAACTGTGTCAGCGCCTCGCGGGTCGCGGCCGTACTGTTGCCGGCGATGGTCGCACGCCGCAACATCGCACCGTCGATCGTCGAGGCGAGTAGCGATACCGTCGGCTCGACGTCGACCTCCCGGAAGGTGCCGTCGTCGATGCCGGCCGTGAGAACGTCCGCGAGCGTGTCCTTGATGAGACGATCGGCGCGAGTGAACTGCTCGCGGTAGGCCTCGTTCGAGAGCGCCTGGGAACGCAGTTCGAGCAGCGCGATCTGGAACTCGCGCTGTTCCGCGTCGGGCGATGCCGGCAGGAAGTTGTCGATCAGCGACCGCAGCTGGTCGTCGGGACTGTCGGTCGTATCGATCGCGTCCTCGACGGTGAACTGATCGAGCATGTACGACAGGAACTCGACGAGGATCTCGTCTTTGGTGTCGTAGTGGTAGTACAGCAGCGATTTGCTCTTTTCGAACTCGTCCGCGATCGCCTGGATCGTGAGGTCGGCGTAGCCGTGGTCACAGAGCGCCCGGTAGGTGGCCTCCATGATCGCTGCCTGCGTGCCGGTTCGATCGTCCGCGTCACTGCTCATATAGACTGAATATTCAATCAGAAACAAAAGGCTATCGTTTTCACGACCCCTCGCTGCCGAGCGGGGTTGCACACCACTGGCAGAAGTCGAGGTCGTCGTCATCCACTGGCCGACCACACGATGGACACGCCGTCGGGCCGGCTCCATCGTGGGTACGAACGCGGTGGAAGTAGTTGTTGACGACCGCGAGCTGGTATGCGTCGAGCGCGCTGAGGGTCGTCACCACGAGCAGCGGGAGGAGATCGAGCCAGACAACCTGACCACCGGAGACGAACGCTTCGAGCGCCGACGCCGGCACGAACAGGTAGCTGGTGAGCCCCGCGACCCCGAGCCAGCCGAGCGCCCGTAGCCACCGTCGGAGATACAGGTGACCCGCCCCCGTGGCGAAAACGGCGAGGAGCGCGGCGAGCCACGGACGCTTCTTTGAAAGTGATTGGGCCATACCTGACTATACATTTAGTCAGGTTTCAGTCTTTCGGCTCGGTCGTTGGATTCACGACCCGAGTGTGCATCGCTACCGAACACCGACACAACAGGTTTACATAGACTGACCGTTCAGTTAGTGCAGGAACGATTCGATGGATGCAATCCAGGTAGATGGCCTAACCAAGGAGTTCGACACGGTCACGGCGGTGGACGACCTCTCCTTTACGGTAGAACAAGGCGAGATTTTCGGACTCCTCGGCCCGAACGGCGCGGGAAAGTCGACGTTGATCAACATGTTAGTGACGCTGCTGGGACCGAGCGAGGGGGCCGCGCGGGTCAACGGCCACGACATCACCAAGGAGAGGGGGGACGTGCGCGACAGCCTCGGGATCGTCTTCCAGGAGCCCGCGATCGACGAGGAGCTGACGGGCACAGAGAACCTCGCCTTTCACGGTCGAATGTACGGCAAGCGAACGGCAGAGCGTGAGGAGCGCATCCCCGAGGTGCTCGAACTCGTCGACCTCGCCGACGTGGCGGACAACAAGGTCGCGAGCTACTCCGGCGGAATGCAGCGCCGTTTGGAGATCGGCCGCGGGCTGATGCACGAGCCCGAGGTGCTCTTTCTCGACGAGCCCACCACGGGGTTGGACGCCCGGACCCGTCGAGACACGTGGGAGTACATCCAGCGGCTCAACGAGGAGTCGGGCGTCACGATCATCATCACGACCCACTACATGGACGAGGCCGACTTCCTCTGTGAACGGGTCGCGATCATGGATCAGGGCGATATCGTCGCGATCGATTCGCCCGAGGGACTCAAGGACTCGCTGGGCGGCGACGTCGTCACGCTCGGGCTCAATGGTCCGGCAAACGAGTTCGTCGACCGTCTCGGCGACCGACCGTGGGTGCGCGAGCGCGATCGAACCGACGAGGGGATCGCCATCACGCTCGAACACGGCACCACCCGGATCGTCGACCTCGTCCGACTCGCCGACGAGACGGAAGCGACGATTTCGTCCGTGGATCTCGAGAAGCCGAGCCTCGAGAACGTCTTCCTCGCGCTCACCGGCAGCACGCTGACCGAGCGCGAGGCCGACGAACCGTCGACGGAGTCAGAGTCACGCGAGGAATCGTCGCAGGCCGCGAGGGCGAGTCGATGAAGCTGATCGATCCCCTCGGCATCTACGGGCTCTGGCTCCGCGACGTGAAGCGATTCCTGCGGACGCCCTCCCAGATCATCGGCTCGCTCGTGTTCCCGCTGATGTTCCTCGTGCTCCTCGGCTTCGGGCTCGGTGGCGAGGCGATCCCCGGCCTCCCCGAGGGCGTCGAATACCTCCAGTATCTCGTCCCAGGCATCGTCGGCTTCACGATGCTGTTCGGTGCCTCGATCGCGGGGATCTCGATCCTCTCGGATCAGGACGTCGGGTTCCTGAAGGAGATCCTCGTCGCGCCGGTGAGTCGGACCTCGATAGTTCTAGGTCGGATCGCCGGCGGGTCGACGACGGCGATCGTCCAGGCGGTGCTCATCCTCGCGATCTCGATCCCGCTCGGGTTCGAACTCGCGAGTTGGCTCTCGCTACCGCTCGCAGCGGTCTTCCTCGTGTTGATCGCGGTGACGTTCGTCGGCTTCGGCATCGCGCTCGCGTCGCAGTTCTCCGACAGCGAGGGCTTCTCGCTCATCGTTCAGTTCGTCATCTTCCCGCTGTTCATCCTCTCGGGCGCGATCGTCCCCATCGAGGGGCTGCCCGAACTGATCCAGCCACTCGCGTACATCAACCCGCTGACGTACGGCGTCGACGGGCTCCGGGCGGCACTGGTCGGGACGTCGACGTATCCCCTCGTCGTGAACTTCGGCGCGCTCGTGGCCTCGTCGGTCGTGATGGTCGGTCTCGGTGCGTATCTGTTCGAACGGGTCGAGGCGGTCTGAATCCGAAAAATAAACCATCATTCGAGAGTCGACTCGCACTCCAGCAACGGCGGCACGATGGTGTCGCCGGTGACGAACACACCCGTTCTGGGCACCGATCGCTAACCGTGTCGACGGTCGGGTTGGACGAGCGCGTGCGATGCTGTGCTATCGTTGGTCGGTTCGGGCAGAAACACCGATCAGATGTTGCCGACCCGGATAGTGACCACGCCTCAATCGAACGAAGTTTCAGTAGGGAACACAGTATAATTAGGCATGTCGAATTAGTCGATGACAGACACAGTTGGATGAGTTTTTAGTTATCACTGCTCTTGAGCTGGTCGACCGTCCTCACGTGAGTGAAAAGTCGGCTGCTATCCAGTAGAGAACGCCTGTGCGACGACATTCAGTAGCGAAGTCATTTCACGAGGTGAGCGGCCTCGACCGAGAGACAAGGCGAAGCACAGGGCCACGAGACAGATCCGACAGCACCGATAACAAACCGGGTTGGCAATAGAACCGCAACAGTTCCAACCGATCGTTAACAGAATTTTCAGTATAACCATATCTTTGGCATTTTTACATCGTGATTAGAGATGTCTATCGAAAAATGGCAAATCCCACACGCTGTTTCGGTTCTCTGTTACGCGAGACGTGGCTAGAACTGGTAGGTGCTGTATCGGAATTTATTAGTTGGAATAGATTACTCATCTGAATCCGGGGTGGAGAGCTGTCGGATCGAACGAGCCGTAGTACATCAAAACAGTCATACGGCTTAGCTGTCCCGTGCGGCCCATGGAACAACCCGAGTTCAACATCGAGGGGGAGAGGACGTTTACTGCCGAGCTGCTCGAAGACGACGACAGTGAAACCCTGAAAGGGACACTCACCGACACCGGATACCGCGGTGCTGGGGACGGCGCTTGTCGAGCTAGCTGCGGAGTAGCTCACGCGACTGGACAACAGGACCGAACAGCGTTGCTGAGTGGCTGGAAGCGCCGATTCACGAGGGCTTATTACGGTCGCACCCGGCCGTCGTGTATGCGACGAGCGCGACTACGGACGTCAGGTGGCGTCGTCAGCGGTCGGTACGAGGACGGGATCGTGACCACGCGGGACGCCGAGTACGTCGTCGGCCAAGATGGAGAGCTCACGTACCCCTGTTCGCCATCGGCGCTGTACTGTGTCGGCCGGAACTTCGCCGCAACGCTCGATCAGATGGACTACGAGCGGCCGGACGAACCCGACTTCTTCATCAAACCGCCGGCCTCGCTCGTTGGCCACGACGATCCGATATGGTATCCCGACTGGACGAACGAGCTGACGTACGCGGGTGAGCTCGTCGCCGTCATCGAGGAGGAATGCCACGACGTCGCTGCCGCGGACGTTCCGGACGTGGTCGAGGGCTACACCATCATGAACGACGTCGACGCGCTCGACCAGCAGGGTCGGACCGCCCGAAAGGCGTTCGATACGTCCGGGCCGCTCGGTCCGTGGATCGAGACGGATATCGACCCGCACGGGATCGACATGACGACGACGATCAACGGCGAGCAGCGCCAAGCCGCGAACACCGAACTGATGCTGTTCGATCCACACGAGATCGTCGCGTACCTCTCCCGACGGTTCACCCTCCGCCCTGGCGACGCGATCGCGTTCGGGAGCCCGGCGAACCCGGGCACGATCGAACCGGGCGACCGCATCGAGATCACCTACGAGGGAATCGGGACCCTCAGCAACACGGTGGCCGCATCCGAGACCGACGCGCAACCCTCATAACCATCGGCAGCCGCTGCGGATCGGGCGCTACGCGATCAGTACTCAGCGGAAACCGGAGCTTCGAAATCGTTCTCAGGATGCAGCGCGGAGTGTGGCTTCAGTTGCCGACGTCGGTGGCGCGCTCGACCACGCTCTCGCCGTAGCGGTCGGCGAGGTCGTCGTGCTGGCTGGGGGCGGTTCTCGGAGACGTCCTGAAAGAGGGTGACAGGGGTCATCGCAGCCTGGTAGGTGGCCTCGTCTCACATTCGGTCGGTGGCGATGTCGATCGCGACGTCGTCGATGACGATCGTGGTCGCGCGTTCTATCTCTCGCGATCCTCACGGGTGCCGTGGCACGCATTGAGTCGCGCAACCCACATTCTCGACCGATTTCTCCGTTCCGGGACCAGGCTGGCAGACGAACGCGGCGATGTTCTCGCCGGAGGACGCCCGCCCGATCCCGTCGGCCATGTGGAGTGCGGTCCGCCCCTGCCGGGTGATGATGGTCCGGATTTCCGCGTCCTCTGGGATTTCCGTACCGAACAGCGGGTTGCTGGGGAGCCCCACGAGGTACTCTACGTCTTCCGCTTTCAGCACGTCAGTGATTGACTCGTTGATGATTATTGTGGTACCCACCACTCAAGTGACAGTCACTCAGCCGATAGCGGCTGGCATGAGTTTGTCAGATGATCCCGGTACCCTGTGTGCGCTCCGCCGCTGAAACGCACCAACAGACTCAAATGACCCGATTCCGTTGTCTCCGCCGGAACTGCATGACCGACCGTCCCGAGTTACGACGACTCTGTGTTCACGAATCGATCGGCAACGCGATCCCAAGAGAAGGCTTCGTATCGGCGTTCGACAATTTCCCGATCCCCATCGAACTCGTCAGCGACGACGAAACGTACGACGAGGGCGACGCAGTCGCCTCGTTCGAGCCGCGTCCAGAGTTCCTCGACGCCGGCTGGGTGCACGTGATTCGTGCAGGCTACGATGCGTTCGACACCAACGCGTACGAGACCGCAAGAACTCCCCTGACGAACAGCACGGGCATTCATGGTACCACCGTCGGCGAGATCGCCGTCGGCTACATGCTCTCGCTGGCCCGCATGCTCCACATCTATCGCGATCGACAGAACGACGACGACTGGTACGAGCCGGAGTACAGCCGGCCCTTCACCGTCGAAGACGAGCGCCTGTGCGTCATCGGTCTCGGGACGCTCGGCCAGGGAATCAGCGAGCGTGCGAACGCGCTCGGGATGGACGTCGTCGGCGTCCGTCGCTCCGGGAAATCGATCCCGGGCGTCTCCGAGGTGTACCACCCCGACGATCTCCACGACGCCATTGCGGACGCCCGTTTCGTCGCGGTCGCCGTCCCGCACACCCCGTCGACCGAGGGGATGATCAGCACCGCCGAGTTCGAAGCAATGGGCGACGACGCCTATCTCGTCAACGTCGCCCGTGGGCCGATCGTCGACGAGGACGCACTCATCGACGCGCTCGACTCGGGCACGATCGCCGGTGCGGGGCTGGACGTCTTCGAGACCGAACCCCTCCCCGAGGAGTCGCCGCTGTGGGACTTCGAGGAGGTCATCATCTCGCCGCACCGTGGGTCGGCGACGAACCGCTATCACCTCGACATCGCCGAACTGGTCGCCGAGAACGTCCACCGGTATCAGGACGGCGAGTCGTTGAAGAATCGCGTCGTCTGAGCCGACGGTACTCGATCTGCACACGCTGTTACACTCTTTTCGACGAAAGTCACAGACTGACCGTCGTGCAAGCCGGTTTCGCGACATGGCAGTCCGTCACCGCTCGATGACATCGCTCACTCGTCCGTCGGAAAAGCCCGCGAGAATCACCTTGCCCAGCGCCGTTGTGTGGTGATACACTTCGCGACCGGCGTGAGTATCGAGATTCGTCGCGCGACTGCTGTCGGCTCTGTGGAGAAATATTCCACGTCCCCGTTCTTCGACCAGCAGGTTCGCCATTTCGCCGTACTCCTCGGCCGATCGCCGTATCTCCGATTTCGCCGTTTCGTCGATCCTCCGCCGTCGGCGTGCCCCTACGTCGAGGTTCAGCAGTCGGAGTCCGGTGTCGGACATATCGTTTCGCCTTCGATCACGTACCGCCCCCTCTTCGAGCGTCTTGAGGTGTTTGTAGACGCTGCTTTTGGAGATTTCCAGCCGGTTCGCGATCACGATTGGGCTCGACTGCCGAGTGGAGTGTCCAGTTCTAACAGTAGTACGTGTGTTATAGTAGGGGAACAGGAAACGGTTCACAAAACGTGAACGACAGTTGGAACTGATAACCCATATCGTAGCGAGTCAGAGTAGGTGGGTAGCGAGCACGGTGCTGGCATCGTACGGTCGAAGCAACGAACGTTCGAGAGAAGACAGTCGCCTGTTGCTACGTTTCCGTCAGCTGTCCTCGTGTTCTCGATCACGATCAGATACGAGAGGATGTGATCGTGTCTGTGAAGCTCTCAACACAAGTCCCGGGATTGCTACAAGAGAGCAGGACGTGAAACGACATCGACAGCATCCCACGGACGAGAATTCGTCGTTCGTGTCGGACGAGGAGATGCTTGGCAGGAGATGAAGACGGATGGGTGTAAAGTGGGATGATAGTTTTCCAGGTCGAGAGATTCCCAACACCCCGGAAGACATCACAGCACCCAGACACGACTGTACGTTGCATCGTGGTCGGAAACGTCCGCCAGCGAGCACCACCGAACAGCCGATCACGACAACACGCCGGACTGCATCCCCCTCTCAGTGCTCGCGCTCATCGATGTCGCAAGCGCTAATTACTGGAAGATAGCATCGAGTGATACACCGATGAACGACGACGAGTTTTCGGGGTGCGTCTGAATGGCCGCACTCGAACGCGTTCGCGGATACACCGCGGAGATCGGACCGGCGTGGCTCGCGGGGGCGATCGCTGCCGGCCCGGCGACGATGGCCAGCCTCATCGCCGGCGGGGCGGGCTTCGGCTACACCCTGCTCTGGGTCGCCGTGCTTTCGGCAGTGCTCGGCGCGCTCTCACAGTATCTCGCGATGCGGCTCGGACTGCTGACCGAGGCGGGGATCGTCTCGGTCGTCGAGGACCATCTCGGCGACGGCTGGGCGTGGCTGCTCGTCGCCGACACGGTGCTGGCCGCCGGATTGGCGCAGTTGGTCATCATGAAGACGGTTGCCGGCGTCTCCGCGACGGTCACCGGGATCGACGCCCGGATCTGGGCGGTCGTCTGGGGGCTCGTGCTCGCGATCGGGCTCGCCAGTGGCGGCTATCACATCGCCGAACTCGGCGCGAAAGTGCTCGTCTCGCTCGTCGTCCTCGCCTTCGTCGCCTCGCTGTTCGTCGTTCCCATCGATCTCTCGGCGGCGGCTGGCGGGCTCGTGCCACGGATCCCCGCCGGCGTCGACGGCGCGCTCGTCGCCGCAGGGGTTCTCGGCGGCGCGGTCCACATCACGCTCGTGACGATGCAGTCGTACACGATGGCGGCGCGCGGCTGGACCCGCGAGGACGCCGGTCTCGCACGTTTCGACGTCATCGTCTCGATGCTGGGTGCGTTCGGTGTCTACAGCCTCGCCATCTTCCTCGTGGCTGCGTCGGTGCTCCACGGGCCGAACGTCGCGACCAGGGAACTGACCGCGACCGCAGCCGCACAGGCGCTTGGCCCACTCGTCGGCGATGCTGCGAGCTGGCTGTTCCTGCTCGGGCTCTGGGGCGCAGCCATCTCGACGCTCGGCGCGAACACGGTCGTCCCGCCGTACCTCCTCGCGGACAAGCTGGGGTGGGACCGCGACGTTGCCGATCCGCGATACCGGGCGGCCGTCGTCGTCGTCGCGCTCGCTGGCATCGCCGGCGTGTTCGTCGGCGGAGAGGTATTTCCGCTGCTCGTCCTGACGCTCGCGTTCGGGCTCGTCGGGACGCCGTTCGCGCTCGCGCTCGTCCTCTACTTGCTCAACGACCGGCAGGCGGTCCCGGAGACGAACTCGACGGCCGCCAACGTCGGCGGCGTGGTGCTCATCGGCGTGACCGCCGTCACGGCCGGTTCGTTCCTCCAAGGACAGATCGCGGGCGGGCTGACGCCGGTCACGCTGTTCGTCCTCGTCTTCGCCGCCGTTCTCGGGATCGCGACGTTGCTGTTGCTCGCGCTGTTCGTCCGCGAACGACTCGGCAGCGCCAGCACAACCGTCGAATCGGCAGGCTGAGATGACTGATCTTCCGTTTCCGCTCGCCGGAACGACGCTCGTGACTGGCCCATCGAACGTAGGCAAGACACGCCTGACTGCCCGTACGCTCGACGCGTGGACCGACGAGCACGGAACGGACGGGGTCGTGGTTCTCGATTTCGCCCCCGAAGTTCGACGGGACGGCCGGCTGCTCGGTGGGTTCTTAACCCGGTTCACCGACGTGCCGGACGACGTTTGGAACGAGCGCCTCGACGCCCACGCGCCACGGACGTCCGGCGCGACGGTTTCCGAAGCGCTCGATCTCGCGGCGGCAAACGCCCGACAGTCGAAACGGATGGTCCAGTCGGCTCCCGCCGATCCGCGTGCGGTCTTCGTCAACGACGCCACTATCCCGTTTCAAGCTGATCTCCTCGATCCCGCGGTGCTGTCGACGTACTGTGATGGGGCGGAAGTGACGGTTTGCAACGCCTTCGAGGGCGACGAACTCGGTGTCGACGACGACATCTCCCGCAACGAGCGGACCGCTCTCGACGCGCTGCGGTCGTGGGCGGATCGGGTCGTCGAGCTCTGATCGGCGGACGACATTGCGTCGTACTGTGTCGACAGGTCCGCAGTGCTGTTGCTGCTCGATTCCTCGCTGCGCCCGGAACCTTCCTTCGGATCGGGTCGCGTCGTTCGCCACCACAGTAGTATTCGATGATTATATCACCTGTGAATCCCACCGTTCAACCAATGCGCTTCAGCGACCACCTCGTCGAGACCGAGGCGGAGCTCTGGACGGCACAGAAGAACCATTCGTTCGTCCGTGAGCTGGCCGACGGAACGCTCGACGAAGCGGCGTTTCGCACGTGGCTCGAACAGGACTACCGGTATCTCCTCGACTACGCGCGCACGTTCGCCGTGCTCGGGACGAAGGCGCGCGAGGAGGCGACGATGGCCCACTGCTTCGACGTCGCGGGAACGATCGTCGCCGAGGAGATGGAGCTCCATCGGGAGTTCGCGGCCGAGTACGGGCTCACTCCCGACGATCTCGCCGCCGTCGAGAAGGCACCGACCTGCGTCGCCTACACGAACTACTTGCTGCGAACCGCCCGCGAGCGCCCGCTCGGGGTCGGTGCGGCCGCCATCTATCCCTGCGGACAGGGGTATCTCGACATCGCCGAGCACATGGCCGAACTGGCCGACGGCGAGCACCGCTACACCCCGTTCATCACGAAGTACACGAGCGATGCGTTCCGCGAATCGGTGGCCTGGATGCGCGAACTGGTGGATCGGTGTGCCGAGAACGACCCCTCACTCCACGAGGAGATGGAGACGGCGTTTCGCCGGAGCACACAGTTAGAACACGCCTTCTGGGAGATGGCCTACACCGAAGAGTCGTGGCCGCACACGCGCCAGAGTCGAGAAGACACCTGATCGTCGGGGGCTACGCCCAGCCGGATACGACGGCGCGCTACCGATGGCGAGACCGGACAGCGAGAGACAACCGACACAGAAGTGTTCGTTCGTCTTCCGATGGTACACCCACCCGTTCCGCGGTACTCGGCTGTGAGCACGAACGGATAGGTGGGTTGAATTTCTACGGTCCAAACACTTTGGTAGAAACGGTACAGATGACGTCCGCAATGAAACGAGGCGATAACAAGTAAATCGAATATAAGTGGTTAAATGTCGACGATGGGCGAAATTTTCTATCCCAATGACACGAATCGCAGAGGTATGCAGAAGCGTAACAGAGACCCGAAATCGAATCTGTCTCAGATCTCGTTCATGCACTCGACACGAATGTGGTGTAATTACTTCTGGTTCGATCCGTCAGTCAGAGAAGAGTTGATCCGACTAACCAGCATCTTCGTTGAGATACCACCTACCACCACTAATCTGATATGTAGAGTAGTGGTCCCGCACACATGCGCTGGGGAGTACCCAGAAAGGGCCCGTTCGACGGAGCCAGCGCTCTAACAAGAGTCTAAGAGATCCGAAAAGCCTAGGCCGGGATTTGAACCCGGGGTCTCGTCCTTACCAAGGACGCGCTTTACCGCTAAGCTACCCAGGCAGGCACCTGTGAGTACCGCCGACCCGTGTTTATCCGTTTCGATTCACGAGTCGGGTGCAGAGGGGCGGACACCCTCGCCGGACACGGCGGGTGCGGCCGAGAACGTCCGGAGTGACTCGCGTACCGACGGCCCGAACACCGTCTCCGGGGCCGGCAGTCCATCGTCCGTCCTCGCGAGGGCGGCGACGAACTCGCGACACTCGGTCGAGGGGGGTGCGCCGACGGCCGTCGTGCCCGCGACCGCGGCGAGTTCGAACACGTCGGCTTCGAGACTGGTGTCGAGCGCTGTTTCAGCCGTCGATCGGCGGCGCGTCTGATCGCGGCCGAAGCTCCGCACCGTCTCGACGGCGGTCCCGGCGGCCTCGGTCCGTGCGAGCAGATGGAACCCACGAGCAACCAGCACGTCCGCCACGAGCACGTCGACGTTGGCTCCCGTCTCGATGTCGGGATCGAAGGTGGTGTCGGCACCGCCGCCGACAGCACCCTCCCACGGGGGATCGGTGGCGAGTTCGCGCGTCAGTCGCAGCCCCTCGTAGATGAGTTGAGTCCCGGCGGCGCGTTCGGCGACGGTATCGAACGCGACCGATTCGTCGATCGCGCGCGCACACGCGATCGCGAGGACGCCGGGCGTCATCGACCCGTCGTCGAGTACGGTCCCGACGGCGTCGCCGAACCGCTCGGGACCGACGTCGCGGACGGCCTCCCGCGCGGCACGTCGGACTTGGGAGGCTTCCTCCATCAGCCGAAAATAGCCGCGGGGAGGGCAAAGGCCTTTGGAAAGCGTACCCAGCGTCGGTCATGATCGAGACGACCATCGGGGCAGACATCACGTCCATCACCCTCGATCGGCCCCACCGACGCAACGCGCTGACGCCGGACGGACTCGATGCGCTCCAGGCCGCCGTCGAGGAGTGCGAGACGTCGGTCATCTGTCTCCACGGCGCGGGGCCCGCGTTCTGTGCCGGCGCAGATCTCGACGTCGTCGCCGACCTCGGCCGCGAAGAGGCTGCCGCGTTCGCCGAGCAAGGCCAGCGGGTCGCGAGAGCCATCGTGGAGTCGCCAGCGGTCGTGATCGCGGCGATCGACGGTGCGGCGCGCGGCGGCGGCGTCGAGCTAGCGCTCGCCTGCGATCTCCGGGTCGCCACCCCGGCGGCGACGTTCGCCGAGACGGGGGTGCGACTCGGGCTGTTCGGCGCGTGGGGCGGCACGCACCGCCTTCCACGAGTCGTCGGCGAAGGCAACGCGATGGATCTCGCGCTCTCGGGACGGACCGTCGACGCCGAGACGGCGCTCAGAATGGGGCTGGTTTCGCGGGTCACCGACGACCCGACCGAAGTCGCTCGTGAAGTGGCAGCGAGCGATCCTGCGGCGCTCGAACGGCTGCAACCGCTGCTACGGGATCGAGGAACCGCCGCCGCCCGCGAACGCGCCGAACGCGAGGCGTTCGCGGATCTCGTCACGCGGAACGCCGGGACACTCCGAGACGGCTGAAAAGACCGCCGACCGATCTACGAGGCCGTCCGGTTCCTCGGCAACTCCGGGTTCTACGATCGTCTCGTCGAGTTCACTGGCGAGTCACCCGAGGAGATCGCGGCCTGGATCGAGGACGGAATGCGTTGCCGGCTGGCCGCGATAGCGTAGTGCTGCTCTCCCGCTAGTCGCACTTCGCGACGCTCCCCTCGACGAGTTATGTGCGGAACTTCTCCCTCAGCAGTGGTGGCAGCGTCGCCATCACGTATGCAGTGATTGTACCGAAACCGACCAGAACTCCCAGCCCCGGCAACCCTGGACCGGGCGACGGCGGTTGGACAGTCGTATTCTGGATCGTTGTGACGTCACTCGGCATGCCGAACTGACTCTCGATACGCTGGCTGGCGGTACAGTCAGCGCCATAGCCGACGTTTCGGGTCCGAATCGATCTGACGTCGTCGGGACCCGCGTCGGGGATTCGGAGACAGCTATCCGCGAGCAGGGAGTTCGAGCGCTCGGTGGACCCACGGACGGCTGGCGCGCCCGTCATCGATCCTCCGATCTCGATGTGGTCCATCCGTACAGCCTGCGAGCCCGGGGGTGCCGAATACGGGCCCGCTCCCGGTGGGTCGATCACGATCGCTGGCGTGCCGTCGAGGTGGTTCGTCAGCCGACAGCGCCGCATCCGCCCCGCGCCGGCGCTCCCGCGATAGACGATCAGTCCCGGACACTTCTGCATCGCGTACGCCCGAACGTCCAGGTTTCTGAGGCGTGTTCCCGACTTGTCCAACCCACCGGTCTCCAATCGCACGGCGCTCACACCCTGTACCTCGCCGATTGTGAATTCGCCAGGATGGCTTTCGGGCCACCGCCGCGCATCGAGGACGATCGTGGCCCCATCGCAGAACGATTCCGCACCGCTGATCCGAACGGCCGTGTTGTTGTTGTTGACGAACCGGCCCCCGATCACCTGAACGGCTCCTCTCGTTCGGGTGGCGTAGAGCGCGTTCTCCCACCCGTGAAGCACGGGGTCAACGAACTGCACCACGCCCTCGTTCGCACGGCCGACGAACACGCCGACGATACCGCCAGCGACGTGGTTCGGGGGCGGGTCGGACCCCACCCAGGCGTGCGACCCGGCGTTGGTGCCGCCGCGTGCGTGCAGATCGTCGATCCGGATGCTCGCCGTTCGGTTCTCTGCAACGGGGCGCAGCAGCGCGCCCTGGTCGTCGGCGACGGCTTCGGCCGTGCCGCGGTAGGTGAGATCGCGAACATCGATGTGGCCGTCGGTACCCAGAAGGACCGAGACGGCGGCCCGTCCGGCACGCTGATCGAACGTGAACCCCTCGAACAGCCCGCGTGAGAGGCCATGGATCTTCACCTCACAGCGGAGGCCGGAATCGAGTCGAAACGTGGCTCGGGGGCCGACGATACCGAAGGCTCCCTCTGGCGAGATGCTGAACCCATCCGAGAGGCGGTAGGTTCCGGGCGGGAAATCGAGGAGCACGCCGTCGAGATCGCCGGCAGCGTCTGCTCGTTCCAGCGCCTCGTCGATCGGATCGTTCGATCCGATGCCGAGATACCCGACCGCGTTCACGACGCGATCGAACGACGGCGATCCCGATCGCTGTGCGACGCTTCGCTCGATCTGCGCGAGGGCACGGTATGCGGTCCGTGACGGCCGCCCCGGCGTTTCGAACTGTTCGTTGTCGGGAGCCGTCTTTCGAGTCCGTTCCGTCGCGACGGAGACAGCATCGTTCGGCGTTGCGGCCCCTGTGCTCGCGAGTGCTCCGCCAGTACCGATACCGACGCTGGCGCGGAGAAGCGCACGTCTGGTGGTCGAGACGTTCGGTTTCGTCGATCGATCACTCACGGAACAGCTCTCCCGTCGTCGATACGTGCGCTACTGTGCTCCCGTGCGATCACGACTGTCACACCTCCGGGACACCAAGAACGGAAAGTGAGACGATATCCAGGGTTCCGAGCGCGTACAACGCTACGACGGAAACGAACCAGGCGACGAATCCGAGCACGGCGGCGGTCGGCCAACTGCTGGAGTACTGCAAAACGATAACGACGATCCAGATGACGAGTGCCGTCACGGGGCCGACGACCGGAACGCGGCCGGCGTAGAAGCTGATGGCAGCCCACACGACGGCCCCGACTGCTGCGGTGAGCAACGCACTCTCGGGGCGTACCGTGTCATCGACGACGAATCGCACGCCGGTGAAGATCACGAGACCGCCGACCAGCAGGCACACCGCGAGTATGACGAGTGTATCGAGGATCGCCATTCATCATCCCGATCGTGATCGGTGAAGTTATCTTTTTGTCCCTGCCGAGTGACAGAACTCGGCGAGCAGGTTCGAAGAGGGACGAACAGCAACCGACCACGGACTCGATTCGCAGCGAGTGCTATCGATCGTCGGGGTGAAGGGGGCGCGGCTCCGGAACCATCGTGTCAGCCGAGCGGTTCGGGTGCGGGCGGCATCTGACGTTTGTGCTCGCTCCGAGCGACGAGACCTTCGACCCGCTCGACGGCCGCTTCGTCGATTGCGAGTTCGCGGACGGTCGCGGACTTCGAGAGCGGCCCATCAATGTGGAGCGCGAGCACGGCGTCGAGAACGTCGTAGCTCAGACCCATCTCCTCCTCGTCGGTCTGGCCGACCCACATCCCTGCTGTCGGCGTCTTCGCCACGAGATCGTCGGGAACGCCGAGGTGGCGCGCGAGCTGGCGAACCTGCACTTTGTAGAGGTTGCCGATCGGGTTGCAGTCGACGGCCTGATCGCCGTACTTCGTGAAATAGCCCGCGAGTGCCTCGCTTCGGTTGCCCGTCCCGAGCACGATCCGGTTTTCGAGGTTGGCGGCGAAGTAGTTGAAGATCGCGCGGGTGCGGACGCGGACGTTGCCGACAGCCGTCGTGAGCGCCGCGAAGTCCGAGTCGGTGTCGAGATCGGCCGGGAACGCCTCGCGGAACGACTCGACGACCGGTTCGATTGCGATCACGTCGTACGCAATGTCGAGATCGTCGGCGACCCGCTCGGCATCGCTCATGTTCGCGTCGTCGTTGACCTCGCTCGGCATCACGAGGCCGTGGAGGCCATCAGTACCGAGCGCCTCCACGGCCAGATACGCCGTCAGGGTGCTGTCGATCCCGCCGGAGAGCCCGAGCACCGCACCGTCTGCCCCAGCGTCGTCGACCGTTTCACGGACGAACTGGAGGATGTGCTCGCGGCGCGCATCGAGTTCGTTCTCCGAGAGGGTGAGATCGAGCGGTACGTCGGCCTCGGCGACCGCCTCTGCGTCTGGCATTGCCGGCTGTAGGCGGTCGGCTCACTAATACCTGCCACTCGGGCCGAGAAACTGGCCGTTCGGTCGCTTTGGTCACCGAGGCCGCTCGCTGAAAGCCGAGTGGCGCTGCTCAGGCGAGCCGATCGAAGAGTTCGCGGCGCTCCTCGACGATCCGTTCGATCCGGTTCTTGTACGCATCGAGATCATCGGGGTCACGCTCTTTTTCCTGACTCATGATGGGATGGTGGTAGTAGTGGTCCAACGCATGATTAATGCTCCGGCAGTCGCGATGCGTCGATATCGCCGGTTTCGAACCAGTCCGCGAGTTCGTCCACATCGAACATCCCGGCCCGCCGCACGACGCGTTCGACAAGTTCGTCGCCGGGAGGTGGCGCGATGCCGTTCTCCCGGAGATAGTTCTCCGTCACGGCCCACGCAGTCCGCTTGTTCGCGTCTTCGAAGACGTGGACGCTCTCGATTTTCCAGAACAGCGTCGCTGCCCGGTGGTACGGATCGTCGTGCTCGGCAGCAGGTTCGAGCACTTCGCGGCGGAGCGTGCGCTTCGGGGCCGCCGTCATCGTTCCCGGATATTTGAGGTCGTATATCTCCTCGATCCTGTCGTGGGCGGCGATGATTTCGGCTGGTGTCGGGAGATCGTCGGTCATCGGTCGAGCGGTGTCGGCTGAGCGGTGTCGGCTGAGCGGTGTCGGCTCCACCACGGTTCGTTCGTGTTGTGTGATAAATCTACGGGGTGGCGATCGTGAACAACAACAGGTTGTGGACGCCAGGCCCGAGCCCGACGGCCGCAACCGCGCCGAGCAGGAGGTATCCTTCGGCGGGCTCGTCGCGGACGTACCCGGAAAAAAGGACGACGACGACCGCCGCGAGCACGAGCTTGACGAGGATGAATAGCCAGACCGTGCCGAGAACCGGTGCCGTCGGGAGGTCGGCGGCGAACGTGATGATCGCGCGCGAGATCGGCGACTGTTCGCCGAAACCCAGAACGTCGATCCCGACTGCGGTCGAGACGCCGTCGAGCGTGTGGCCGAACACCGCGAGCGCGCCGACGCCGCCGGTGATCCGTGTCTCGGGGGCAACGCGCTGCAGGCCGCTCCAGACGACGGCCGCCAGCACCACGGCGACGATGAGCCCGACCGCCGGCCACGCCACCGTGAGTCCTCGGCGCGTCTCCACGCCGAACGCGAACGCCCATCCCACGGCCGCGATCGCGACCGCGCTCCCCACGAGCGCGACGATCCCCGGGACCGACGGCAGTCGCCACCGATCCGCAGAGAGTCCGGTCGCCGCTGTGGCCGCCCACACCGCACCCGCGAGCACTGCGATCGAGACGTAGACCGCCGGCGAGCTGAAAAACGGGGCCACGCTTTCCGGCACCGCCTCGACCTGATAGAGCACGTAGCAGCTCGACCCGGCGACCATCCACGGTGCGAACGCGACCACCACCCGCTCGGTGACCCGCGGGGCGATCCGCCGGAGTGCGACGACGACACCCGCGATCCCGATCGCCAGCACGAGGAGGACGACGGGCGACGGGAGCGTCGTTCCTTCCGGAAGAACCTGCGCGGGAACCATGCCCGACGACGCGGCCGGCGGCGGCGAAAGGGTTCCGGTCGGCGGATACGCGATCTTTTGACCGTGGCTCCGTTCGCCCCGATATGGACCGCACCGCATTCGCCGCGACGATCGATCACACCATCCTGGGGCCCGAGACGACGCCGCGCGACGTCGAGCGAGTCGTGACCGAGGCCGACGAGTACGGCATGAACGCCTGCGTGCCGCCGTGTTACCTCGACATCGCGAGCGAGACTGCACCCGAGGTGACCGTGGCCACCGTGATCGGGTTCCCCCACGGCCAGCACGCCCCGGAAACGAAGCGTGCGGAGGCGGTTCGGGCGTGGGAGGACGGTGCGGACGAACTCGACGTGGTGATAAACGTCGGTCGGCTCCGTGCGGGCGAGGACGAGGCCGTCACGGCGGAGCTCGCCGAGGTGGTGGCTGCGGTGCCGCTCCCGGTGAAGGTCATCATCGAAGCCCCCCTGCTGAGCGACGACGAGAAGCGCCGTGCGTGTGGCTGTGCGGTCGACGCCGATGCCGACTTCGTGAAGACCGCTACCGGGTTCGCGGAGGGGGGTGCGACGGTTGCCGATGTCGAGCTCATGAGCGAGTTCCTCCCAGTCAAGGCCAGCGGCGGCGTCGGCAGCTACGAGGAGGCGAAAGCGATGCTCGAAGCGGGCGCGGAGCGGATCGGTGCGTCGAGCGGCGTGACGCTCGTCGAGGAGTTCGAGAGCGGCGAGTGAGACCAGGCCGTCACAGCGCCATCCGGGACGATCGCGGACCCGCGATTCCAACGACGACCGAAATCGGTTGAAGTCGATCGGTCTTCAAAAGCGGAATCGATTGCCGATCTTCCTCGTTATTAAGTACGTGTGGCTGTGGGTCTTCGATACGGGAAATCGAATCGATGTCGAAGGGAGAAACGGTCACCGTCGCGGAGGTGCTCGATCGCATCCCGATCGGTGCGTTCCACCGCCGGCTGCTCGCGGTCTGTGGCAGCGCGTGGGCGCTCGACGGGATGGAGGTCATCATCATCAGCTTCACCCTTCCTGTACTTATCGAGGCGTGGACGCTCTCGGGGCTCTCGGCCGGGTTGCTCGGCTCGGCGAGCCTGATGGGGATGGTGCTCGGCAACTGGGGGTGGGGCTGGTACGCCGATCGGTACGGTCGCCAGGTCGCCTTCCAGTGGACGGTGCTTCTCTACGGCGTCTTTACCGGGCTGACCGCGCTCGCGGTCGGCTTTTACTCGGGGTTCGCGCTGCGCTTTCTGACCGGCATGGGCCTCGGCGGCGCGCTCGCAGTCGACACCTCCTATCTCTCCGAGCATCTCCCGACCGACCGCCGGGGCCGGTATCTCGTCTACCTCGACGCGTTCTGGCCGGTGGGCTACGTGCTCGCGGTGGTGCTCGCGTGGGTCTTCCTCGCCGCGCTCCCTTCAGGAGGGATGATCGCGGTGCCGGTCGTGGGTGCGGTGGCGGGCTGGCGGCTGCTGTTCGCGGCCGCCGCGTTCCCCGCCTTGCTGGTGTTCGTGATCCGCTCACAGCTCCGTGAGACGCCCTACTACCTCGCGCGCACCGGCGACGTCGAGGCCGCGAACGAGCGCCTCGCGGCCATCGCCGAGGAGAACGGCGAGGAGCACGCCCCACCCGACGTCGAGGGGGTCGAATCGACCGCCGCCGCGAGCGTCTCGCGGCTGTTCGCGCCGGACATCCGCCGGCAGACCCTGATGATCGCGGCGGCGTGGTTCGCGATCAACTTCGGCTACTACGGCGTGTTCATCTGGCTGCCACAGACTGTGGGCGCGGCGGGTGTGGTCGGCAACGTCTACGGCTACTTCCTGCTCGTCGGCCTCGTCCAGTTCCCGGGCTACTTCAGCGCGGCCTATCTCGTCGAGAAAATCGGTCGAAAGCCAACCCTCGGCAGCTATCTCGTGCTCTCGGGCGTGTTCACCTTCGTTTTCGCGACGGCGATGCCCGGCGTCTCGCTGTTCGGTCTCGGCCTCTCCGGATTCTGGCCCTTCTTCGGCGGGCTGCTCGCGGCGAGTTTCTTCTCGCTCGGGGCGTGGGGCGCGATCTACGCCTACACGCCCGAGCTGTTCCCGACCGAGGCGCGCGCGACCGGCAACGGCTTTGCGGGCGGGGTCGGCAAGATCGCGGCCGTCATCGGCCCGATCCTCGCGGGCGCGCTGGTCGAGGTCGGCTATCTCGCCGCGCTCGTCCCGCTCGCGATCGCGTTCGCTGCCGGCGGAGTCGTAGTGCTGGCGTTCGGCCGCAAGACGAAAGGCGAGCCGCTCCGGTAGAGAGGCCGTCACGGTCCGGCGATCACGTTCGCTGATCGACCGAACGCTTCATTGTCGGTGAGAGGGCTCGTGCTGGCATGAATCCGGACGAGCCGGACCGAACGGCCCCCACACCGAACCGGACGGACACCCCGGAGCCGATCGTTCGACCGTTCGGCTACGTGGCTGATGAACCGATCGTCCGTCGGATCGGCGATCGGGACCTGTTCCTCGGGAACTGGTTCGCCGCCGCTCCCGAGCGCCACGACCACGCGTTTGCGCACGTCCTCTCGGCCACCAGTGAGGAGCGACCGCTGACGACCCACCACCACCCGCTCGACGATGGGCCAGGCAACGATTGGCCGGCGTTCGAGGCCGCGGTGGACACCGCGCGAGCGCTCTACCGACGTGATGGCTCGGTGCTGATCCACTGCAAGGCCGGAATCTCGCGGAGCAGCGTGCTGGTGGCGACGACGCTCGCCGCCGAGGAGGATCGTCGGCTCTATGACGCGTTCGCCATCGTCAACGAGGCTCGCCCGCACGCCGTTTCCCATCCGGCGCTTCACGAGTCGGCGGTGATCTACCTCGCCGCCAGGCGATAGTCGGCCTCATCCGAAAGACGACGTGAGACTCGCTCCGGGAGGACGAGTCGTCGCGCTTTTTGCTGCGCACGCCCGAGGACCGACGACAGCGGATGGCCAGTTATCACCTCGAAACCTACGGCTGCACCGCGAACCGCGGGGAGAGCCGCGCGATCGAGCGCCGGCTCCGCGACGGCGGGCATCACCCAGTCGACGGCCCCAAAGCGGCCGACGTGGCCATCCTCAACACCTGCACCGTGGTCGAGACCACCGAGACCAACATGCTCAGTCGGGCGCGCGAACTCGAAAGCGAGACCGCAGATCTCGTCGTCACCGGCTGCATGGCGCTCGCCCAGGGTGAGGAGTTCGCCGACCTCGACGCCACGGTCTGTGGCTGGGACGAGGTCCCCGAGGTCGTGCTGAATGGCGAGTGTCCGACGGCGACCCCCGGCACGGAGCCGATCCTCGACGGGAAGGTCGGCATCCTCCCGATCGCGCGGGGCTGTATGAGCGACTGTTCGTACTGCATCACCAAGCACGCGACCGGCAAGATCGACTCACCGCCGGTGGACGAAAACGTCGAGAAAGCCCGCGCGCTGGTCCACGCTGGCGCGAAGGAAATTCGTGTTACTGGCCAGGACACCGGCGTGTACGGCTGGGACGACGGCGAACGGAAGCTCCACGAGCTCCTCGATCGGATCTGTGCCATCGACGGCGACTTTCGGGTGCGTGTGGGGATGGCGAACCCGAAGGGAGTACATGGAATCCGCGAGGAACTCGCCGACGTCTTTGCGGCAAACGAGAAGCTCTACAACTTCCTCCACGCACCGGTCCAGAGCGGAAGCGACGACGTACTCGGAGAGATGCGCCGCCAGCACCAGGTGCGCGAGTTCCGCGAGGTGGTCGAGACCTTCGACGACCGCCTCGATCACTGGACGCTCGCGACCGACTTCATCACGGGCTTCCCGACCGAGACCGACGCGGACCACGAGGAGTCGATGGATCTCCTCCGCGAGACCCGACCGGAGCGAATCAACGTCACGCGCTTTTCGAAGCGGCCTGGCACCGACGCCGCCGACATGAAGGGTCTCGGCGGCACCAAAAAGAAGGAGCGGTCGTCGGCGATGACCGACCTGAAGATGGACGTTGTGGGCGCGGCCTACGAGTCGATGGTCGGCGAGCGCCACGAGGTGCTGGTCGTCGAACCCGGTACCGGCGAGTCGGTCAAGTGCTACGACGAAGCCTACCGCCAGGTCATCATCCAGAACGCACCCGAACACGGCGTCGCGCCTGGTGATCTCCTCACCGTCGAGATCACGGGGCAGAACACGGTGTACGCGTTCGGCGAACCGGTCTGAGGAAGACCGACATCGTCCGTAGAGTTATTCCGTTCCGGTTCGTCGATTGTGGCTGTATGGCACACACCGAACGCGAGTACACCGTCGATCACCGACTGAGCGATCGCGACGAGAACATCCACAGCGCGTGGGACAACGGCCTCGATCCCGCGCTGACCGTCGAGCCTGGCGAGGTCGTCCGGTTCGAGTGCCGCGACGCGGTCGACGGCCAGGTCGACGTCGAAACCACCGTCGCGGACGTCCCGGACGTGAGCTTCGATCCCGTCCACCCGCTCACGGGACCAGTAGCAATCGAGGGCGCGGAACCGGGCGATGTCCTCGAAGTCGAACTGCTCGACTGCCAGCACAAGGGCTGGGGGTACAACGTCTTCTCCCCTGGCGAGATGGGGCTCGGACTGCTGCCCGACGACTTCGAGGAGCCAGGCCTCCACATCTGGGATCTGGAGGGGGACGTCGGCCAGTTCGTGAACGGCATCGAGGTCCCGCTCGACCCGTTCCCGGGCACCATCGGAGTCGCATCGGGCGAGGACGGCGAACACGACACGCTCCCGCCGCGCGATGTCGGCGGGAACATGGACGTCAAACATCTCACCGAAGGCTCGACGCTGTACTTGCCCGTGGAAGTCGAGGGCGGGCTGTTCTCGACTGGCGACTGCCACGCGGCCCAGGGCGACGGCGAGGTCTGCGTGACCGGGATCGAAGCGCCGATGTTCGTGACCGCGCGGTTCGACGTGCGCTCGGACATGGAGATCGAACAGCCCCAGTTCCGAACAGAAGGACCGTTCACGCCCACCGGCGTCGACGAGCCGATGTACGGAACCACGGGGATCAGCGACGACCTCATGACGGCGACGAAGAAGGCGGTGCGTCACATGATCGATCACCTCCACGACGAGCGCGGGCTGACCCGAGCGGAGGCGTACATCCTGTGTTCGGCCGCGATCGATCTGAAGATCAGCGAGGTCGTCGACGCACCCAACTGGACGGTCTCGGCGTACCTTCCCGAGAGCATCTTCCCGGAGTAGTCGTCACTGGCGGCTCCCGTTCGGCGCGGACTCGCTACCGTCGTCGGACTCGCTTCGTTCACGGCTTCGCCGTTCGCTGTTTCGAGGCGTTTCCTCCGGTCGCGCCTCGCTCCGCTTGACCGACGTGGATCGCCTCGCTGTGCTCGGCTCACCGTCGTCGGGACGTTCCTCGGTTCGGCGAACCAGGCGATCGGCGTCCGGGTCCACCTTCCACTCGTCGAGTTCCTTCGGGTCGAGATGAACGAACACGTCGTCGACGCGGTCGAGCGTGCGAATCGATGCGACGACCGCGCTCTCGATCGCGTGAGCCTCCCTGAGCGTGCGATCGCCCTCGACCTCGATGTGGAGGCTGACGTCGATCTCCGGACCCACGTAGTGAGCGATCACGTCGTGTGCGCCCTCGACGTCGGGGTGGGCGAGCGCGCGCCGGAGGATTCTGGCCTGGAAGTCCTCGGAGGGCGCGCCGCCGACGAGGTACGGCAGATTGTCTCGGACGACCTCGACGCCCGTATAGAGGATTCCCACCGAGACGATCGCGGCCGCGAGCGGATCGAGCAATGGAAACCCGAGCCGTGCGCCGAGCACGCCACAGAGCGCCGCGCCTGCGGTCAGCACGTCGTTGCGGTTGTCGAGCGCCGTAGCAGTGAGCGCGGGCGAGTCGTGGGTCCGGCCGGCAGCGAGACAGTACCGATACAGCCCGAACTTGGCGATCGCCGCGCCAGCGAGCACTACGACCGCGATCGGGCTGCCGGTTGCGGTCACGTCCCCGGCGGCGATCGCGGTGAGCGAGCGCCACAGAACCGTGCCACCGGTGAGAAAGACCGCGAGCGCGATCGCGAGCGCGACGAACGGCTCGATCCGCTCGTGGCCGTGGGGGTGTTCGCTGTCGGGTGGCTGGGTCGTGAGATAGAGCCCACCGAGCACGACCGCGGCGTAGCCCGCATCGACGAGGGAGTTCGCGGCCTCCGAGCCGACTGCGAGGCTCCCGGTGGTGACCCACGCGCCCCCTTTGACCGCGACGAGCACGACGTTCGCAGCGAGTACGAGCAGCCCGACCCGCCGGACCGCGGCCGCACGACTCATCGTCGACGGTTGGCGAGCGGACGGCATAGACGCTTCGACACGCCGAGGCTGGCGGGGCGTGGACTCACTCGATGACGATCGCGTCGTCGGGACCGGGATCACGGACCCCGTCCTGTGCGGCGAACGCGTCGTGGAGGTGATCGTAGGTGTCGTCGATCGCTTCGACGATCACCTTCGTGTCGCTCACCACCGGCATGAAATTGGTGTCTCCCTGCCAGCGAGGGACGACGTGGGTGTGGAGGTGATCGTCGATCGAGCCGCCGGCCGAATCTCCGAGGTTCATCCCGGTGTTCGCCCCATCAGAGTCGAGCCCGTCGTCGATCGCGGCGAGCGTGCGCTGGACGAGCCGCGAGTGATCGAGGAGTGCCTCGTCGTCGAGGTCGGGGTACGAACCGGTGTGGCGGTAGGGAATCACCATCGCGTGGCCGGGGTTGTACGGGGCGTTGTTCAGCAGACAAAAAGCGTGCTCGCTCCGAGCCACGATCCGCGATTCTCGGTCCGCGTTGCGTTCGGGAAGCTCACAGAACGGACACCCATCGCCGTCGTCGTCGCGCTCGACCCACTCGATGCGCCACGGGGCGAACACCTGCTCCATGTGGGGGCTGAGCGGTGGCGCGGTTAGAGCCTTTCCGGATGTATCGAGTGTCGATGAAACCTGTATAAAAGCTTTTCGGCCGTTCTCGACTGTTTCGGGCGGGATGAACGGTTGAACGGTCGGTGGCAAATTCCGTTTTTCGGGCCTGTTTCGCGGGCGGTTGGCGCTATCGGCGATTGAACCGTCGGAACTGGAGCCAACGGAATTGGAGGTTTATGATGGCGACACCCCGAGCACTTGTCGATGTCAACCCGCACCGATGCTGCAGACGGCGTCAGCGAATCCTGCGATGTCTGCGACCGCGATACCAGCCATAGCGTCTCGATCGAGCTTCGCACCGAGAGCGGCAAAGCCGAGAACGCGGAGTTCTCGCGCGAACCCTACCGGATCAGCGAGTGCATGATCTGCGGCGAGGAGACGGCACTGCGGATGAACAACGCGTAATCGGGTTTTCTCCACCGCACCGCCCAGCCCGAAAGCCCGTGGCTCGTCGCCAGCCGAATCCGAACCTCCGCCGTTTGCCCGGCCCGTTTACTCACGAGCAGACAGAGCAACAGTCACGTACGTCTCTCGAAGGTGGTTTGAAGCTCGGTGTCCGAGAGCAGGTATGAACGCGCGCGACGGGACCATCCGGCTGGCGACGCGGGGTTCGGACCTCGCTACCCGCCAGGCGGCGACGGTGAAAGAACGCCTCGAAGCCCGCCGCCACACGGTCGAGCTGGTCGAGGTCGAAACCACGGGCGACCAGCTCCGCGACGAACTCATCCACCGGCTCGGCAAGACCGGTGCGTTCGTCCGTGCGCTCGACCAGCAAGTCCTCGACGGCGACTGTGACGCCGCAGTGCACTCGATGAAGGACGTTCCGACCGAGAGCCCCGACGGTCTCGTGATCGCGGGCGTCCCCGAACGCGCCACCGCCGGTGATCTGCTCGTCACGCCCGACGGAACGACGCTCGACGATCTCCCCGACGGGAGCGTTGTCGGTACGTCGAGCCTCCGGCGGACGGCCGAACTGCTCGCAACGCGGCCCGATCTCGACGTTCAGCCGCTTCGCGGGAACGTCGACACTCGAATCGAGAAGCTGCTCGCGCCGCACCGCCAGCGCGAACACGAACGGCGGATGGAGGCCGCAAACACGGACGAAGAGGGGAGCGAGAGCGATGGAGAGGGCACGGACGACGGGAATGCGGACGACCTGCCGGCGTACGAGCGCACGCCCCAGGAGTGGTTCGACGATCTGAACGAGATCGAGCGCCAGTCACTGGAACGCGAGGTCGAGACCGAATTCGACGCCATCGTGCTTGCGGCGGCGGGACTCGAACGTTCGGGTCTCGCGCGCCACGTCCCTACCCGCGAACTGGCGACCGACACGTTCGTCCCGGCAGCCGGCCAGGGCGCGCTCGCGGTCACGGCCCGGGACAGTGACCTCGCCGAGACCCTCAACGAGGTACTGGATCATCCCCGAACGCGCGTTGAAACCACCGTCGAGCGAGTGGTTTTGGAGGAGCTCGGCGGTGGCTGTGTCGCACCGATGGGCGCACACGCGGTCATCCAGGGTGAGTACGTCCGGGTCGCGGTCCGGGTACTGAGTCGGGATGGAACCGAAGAGGTGGCCGCGACCCGCGACCTCCCGATCGAGCGCCATCCGACGGCGGCCCGCGATCTCGCCGACGACCTCGCCGACCGGGGTGCAGCCGATCTGATCGAGCAGGCCAAACGGGACGACGAAGGGGAGGCGAAACGCGCGGAATGACCGGGAACGAGACCGACACCGAAACCGACTCGGTCGGCATCGTCTCTCTCGTGGGGAGCGGTCCGGGTGATCCCGAGCTCCTGACCGTGAAAGCCCGCCGACTCATCGACGAGGCCGACGTCGTGCTCCACGACAAGCTCCCCGGGCCGGCGATCATCGAGACGATCCCCGAAGGGAAGCGCGAGGATGTCGGCAAGCGCGCGGGCGGCGATCGCACAAGCCAGGAGTACACCAACGAGCGGCTGGTCGAACTCGCCCGCGAAGGCAACCACGTCGTTCGGCTGAAGGGCGGCGACCCGTTCGTGTTCGGTCGCGGCGGCGAGGAGGCAGCCTATCTCGCCGAGCACGGCGTCGATTTTCGCGTCGTGCCCGGCGTGACCTCGGCGCTCGCCGGCCCCGCGCTCGCGGGCATCCCCACGACCCACCGCGAGCACGCCTCGTCGGTGTCGTTCGTGACTGGCCACGAGGACCCCACAAAGGAGGAATCAGCGGTCGACTGGAACGCGCTCGCCGCCACCCACGGCACGATCGTGGTACTGATGGGTGTCGGCAAACTGCCCGGGTACACCGCCGCACTCCGCGAAACCGGGATGAGTGGTGAAGTGCCGGTCGCGCTGATCGAGCGCGCGAGCCGGCCTGACGAACGGATCGTGACCGGCACGCTCGAAACGATCACCGGGGTCGCCGATCGCGAGGGTATCGAGCCACCTGCCGTCACCGTCATCGGCGACGTGGCCGGCGAGCGCGATCGGGTGCGGGAGTTCCTCCAAAGATGAAGGTCGCAGTGTTCCGGCCGGCCGACGAGCGCATCGAACGGGCGAACGATCTGCTCGTATCGCTCGGCGTCGAACCGGTAGCGGACCCGATGCTCGCGATCGACACCACGGGAGCCGTGCCACGGACGGACGCCGAGTACACGATCCTGACGAGCAAGACCGGCGTCGAGATCGTCGCCGACGTGGGTTGGGAGCCGGAGAGAAAGGTGTGTGCGATCGGCACCGCAACCGCCGACGCGCTCCGGGCGGCGGGCTACCAGGTCGATCACGTCCCCGGAGAATTCTCCTCGACGGGTCTCGTGGCCCATCTCGCCGACGAGGTCCCCGGTGCGCGCGTTGAGGTCGCCCGGAGCGATCACGGGTCGGCGGTGCTCACCGACGGCCTCGCCGAGCACGGTGCGTACGTCCACGAGACAATCCTGTACGAGCTCGCTCGGCCGCCGGAAGCGGGTCGCTCGGCCGAACTCGCCGCCGACGGCGATCTCGCGGCCGCGCTGTTCACCTCCTCGCTCACGGTCGAACACTTTCTCGAAGCGGCCACAGAACGCGGGCTCCACGAGGCGGCGATCGACGGGTTAGAAAGCTCGGTCGTCGGAACGATCGGCGAACCGACCCGGGCAACTGCGGCGGCCGCAGGGATCGAGGTCGACGTCGTGCCGGCGGAAGCGACGTTCGACGCGCTCGCACGGACTGCGGTCGATCTCCTCGACGAGACGGCCGCCAACGGTCCGGAGACTTAAACCGGATCGCGCGCCAATCGGGAACAATGGCCTCACCGGTCCCCGAGCTCGCCGACGACGCCCGAGCGTGCGCCGACGCACTCGTGGGGGCCGACCGAGTGCTCGTGGCCTCCCACATCGACGCCGACGGACTGACCAGTGCGGCGGTCGCCGCACAGGCGCTCGAACGCGCGGAGATCCCCTTCGAAGTCGTTTTCGAAAAGCAGCTCGACGCCGACGCGATCGCCGAGATCGCAGCCACCGAGTTCGAGACCGTGCTGTTCACCGACTTCGGCAGCGGTCAGCTCGACCACATCGCGGAACACGAGGCCGCAGGTGCGTTCACACCGGTGATCGCCGATCACCACCAGCCCGCCGACGCCGACACCGAACACCACCTGAACCCGCTGCTCGTCGGCCTCGACGGATCGTCGGAGCTCTCGGGAGCGGGGACGGCGTACGTTCTCGCACGGGCGCTAGCGGAGCATGGCGGTGACGCGCACGGAGGAACGACCGAAAACCGCGATCTCGCGGCGCTCGCAATCGTCGGCGCGGTCGGCGACATGCAAGCAAGCGACGGCGAGCTCACGGGCGCGAATCAGGCGATCGTCGGCGAGGGCTGTGCAGCGGACGTCCTGAACGAAACCACCGATCTGGCACTCTACGGCAAACAGACCCGGCCGCTCCCGAAACTCCTCGAATACGCGACCGACGTCCGGATCCCAGGGATCTCGGGCAGCGAGCGCGGGGCACGCGAGTTCCTCTCCGGGCTCGGCCTCGATCTCGAAGACGACGACGGCTGGCGGCGGTGGGTCGATCTCACCGCCGACGAGCGACAGGCGGTGGCGAGCGGTCTCGTCAAGCGCGCGGTCGATCGCGGCGTCCCCGCCGGGCGGATCGACGAGCTGGTGGGGACGACCTACACGCTGTCAGGCGAGCCGACGGGCACGGAGCTCCGGGACGCCAGCGAGTTCTCGACGCTGCTCAACGCCACCGCCCGCTACGACCGCGCCGACGTCGGCCTCGCGGTCTGTCTCGGCGATCGCGACGAGGCGCTCGATCGGGCGCGACGCCTGCTCTCGAACCACCGTCGGAACCTCGCGACCGGCCTCGACTGGGTGAAGCGAACGGGCGTGACGGGCGAGGAGCATCTCCAGTGGTTCGACGCCGGCGAGGAGATCCGCGAGACCATCGTGGGGATCATCGCGGGGATGGCGCTCGGGGCCGACGCGACACGTTCGGACAAGCCGATCGTCGCGTTCGCCACGAAAAACGACGCCGAGAGCAAGGTTTCGGCCCGCGGGAGCCATCGGTTGGTGCGGGAGGGGCTCGATCTCTCGGCGGTGATGGGCGAGGCCGCGCGCGCCCTCGGCGGCGACGGCGGCGGCCACGACGTCGCCGCCGGGGCCACGATTCCGACCGAGGAGAAAGAGGCGTTCGTCGAGCGTGCGGACGCGATCGTGGCCGACCAGCTCGACTGAGTCGGCAGTCGTCGAGCGATAACAGGAGTGTTATGGGATCGGCCGTCGGTAGCGTCGGACGATGAGCGCGACTCAGGTCGCCCTGTACGCGGTGATCGCCGTCGTGGCTACCGCCGGCGTGTGGAAGGGGAGCAGCCTGCTGGAACGCGCCAGTGATCGACTGTCGACGTACTACGGCTTGCCGGCGGTCGTCCAGGGAGCCATCGTCGCGGCGGTCGGGTCGAGCTTTCCGGAGCTTTCGGCGGCCGTGCTCTCGACGCTGCTCCACGGTGAGTTCGATCTCGGCGTGAGCGCGATCGTCGGCTCCGCAGTGTTCAACATCCTCGTGATCCCGGCGCTCAGCGGCTACTTCAGCCGGGGCGATCTCGAAGCGGATCGCACGCTGGTGTACAAGGAGGCCCAGTTCTACATGCTCGCGGTCGCGGGGCTCCTCATCACGTTCGCGCTCGCGGTCATCTACAACCCGACCACGCCGGGCTCGCTCGTCGGCACCGTCACGCGGCCGCTCGCGCTCGCGCCGCTCGCCCTCTACGCGCTGTACGTGTTCATCCAGTACCAGGACGTCATCGAGCACGAATCGACCGAGCCAACCGACGGGATAAACGTCGTGCGGGAGTGGGCGGTGCTCGCGGTGAGTCTCGTCGTCATCGTGATCGCGGTCGAGGGGCTGGTCCGGGCGGCAATCGGGTTCGGTGACCTCTTCGATACCCCGAGTTTCATCTGGGGACTGACCGTCGTCGCGGCCGGAACCAGCCTGCCCGACGCGTTCGTGAGCGTCAAAGCAGCGAAGCGCGGCGAGGGTGTGACCAGCCTCGCGAACGTCCTCGGCAGCAACACGTTCGATCTCCTCGTCGCGGTGCCCGCGGGCGTGCTGGTCGCCGGCACCGCGCCGATCGACTTCGCCGCCACCGTCCCGATGATGGCGTTTCTCACCGTCGCGACGCTGGTGCTCTTTACCGTTCTCAGGACCGATCTGACGCTCACCGGACGGGAGGGCGGCGTCCTGTTGGGCGTCTACGGGGTGTTCGTCGGCTGGCTCGTTCTCGAAACCATCGGCGTGCTCGGATTTATCCCCGGCGTGTAGCGGTCGCTCCGCGTGACGCGGCCTCGAACTCCGACAGTATCATACCGCCGACCGCCGATCCGGCGGTATGGACCCTGTCGCAGTCATCGCCGTCGCGTTCTGGGCGATGCTGCCGGCGTACGTTCCGAACAACGCCGCCGTTCTCGTCGGCGGTGGTCGTCCCATCGACAACGGGCGGACGTGGCGCGGTGCGCGCGTGCTCGGCGACGGCAAGACGTGGCGCGGGACCGCCGCTGGCGCGATCGCGGGTATCGCGCTCGCACTCGTGCTGAATGCCGTCGAGCCCACCGTTTCGGGTGCGACCGGCCTCCCGCTTCCGACGTTTCCCCCCATCGCGATGGTCACACTGCCGATCGGCGCGATGGTCGGCGACGCGGCCGCTTCCTTCCTCAAGCGTCGCACCGGCCGCGAACGCGGCGCGGCGTTCCCCGGCGTCGACCAGTTCGATTTCGTCCTCGGCGCGCTCCTCCTGACGGCGCTCGGCGCGTTCGAGTGGTTTACTGCGACGTTCACCCTCCCCGTTCTCCTGGTCGTCCTCGTCGCCACCCCGTTGCTCCACGTCGGGACCAACGTGATCGCCTATCGGGTGGGGCTGAAAAGTGAGCCGTGGTAGCACCTTTTTACTTCGTCGGGTGCGCTCGCTTCGCTCACGGGTCGCTCCACTCCCCGTTCGCATCGAGGCGCTCCCGTCGGTCGCGCCTCGCTTCGCTCGCACACCCCTCCTCGTAAAAATCTGCACCAAAAACCCCCGCTCACTCTCTTCGGTCGTTCGCGGTGAACCGTGCTCGCTTCGCTCGCACGGACGGTCCCGCCGTCCGCTCCGCACAGCACCGCCCGAGCCCTCGGTCGCTCCGCTCCCTCGCCCTCGATCCACCGAGGGGCCGCAGCCGCACTCCAACCGCACCGCCGAAGCCCTCGCTCACTTCGTTCGCTCGCCCTTCATCCGCCAGGCCCGCACCGCCGCCGCACCACACCCGCAACTGCCGTCTCAGCGCTCGGTCGTCACTTCACAGCCGTCCTCGGTCACGATGATGGTGTGCTCTTTCTGACTCACGAGCGCGCCATCGTCCTCTTTCAGCACCGGGTAGCCGTGAACCACGTTCTGGCGTTCGAGCCGGCGGAGCGCCATCTCGGGACGATCGACGTCGAGCCATCGGGTGGCGAAGGGGAGCGTGCGGAACTCCTCGGTGATCTGATCGAGCGCCTTGCGCGCGTCCCGGTTTCTGACCGACTGTTCGCGGTCGAGCGCGTAGATCTGCTCGTCACCGCCCTCCGAGACCTTCCCGCCACCGTCGGTGGCGAACGGCTCGACGGCGACCACGTCGCCCGCTTCGAGTTCGACGCTCTGGCTCACCGCGCGATTCGGGATGTTCGGCGGGGTGTGCTGGTCCCACCGGCCGAGCCCGTGGCCGGTGAGGTTGACGACGGGGTTGTAGCCGTAGTCGTCGATGACCTCCTCGATCCGTGCACCGATCTCGCCGGTCTCGACACCCGGTTCGACGAGGTCGAGCGCGGCGTCGAGCGCGGCTTCGGGCGCTTCCGCGAGGTCGTCGTGGCCCGAGAGATCGACCGTAATAGCGGTGTCGGCGAGCCAGCCGTCGACATGTACCCCGATGTCGAGGTTGATCATCTCCTCGCCGAACGTGGCGTCGTCGTCGGCGCTCGGCGTGGCGTGGGCGGCCTCCTCGTCGATCGAAATGTTCACTGGAAACGCGGGCTCGCCACCCAGCTCGCGGGTACGCTCCTCGGCCCACTCCGCAACGTCGAGATGGCTCGTGCCGACCTCGACGCGCTCGGCGGCTTCCTCGCGCACTTGAGCGAGGATTTCGCCTGCCTCACGGTGTTTCTCGTACTGCTCCGACGAGAGGTCCACGTCGCTCATGGCTCGACGTTGGACCGAACCACCAAAACGCCTGCCGTTCGGCCTACGACTGCTCTGCCGTACTGGTCTGCATCGCGTCGGTGTTGTACGCGCTGCCCACCCTGCCCTCGTCGTCGAGTACGATGATTCCCGCCCCACCGTCGGTCTCGACCGCCAGCTCGTCGATGGCGTGCTCGGCGGCCGTCTCGGGACTGTCGCCGGCTTCGAGCCGCTCGACCGCCAGCCGCGAGAGCGTCATCCGGGCGATGTCCTCACCGGCCCCAGTCGCGCTCGCGCCGCCCGCGGGCGTCGCGTAAAACCCGCTCCCGACCTGCGGGACGTCACCCACCCGCCCGGCGAGCGCACACCACCGCCCGCCGGTCGAGGTCGCCGCCGCAATTTTCCCATCCTCGACCGCGACCGCACCGACCGTATCCGATCCGCCGAACTGCTCACGAACCCACGCGAGCCGTTCATCGGTATCGCCTTCGTCGGGCGGCGAGAGATCGGCCCACCGCTCGCGTGTCCGCTCGGTCGTGAGATCGGCCTCGGTCTCGACCCCGAACCCCTCGGCCAGCGAGACGGCATGGTCGTCGGCGACGAGCACGTGTGGCGTCTCCGTCATCACCGTGCGGGCGACCGTCGCGGCGTCGCGGACGCCGGGCATCGAGCAGGCTGCCCCCACCTCGCGCTCGTCGGTCATGATCCCCGCGTCGGTTCTGACGACCCCGTCGTCCTGGATCGCCCCGCCGACGCCGGCGTTGAATCGTGGGGCACGTTCGAGCACGCCGATGGCGACGACGACCGCGGCGGTCGGTGTCGGTTCCCCTGTGCCGGTCGCCGCGGCCTCGTCGAGAACTTCCTGGCGTGACTCGGGATCGTCGGGTGCGCTGCCCGCTCCGCCGTGGACGATGAGCTGCATACGTGCGCCACCGGGGCCGGTCGCATAACCCTCACGAACCGGCGCGGAACGCGGAGAAGCCGGATCGGAGAACGGTAAACCTTTGAGCGCGCCACGCGGATTTGTGATGATATGAGCTACGATCGAGTCGAGGTACCCGACGCGGGCGAGCGCATCGAAGCCGCCGGCAGCGACGAGTTCGACGTTCCCGACGAGCCGATCATCCCGTTCATCCACGGCGACGGCATCGGTCGCGACGTCGCACCCGCCGCCCAGCGAGTGCTGGGAGCCGCTGCCGAGGCCACAGGACGCGAGATCCACTGGATGCGACTCTACGCCGGCGAGGCCGCCCGCGAGCGCTACGACGAGAACCTCCCTGAGGACACCCTGAAGGCGCTCCGGGAGTTCAACGTCGGGATCAAGGGCCCGCTCACGACCCCTGTCGGCGCGGGCTTTCGCAGCCTGAACGTCGCGCTCCGCAAACGCCTCGATCTCTACACCAACGTCCGGCCGACGTTCCACATCGACGGCGTCCCCTCACCGGTATCCGACCCGGGCGCGATGGACATGGTCAACTTCCGGGAGAACACCGAGGACGTGTACGCCGGCATCGAGTGGGAGGCCGGCACCGACGAGGTCGAGCAGGTTCGAGAGTTCGTCGAGGACGAGATGGATTTCGACGAGTCGATCCACGAGGGCGCGGTGGGGATCGGCGTCAAACCCATCACCGAGTTCGGCACCAAACGCCTCGTCCGGAAGGCGATCGACTACGCGCTCGATCACGACCGCGACTCGGTCACGCTCGTTCATAAAGGAAACATCATGAAGTTCACCGAGGGCGCGTTCCGTGACTGGGGCTACGAGGTCGCAGAGGAGGAGTACGGCGACGAGGTCATCACCGAGGACACCCTCTGGGAGGACGAGGACGGTGACGCACCCGAGGACACGCTCGTGGTCAACGACCGGATCGCGGACAACATGCTCCAGCAGATCCTCACTCGCACGAGTGACTACGACGTCCTCGCGATGCCGAACCTCAACGGCGACTACCTCTCGGACTCCGCCGGCGCACAGATCGGCGGGCTCGGGATCGCGCCCGGCGCGAACATCGGCGACGGCCGGATGGTCGCCGAACCCGTCCACGGCTCCGCGCCGAAACACGCCGGCAAGGACAAGGCCAACCCGACCGCACTGATCCTCTCGGGCCGCATCCTGTTCCAGGAGATCGGGTGGAACGACGCCGCCCAGAAGATCTACGACGCCGTCGAGGCCACCATCTCCTCGAAGCAGGTCACCTACGACATCCACCGGCAGATCGAGGGCGGCGAGAAGCTCGCCACCAGCGAGTTCGCCGACGTCATCGTCGACAACATCGAGTAGCTCTCGTCGCTCGACTCACCGGTTCGATTCTCGACGAGCAGCCAGATCGGTGGGAACCGACCCGATCGCAGAGCGGAACTGCTATTGACCGCCCGGCAAGAATTGCGCGCATGATCCCGCCGATCGCCAGTCGGTTCGTCGCGGGCGAGACCCCGGCCGAACTCTTGGAACACGTCAGCCAGCTCGAAGAAAAGGGTGTCAGAACCATCTGCAACCGGCTCGGCGAGCACTACGAGCAGCCCGAGCCGGCACGCGAGGACCGCGACGCCTACTGTGACCTCCTCGCGGACATCGACAACGCGGGGCTCGGGGCGTGTATCTCGGTCAAACCCTCACAGATCGGACTCGGGATCGGCGAGGAGACGTTTCGAGAGAACCTCGGGGCCATCGTCGATCGGGCGGCCACCCACGGAAAGTTCGTCTGGATCGATATGGAGGACCATCCGACGACCGACGCCACGCTCGACGCCTACGCCGATCACGCCACGGAGTACGAGCGGGTCGGGGTCTGCGTCCAGGCGAACCTGAAGCGGACCCCCGAAGACCTCCGCCGGCTGGCGGACCTGCCGGGGAAAGTCCGACTCGTGAAGGGCGCGTACGACGAGCCCGCGGCGATCGCCCACCGAAAGAAGTCGGGGGTCAACGAGGCCTACCGCGACTGTCTCGATCTGATGTTCGAGGAGTTCGACGGCGGGATCGCGGTGGGGAGTCACGATCCCGCGATGATCGAGCACGCAACCCGCCGCCACGAGGAGCTCGGGACGGACTTCGAGATACAGATGCTGATGGGAGTACGCGAGGAGGCCCAGATCGAACTCGCCGAGGAGTACGACGTCTGGCAGTACGCCCCTTACGGCGGGAAGTGGCTGTCGTACTTCTACCGCCGGACGATGGAGCGAAAGGAGAACCTCACGTTCGCGCTCCGGGCGATCGTGGGGCGGTAGCACGGCGGAGCAGCCGAGCAGGGGAAGCGCTCATTACGGTCGGGGGTGACCGTCGAACAAATGGCCTCCTGGAAGCGCGACGCCACGAGTGGGCTGATCGTGCTCGTACCAGTCATCGTCACGCTCTACGTCATCGCGTTCATCTACAACGCCATCGCGACGCTGCCGTTCATCGAAAGTATCCAGCCGGGATGGGTTCGGGTTCCGCTCACGCTGATCCTGTTCGCCCTGTTGGTGTTCGCGATCGGGTATCTGATGCGCACGGCCACGGGACCGCTGGTCGAAGGGGCGATCGACGACGTGATGAACAGTCTTCCGGGGCTCCGGGTGGTGTACAACGCCTCGAAGATGGCGGTCGAGACCGCGGTCACGGGCACCGGCGATCTCCAGGCCCCAGTGAAGCTCGAAACCTGGAACGGAATGCGGATGACGGCGTTCAAAACCGGTAAGCGGACCGAGGACGGCCGCGACGTACTCTTCCTCCCGACCGCTCCCAACATCACCACCGGGTTCGTGATCGAGGTCGAGCCGGACGAGTACACCGAGACCGACGAGCGCGTCGAGGACGCGCTGACCCGGGTCCTGAGCGCGGGGTTCGGCGAGACTGGCGAGGACATCGGCGTGTCGATCAACGTCACCGAAGAGCCGGCAAAAACCGACGACTGACCCGAACAACAAGAGAGTGACGACGCGTCCCTGATGACAGTGAACGTCGTCGTTCGTCCCCTGCGCTCCGCGCCGCTTATGGTAGGGCCCGTTCGACCGAAACACATGACCGATCGCGACCTCATCGACGCGCTTCAGAGAGCTGACGCCGTCGAGTTCGGCGAGTTCGAACTCTCCCACGGCGGCACGAGCGAGTACTACGTCGACAAGTACCGCTTCGAGACCGACCCTCACTGCCTTTCGACGATCGCGGCGGCGTTCGCCGAGCGACTCGACGAGTCGAAACTCGCGGGCGTCGCGCTCGGGGCCGTCCCGCTGGTCGCCGCGACGAGCGTCGAGACCGACACGCCGTACGTGATCGTGCGGAAAGAACAGAAGGAGTACGGCACCGGAAACCGGATCGAGGGCGAGCTGGCCGGCGGGGAGTCGGTCGTCGTTCTCGAAGACATCGCCACCACCGGCAAAAGCGCGCTGTCGGCCGTCCGTGCGCTCCGCGAGGCCGGTGCGAGCGTCGATCAGGTGCTCGTCGTCGTCGACCGCGAGGAGGGCGCGCGCGAAACGCTCGCTGAAGCGGACGTCGACCTCACGTCGCTCGTGACGGCCTCGGCGTTGCTCGACGACGCCTGACCGGCCGGAGCGGACCACAAGCGCTTCAACCGCCGGTCGGTGTGTCGGGATATGGACCTCCCGCCACGGCGGTGGCTCCTTCGGGGTATCCTCGCGCTCGTGGTGGGGTCGCTCGTGGTCGTCGCGGCCGTCTCGGCGGTCGCCTACGAGCCACCGAGTCTTGGCCCCGGAGCGGTCGAGCAGCCCGCGAACGGATCGACGGTCGTCAGCGTCCAGGGGTTTCACTTTCAGGGCGTCGGTAACGCGAAGAAGCCGGCACGGCTGGCTTCGGCCGGGCCGCGTGCCGCAACCGAGTGGGTCTACGACGGCTCGAAACGGAACGCGCGCTGGTTCTACGACGTCGATCCGCTTTCCAATGGGAACCTGCTGGTGACGTCGACAGTACCGAACGAGACGGTGGTGTTCGAGCTCGATCCAGATAGTCGAGAACGGGTCTGGACCGAACGCTTCGACGCCGAGGACACCCACGACGTCGACCTGATCAACGGCGATCAGCTGCTCGTCGCCAACATGCGCGAGTACAACGGAAGCTCCGGCGTGAGCAACGATCGGCTGTTCGTTTACGACCGAGGCACGGACGAGGTGATCTGGGAGTGGCGATTCAGAGAGCACTATCCGAATTCGACCGACGGCGGTTTTTCCGAAGACTGGTCACACGTCAACGACGTCGACAAGATCGGTGACGGGAAGTATCTCGCCTCGCCGCGGAACTTCGACCAGACGATCGTGATCGACCGCTCGACCGGGAATATCACGATGCGGCTCGGACAGGATGGGGAGTTGGGAACGCTGTTCGAACAGCACAACCCCGACTACCTCGAAAGCGAGAACGGCACCCCCACGATCCTCGTGGCCGACAGCGAGAACGATCGGATCGTGGAGTACGCCCGCGTCGACAGTCCCGGCAACGACACCGGGTGGAAACGGACGTGGGAGCTGTCGGGCGGGTTCAACTGGCCGCGCGACGCCGATCGACTTCCCAACGGTAACACGCTCGTGACGGATTCGCTCAACCACCGGGTGGTCGAGGTCACGCCCACGGGCGAGGTCGTCTGGGAGTACAGCGCGCCGTGGGCTCCCTACGACGCGGAACGGCTCAGTGCGGCCGAGACGGGCAGAGCGGACGGGGCGAACAGGACGGCGGCGACGAACGCAACGAACGCCTCGATCGGCGGTTCGCACGGACCGACAATGGGCGACCAGAACGTCACCGGAAGCTACGAACTCTCGGGCGGTGCAACGGGGGAGCCAGCGGACGGCGAACGGTTCTCGACGTGGGTCGCGTCGGTGGCCGCGGGGACGCCGGTGGCCGAGGAGATCGGATCGATCGCCGAACGGTACGCCCACGTCACGCCCTTTTTCCGGCCGGTGTGGCTGTCGAGCTGGGCGTTCGCCGCCCTCCTCGGTGCGGTGCTCGTCGCGCTTCCGTGGACGCTCGGCGAGGGGCTCTATCACCGCGAGCGCATCCGCCGCACGGTCGCTCGCGCCCGCTCGCGGCTGTTGCAGTGAGCGTGGCTGGGCGGGCGGGGCGCACACCACCGGAGACCTCTTGAATCCGTGTCGCCTATCAACTGTCGATGTCGAACCTCGAACTCTACGAGCTGGAGGGCTGTCCGTACTGCGCGAAGGTGAAAGACAAACTCGCCGACCTCGACCTCGACTACGACTCGCACATGGTGCCGAGCTCCCACAGCGAGCGCACCGAAGTCGAGGAGGTCAGCGGTCAGACCGGTGTCCCTGTCTTGGTTGACCCCGAGCACGGCGTCGACGGAATGTCGGAATCCGACGACATCGTGAACTATCTCGACGAGACCTACGGCCAGAGCGCGGCGTAGACCGTCCACTTCGGTTTTTAATCGTTCGCTGTCGTATCATCGATAGCGGCGCAGCTACGGACCTGGCGTCCCGACGAACAGAGTGAGTCGGGGCTCGGGAGAGCGTTGCTCTCCCGGTGGATGAAGGGCGAGCGTCGGGCGGTGCGAACGGAGTGAGCACCGCCGAACGCACGAACGGGGAGGAACGACCCGTGAGCGACCGCAGGGGAGCGAGGGCTTCGGCGGTGTTGTGCGGTTGCGGAGAGCGCCAGCAACCCTACCGCGAGCGAACGAAGTGAGCGAGCGGGTGTTTTTGATGACCGTTTTTGCAAGGGGTTGAGCGCGCGAGCGGAGCGAGCGTGCGATCCCCCGCAGTAAAAACGTTCAGATGTAGGTGAACCACTCGTCGTGGTCGTCGGTACGGCGCTCGACCACTTCGAAGAAGCGCGACTGGAGCTCCTCGGTGACGGGACCGCGCTCGCCAGCGCCGATCGTGACGTCGTCGACGGTCTTGATGGGGGTGACTTCGGCCGCCGAGCCGGTGAAGAAGAGCTCGTCGGCGGTGTAGAGCTCGCCGCGGCTGATCGCCGAGTCCTCGTGGACCTCGTAGCCCGCCTCCTCGGCGAGTTCGATCACGGTCTGGCGGGTAATGCCGTCAAGGATGGATTCGGCGAGGCCTGGCGTGTAGATCGTGTCGTCACGCACGAGAAAGAGGTTCTCGCCGGGACCCTCGGCGACGTTGCCCTCCTTGTTCAGTACGATGGCCTCGACGTAGCCGTTTCGTCGGGCCTCCTCGCCGGCGAGCATCGAATTCACGTACAGACCCGTGGTTTTGGCGTTCGTCGGGATCTGACTGGAGGCGTGTTTGCGCCAGGAGGACACCATCACGTCGACGCCGTTTTCGAGCGCATCCTCGCCGAGATACGTGCCCCACGGCCAGCACGCGATCGCGACCTGGGTGGGACAGTCTTGTGGGCTCACTCCCAGACTGTTGTAGCCGTAAAAGGCGATCGGACGGATGTAACACGACTGGAGGTCCTGGCGCTCGATGAGTTCGTGGGTAGCGTCGGTGAGCTCCTCCGGAGAGAACTCGATATCCATGTCGTACGGCTTCGCGGAGTCGTAGAACCGATCGAGATGCTCGTCCCACCGGAAGATCGCCGGCCCGCGCTCGGTGTCGTAACACCGGATACCCTCGAACACGCCCGAGCCGTAGTGGAGACCGTGGGTCAGCACGTGGATCTGGGCGTCGTCCCAGTCGACGAACTCGCCGTCCATCCAGATCGTGTCGACGTCCATGTCGTCGAAGCCACTCATACCCACAGAATCGATCGGCCACGTCTTAAAACCACGAGTGACGGTTCGGGCAACGCTTGCCGGCCCACACGCACCAAAAATTCCCTACAGTAATTCAATCGAGCGTCTTAATTACCTCAGAGAATTACTTGGTGGCGATGAGTGATTTCGCACCGCTCGAGTATGCGGACATCGACCCGTCGCGGCGGCCGAGCCTCGCCGAGGCGCTCGTGCCGGTCGGCGCGGTCGTTCTCGCCCTCGGGATCGGGTCGGGCTATCTCGGACTCGCACCACACGGACCGCTGCTCTGGGCCATCGCCTTTACGGGGCTGTTCGCCCGGTATCGGCTGGGCTACGACTGGGACGGCGTCTACGACGCCGCCGCGAGCGGCCTCCGGATGGGGCTGCAAGCGATCTTGATCCTGTTCGTGATCTACGGGCTCATCGCGACGTGGACGAGCGCCGGGACCATCCCCGGATTGATGTACTACGGACTCGGCCTGCTCTCGCCGACGATCTTTCTTCCTGTCGCAGCGGTCCTCGCCGCGATCGTGGCGTTCGCCGTCGGCTCCTCGTGGACCACTGTAGGAACGCTCGGGGTAGCCTTCCTCGGAATCGGTGAAGGGCTCGGTGTCCCCGCACCGATGACCGCGGGGGCGATCGTCTCCGGCGCATACGCTGGCGACAAGCAGAGCCCGCTTTCGGATACGACGAACCTCGCGGCCGCGGTCACCGACACCGACCTCTACGATCACATCACCGCGATGCGACTCGGCACGCTCGTCGCATTCGGCCTCTCGGTGCTCGCGTACGCTGCACTCGGCGTGGTCGCCGTCACGGGCGCGGGGGCGGACGTCGCCGCGATCAGCGATCCGCTCGCCGCGACGTACGCGCTCGGCCCGCTCGTCTTCCTCCCACTACTGGTCACGTTCGGACTCGCGATCGCCGGCTATCCGGCGCTCCCGGCGCTCGTCGCGGGTGTCTTCGCCGGCGCGCTCACCACGATCTTCACCCAGGGCGCGTCGTTCACCCGCGCGTGGGAGGTGTTCCTGAACGGCACCGCCCCGGAGACGGGCAGCGAGGTCGTGAACGGCCTGCTCGCGACCGGCGGGATCGCCGGCTCGGCGTGGACCATCGCGGTCGTCGTCGCCGCGCTCTCGCTCGGCGGGCTACTCGAACGCACGGGGATTCTCGCGACGCTCGCCCATCACCTCGCGGCGGCGATCCGGTCGCCAGGCTCACTGGTCGCGGGCACCGGTGTCGCCGCGATGGCGACCAACGCGTTCTCGGCCCAGCAGTACATGAGCATCGTCGTCCCAGGAATGAGCCTCCGGAGTCTCTACGACGAGTACGACCTCGAAACCACCGACCTCTCGCGTGCGGTCGAGGCCGCCGGCACGCCCTCGGGGCCGCTCTTCCCGTGGCACGCCGGTGCGGTCTACATGGCGGGCGTGCTCGGCTTCGCGACCTCGTGGACGTTCGTCCCGTACTACTTCTTCGGCTTCCTCTCGCCGCTCGCACTGTTCGTGATGGCGTACACGGGCCACGGCGTGACTCGGTCGACCGCGCAATCCGACGCCGCAGCGCCCGCGGACGACTAGTCCTTCCAAGCACTCGACTCGTAGTTGTTGCCGGGCTGGGTATCATCGAGCGTGATCGGGATTACTCGTTCGCCGTGGGCGCGTGCTCCGGCTGAAGGAACAGTACGTTGACGCGACCAACGGCATCGAAATCGCGGAGCTGATAGACGAGCTCGCGAACCCGTGGCGCCGGCCCCTGGCAGAAAACCGTTTCGAGGCACCACTCGCCGTGATGCATGTGGTGGGTCGTTTCGATGACCGACTCGAACTCGTGCTGGATCGTATGGAGTTCGCCGATGACGAGAGTGTGTTCGTAATCGAAGGCGAGTGCGGCGACGACAGTTCCCTCCAACCCTTCGAGACCGGTGTGGCGCTCGATATACTCCTGCATCGCCTCACGAACGGCGCGAGAGCGCGATTCCAGCTCTTCGTTCTGCCACGTCTCGTCGAACGCGTCGAGAACCTCCCCCGGAACGTTGAGGCTCGTTCGCATCGGCGACCGTTTGGGTGGCGTCGGATATGAACCCCGTTATTACGAACCCGCCGGCTCGACCATAACAACCCCTATCAACCGGTGTTCCACAGGTGGTCGTATGGCAAACGGGGTGGTGGGACTCGCGCTCGGGGCGAGCGCGCTCGGCCTGGTTCACGGGCTTGCGCCGGGTCACGGCTGGGCGATCGCCGCGAGCTATGCGCTCGACAAGCCGAACAAGTGGTTCTACGGCGCGGCGTCGAGTCTCATCCTCGGCGTCGGCCACCTCGTCAGCAGCATCGCGATGGTGCTGCTCTACTTCTTCGCGCTCTCGTACTTCGATCTGACGCAGATCGGGTGGATGAACTACGTTGCGGGCGCGATGTTGATCGGGCTCGGAATCTGGCAGTATTTCAACGGTCACGACCACACCACCGAGGAACACGACGATTCCGACGAGGATCATCACGAGCACGAACACGGCCACACTCACGACCACGAGCACAATCACGCTGACACCGAAGATTCTGGCTGGATCGTTCGGCTCCGTGGAGTGCTGCCGTTCGTTGGCGACTCGGGCCACTCACATTCACATGACCCTGCCGAGGAGGGAGCGGATCGCGGGCTCTACGGGATGGCGGCGCTCGCGTTCGCGCTCGGGTTCGCCCACAACGAGGAGTTCGACATCATCGCGATCTGTACGGGATCGAGCTACTGCCTCGAACTCATGCTCCTCTACGCGATTTCGGTCATCGTCTCGCTCGTCGGGATCACCCTCCTCCTCGTGGCGGGTTACGAGCGCTACGAGGAGCGTCTCGAACGCTACACCGAGTACCTGCCGGCGGTCACGGCGGCGATCCTCGTCGTGATGGGTATCGGGTTCATCGCCGGGGTGTTCTGACTACCCGAGGCGATCGACGAGCGCACTCCCCTCGACGTAGACAAGGTCGTGCTCCTCGGCGTACGTCTGCGCATCCGTCGGCGCGAGCGCGCCACCCGCATCGTCGAGCATCTCACAGACCACGGCCGCAGGCGCGCGGTCGGCGGCCGCCGCGAGAGCGAGCGCGAGTTCGGTGTGGCCGCGACGGCCGGCGAGGAGGTCGGGCGCACCGCGGAGGAGGTGGACGTGGCCGGGCACGCGAAACGTCGCGGCGAAGTCGGTGTCGTCGGGTGCGGCGGCCGCCCGGCCGAGCGCGGTGATCGTCAGCGCCCGGTCGTCGTCGGTGATCCCCGTGTAGGTGTCACGGTGGTTCGCCGTGAGCGAGAAGGATGACCGATCACCGTAGGCCAGCGCGTCGCCGTCGGCCGCTGGATGATCGACGATCTCCCGCGTGAACGGGAGGTCGAACGCGCTCGCCACGCCATCGGAGAGCGCGACGCAGACGAGGCCGCCGGCGTCGTTCCGGAGTCGGGCGACCGCGTCGGGCGTGACCGCGCCGGCGGGGTAGATCAGGTCGGTCTCGCCCTCGCGGTCGGCAGCGTCGTGGACGAGGACGGGGTCGCCGCGCGCGAACGCCGCGATCGTGCGTTCCGCTGGGTCCGCGGATTCGCTGGATTCGTTGGATTCGGCCGCCTCACCCACTTCGGCAGCATGTTCGGTCGTCCGCGAGGTCACGCTTCACCCTCGATTCGGACGGTCACGCGATCCCCATCGTCGAGCTCGAGCGCCTCACGGAGCTTGTCGGGGGCGATCACTTCGAGCTGGTCCTCGTCGTGGTGGGTGCGCTCGGGCGCGATGACGTGGGCACGGTCGTAGTTCTCGTCCGCTGTCTCGACGGTCGCAGGATAGCAGACGGCGGGGCCGTAGGTGCGGTCGTCGTCCTCCCAGCCATCGATGCCGATCGGATCGATCCCGGCGAGCGCCGTGCGCGACCGGATGCTCTCGTCGGTGAGGTCGACGTTCAACGTGCCGGGATACGGCTCGTAGCCCAGCCGCTCTTCGAACTGTTCGGCGTAGCCGGGCAGCGTGATGTAGTGGCGGCCCTCGCCCATCCCGCCGGTGACGCTCCCTGCGAGTTCGACCGTGAGCCCCTCCTCGAAGATGCGTCGGTAGGCGGCGTACGCCTCGCGGAGATCGCGTTCGCCCGCCGGCGTGATCGCGACCCACTGGCCGTCGTTCACGGTCTCGCGCGTGAGGAAGTCGGCGTCGTCGAGACGCTGGAGCCGGCGCGAGGCGGTCTGGTTCGAGGCGTCGAGGTCGGCCGCGAGGTTCGCACACGAGACCTTGATCTCGCCGTCGAGCGCGCCGCGAAGCGCCAGCAGCTTCAGCGTGGCGAGCTCGTCGTTCCCGACCGCGCGCTCGGTTGCCGTCGACATACACCCGATTCGGGGACCATCCCGCATAAGCGTATCGGACGTGTTACGCATCACGAAATCGTGATGGTGTTCGACTCCAGATCCGTGACGTGATCGATCGATGGAACGGGCGGCGGGTAAACCCGTTGGCTCGGGGTCGTTACGGTCGAACCCAACAGCCCTATGTCGGCCGCCGGGAAACGGCGAGTATGTTCCTCTCGCTTCGCGACGACGTCGCTGCGGCGCTCTCCGAGGCGCTCGCAGCGCTCGACGTCGACACGACCGACCTCGGTATCGAGGAACCACCCGAGAACGTCGACGCCCCGCTCGCCTCTAGTGTGGCCTTCCGGCTGGCCGCAGAGCGCGGTGCACCCCCGCCCCAGGTGGCCGAGGAGGTCGCCGACACGCTCGACACGACGGGCTACGAGTATCTCGATCGGGTCTCTCTCGCGGGGCCGTACGTCAACTTCCACCCCTCGAAAAACTACTACGACGACACGCTCGCGGCCGCCGGCGACGACGGCTACGGTCGACTCGATCCGAAAGAGGAGTCGGTCGTGGTCGAACACACCAGCGCGAACCCCACAGGACCAGTCCACGTCGGTCGGGCACGCAACCCCATCATCGGTGACGCGGTCGCGAACGTCCTCGATTTCGCTGGCTACGACGTCACTCGCCACTACTACGTCAACGACGCCGGTCGCCAGATGGCCGTGTTCACGTGGGCCTACGAGACGTTCGACGAGGACGACCTTCCCGACCCCGAGCGCCCTCGCGCGGACTACGACCTCGTGCGCTACTACCGGAAGGGCAACGCATACCTCGAAGCGGCGAACGACGACGAGCGCGAGGCCGCCGAGGACGAGATCCAGTCGATCCTTCAGGGGCTTGAAGCGGGCGACGAGGCGACCTTCGAGCGGGTGAACGAGGTCGTCGAGCCGATGCTCGGTGGAATGGGATCGTCGCTCGAACGGCTGCCCGTGACGTACGACGAGTTCGTTCGTGAGACGCGGTTCATGCGCGACGGCTCGATGGACGAGATCGTCGAGCAGCTCAAAGACACCGAGAACGCGGTCTACGAGGAGGACGCGTGGCAGCTCGACCTCCCCGACTTCGAGAAGAAGCTCGTCTTCCTCCGTTCCGATGGGACGAGCCTCTACACCACCCGCGATCTCGCCCACCACGAGTGGAAGTTCGACAACTTCGATCACGCGGTCACGGTGCTCGGCGAGGACCACAAGCTCCAGGCCGAGCAGCTCCGGGGAGCGCTCGACCTGCTCGGCAACGACACCGACCAGCTCGAATCCGTGTACTACTCGTGGGTCAACCTTCCGGAGGGCGGCATGAGCACCCGCGCGGGCACCGGCGTCGATCTCGACGACCTGCTCGACGAGTCGATCGCCCGCGCGCGCGAAGAAGTCGAATCCAGACTCGACGACCGGATCCGAAACGACGACCTCACCGAGGACGATGTCGAGCGGATCGCCCGCCAGGTCGGCCTCGGCGCGGTCCGATACGACATCGTCTCCAAGCAGCCCACGAAGGCGATCACCTTCGAGTGGGATCGCGCGCTCGATTTCGAGGCCCAGTCCGCGCCGTACGTCCAGTACGTCCACGCCCGGACCTGCGGAATTTTGGACGAAGCGAACGACGTCCCGGCTCTCGACAGCGTGGATGCGAGCACGCTCACGACGCCCGAAGAGCGCGCGCTGCTCGACGTGATCGCTCGGTTCCCGGCCGTAATCGAGAGTGCGGCCGACGAGCTCGCCCCGCACGTGATCGCCACCTACACGAGAGAGTTCGCCGAACGGTTCAACGCCTTCTATCGGGAGTGTCCCGTGCTCGACGCCGAGGAGGAGACCCGGACGGCACGGCTGGCGCTGGTGGCCGGTGCGAGGACCACGATGGCGAACGCACTCGGCCTCCTCGGGGTGGCTGCACCCGAATCGATGTGAACTCACACGGAACGAATCGGCGCGACCGATGGCGGCTGGCTTTCGTCACAGTCCGTGCCAGCAGCCGCTGAGACGTCGGCCAGGGGTTCGCCGTCGCTGGCGAAGAGCGTCGTCGACTCGGCAAGCGTGTGGTGGTGGGCGTCTCGCACAGGAACAGGACGGTGCGCCACCATTCAAAAACTTTTTAACTGACTGGTTAGTCATTTCGGTAAGAGCTGACTGACCAGTCAGTATCATCGATCATGTCCGACACGACGACCGACGAGACCGCAGCAGAGATCATGGACGGGACCTACCGCGCGCTCTGTGAGCACGGCTACGCCGCCCTCCGGATGCAGGACATCGCCGACGAGACCACCAAGAGCAAGGCCGCCCTCCACTACCACTACGACAGCAAGCACGACCTGTTGCTGTCGTTTCTGGACCACCTGATCGCCGACTTCAGCGAAAAGCTGGGCGAGGCCGAAGGCGAGACTCCGCCGGACCGCTTGCGGGATTTCGTCGGGCAACGGCTCACCGCACGCGATCGGGAGGCCCACCAAGAGTTCCAGACCGCCATCCTCGAAATCAAGGCCCAGGCTCCCTACGAAACGGCCTATCGTGACCGCCTCGAACGCTTCGATGAGCATCTCCACGCGTTCCTGCGTACCATTCTGGCCGAGGGAGTCGCCGAGGGGTACTTCGACGCAGCCCTCGATCCCGATCGGATCGCGGATTTCTTCGTGACGACGATCGACGGGGCCGAGACCCGCCACGTCGCCGTCGAGCAGCCGATCGAGGACGCCCGTGAGTACCTGCTCGATCACATCGACGAGACGCTGGTGATCGGGCCCGAGGAGGTCACCGCGGAGTGAGCCTTCGAAGCATGCTGGGCGGGCTGTTCAAGTCCCGCGAGGAGTTCGATCTGACCGAGGGCGGCATCGGAAAGCCGCTGTTCTATCTCTCCTTGCCGATCATCGTCCAGAACCTCTTCCAGACCGCCTACAACCTCGGGGACACGTTCTGGCTCGGCCAGTTCGACACGACCGCGCTGGCCGCGATCAGCTTCGCGTTCCCGATGGTGTTCTTGTTGATCTCGCTCGCGCTCGGGCTCTCGGTGGCCGGCAGCGTGCTCGTCGCCCAACACACCGGAGCCGGACGGGAACGGAAAGCCGAACATGCCGCCTCACAGACGATCAGCTACGCGATAATCGCCTCGCTCGTCCTCGGCGTGATCGGCTACTTCTTCGTCGACGAGTTCCTCGTGGTGCTCGGTGCGGGGCCCGATATCGCGCCGCTGGTCGAGGAGTACATGCAGGTGTACTCGATCGGTCTCGTGGCCGTCTTCGGCTTCGCCGTGTTCATGGCGCTGATGCGTGGGTACGGCGACACGCTCACGCCGATGTACGTGATGGCGGGTTCGGTCGTCATCAACATCGTGCTCGACCCGATCCTCATCTTCGGCTTTCAGAACAACCCGCTGTTCGGGCTGCTCGGCGCTCGTGGCCTCGAAACGTGGCTGTTCGCCCTCACGAGCTACACCGGATCGGGGATCGGCGGGGCCGCGATCGCAACGGTGTTCGCCCGGGCGCTCGCGTTCGGGGTCGGCCTCGTCATCATGTTCCGGGGGAATCGTGGCGTCAAGATCCGACTGCGCCAGATGATTCCGGGTCGTTCGTTCGCGCGCAAAGCCGTCGATATCGGCGTTCCCGCCTCGGTCGAGGGGACGGCGCGCTCGCTGTCGATCAACCTGCTCCTGTTCATCATCGCCGCGTTTCCCGAATCGGTCGTCGCCGCCTACGGGATCGGAACACGGATCTTCTCGGTGATCTTCCTGCCGGCGCTCGCGGTCTCGCAGGGTGTCGAAACGATGACCGGCCAGAACATCGGCGCTCGCAAGCTCGATCGCGCCGCGGAGACGAACCACTTCGGCGCTCGCGCCATGCTCGTCGGTCTGACCGTCCTCGGTGCCGTCGTTCTGATTGCTCCCGAGCCGATCGCCGCCGTCTTCACCAACGACCCCGCGGTCATTACCCAAAGTGCGACCTTCCTCCGGTTCTCCGCCCTGTCGTTCGGATTCATCGGCGTCATGCGGGCGTACACCGGCGGGTTCCGGGGGGCAGGGAAGACGATGATCGCCGCCGCGGTCTCGGTGATCTCGCTCGGACTCGTTCGGTTGCCGATCGCGTGGCTCGGGACGGCAGCGCTGGGAACTGTCGGACTCTGGATCGCGTTCCCGGTTTCGAACGTTGCCGGCGGTCTCGTCGCGTATCTGTGGTTCAAACGAGGGAGCTGGCGCGAGGGAGATCTCACCGATTCGGATGCCGGTACAGACGTCGCCGGAGCGGAAGCGTCGTCGATGGACGACTGACGTCGATGGTCGACGGCTAAATCGACCACACTCCACACGACGATCGACGCACAGCGGTGGACTGACCGATTGCCAAAGGGTACTTACCCCGGAAGGCGGTATTATCGCGTAATGAGTGCCCAGGAAGCCGAACAGTCCGACCGGAAGAAATACGAGTTCCGGAAGGTCATCGAGGATCTGAAGGAGTACGAAGGATCAGGAACGCAGCTCGTTTCGATCTACGTCACGCCGGGCGAGATGATCAGTGACATCGTCGCGCACGTCAACGAGGAGTACTCCGAGGCGTCGAACATCAAGTCGAAACAGACCCGGACCAACGTCCAGGACGCGCTGAAGTCGATCAAGGACCGCCTCCGATACTACGACAACCCCCCCGAAAACGGGATGGCGGTGTTCAGCGGCGCGATCGATACTGGAGGGGGGCGGACCGACATGGTCACCCGGGTTCTCGAAGATCCGCCCCAACCCATCCAGTCGTCGCTGTACCGGTGTTCCTCGGAGTTCGTGACCGAGCCCTTAGAGCACATGCTCGCCGATCAGGGACTGTTCGGGCTGATCGTTCTCGACCGGCGGGAGGCGAACGTGGGCTGGCTCCGTGGCAAGCGCGTCGTTCCCGTCAAGTCCGCATCCTCGCTGGTCCCCGGAAAGCAGCGAAAGGGTGGTCAGTCCGCCCAGCGGTTCGCCCGCCTGCGGCTGGAGGCGATCGACAACTTCTATCAGGAGGTCGCGGGGATGGCGAACGACCTGATGGTGCCCGAGCGCCACGAGATCGACGGCATCCTGGTGGGTGGACCCTCACCCACCAAAGACGAGTTCCTCGACGGCGATTACCTCCACCACGAGCTCGGCGAGGAGGTGATCGGGAAGTTCGACGTGGCGTACACCGACGAATCGGGCCTCTCCGATCTCGTGGATTCGGCGGGCGACGCGCTCGCCGATCAGGAGGTAATGCAGGACAAAGCCGAGATGGAGGAGTTCTTCGCTGAACTCCACGGCGGCGATCTCGCGACCTACGGGTTCGGCCCCACGCGGGAAAACCTCGTGCTCGGCTCGGTCGATCGGCTCCTCATCTCCGAGGAGCTCCGCGACGACGTCGTGATCTACGAGTGTCCGGATGGCCACGAGGACCGCAAGCTCGTCGGTCGGCGAAGCGACACGCCGGAACACACCTGTGAGAAGTGTGGTGCGGAGCCGGAAGACATCGAGCGCGAGGACGCGATCGAGCATCTGATGGAAATCGCCGACAGCCGCGGTACGGAGACCAAGTTCATCTCCGAGGACTTCGAGAAGGGCGAGCAGCTCCTGAACGCGTTCGGCGGGATCGCCGGAATCCTCCGCTACTCGACAGGAGTCTGACGCGCCCCATCCGAAACCGGACGCCAGCAGTCGGTTTGACTGAGCGAAACCGTCGGCGGGGCGAAGCAAATTATATAACCGCCCGGGTGGAGAGAATACGTAACGATCCATGGTCTCGCCCGGCAAACTCACCGCTCTCACGGCGCTCGCGGACGGTTCGGCTCCGGAGTACGAACCCACGATCGATCCCGACACCGGCGCGGTCAGCTATCCGGAGGTGGCGCGGTTGCTCGACGACGAGGATCCGACCGCCTTCGAGGCGCTCGAATCGCTGGCTCGTCGCGAGATCCTCGGCAAGACCTTCGAGGAGAAGGTGTACGTCTGTCCCGGCTGCGGGGCCGAGGGGATGCAGTACACCACGGCCTGTCCGGGCTGTGGCTCGGGGTACACCATCGAGACGGAACTGTTCGAACATCTCGACTGTGGCCACATCGCACCCCGAGTAGAGTTCGAGGCGGGTCCGGACGAGCTCGTCTGTCCCGGGTGCGAGGCGACGCTCGACGAGGCCACCGAGAACGTCGAGCAGGGCATGCGCCACGTCTGTCAGGACTGTGATTCGTACTTCGAACAGCCCGAACACGGCCTCCGGTGTCGTGAGTGTACGGACATCTACGTGCCGAGCGAAGGGAAAGAGCGCGTGCTCTGTCGGTACAGCCTCACCGATTCGGGCCAGCGATGGGTCGAGACCCAGCTTTCGGCCCGCGAGTCGGTCGTCGAACTGCTGACCGATCGCGGGTTCGACGCGAGCGCGAACACGACGGTCCAGGGCGACTCCGGAACGGACCATCCGGTGCACGTCTACGGCGAGGACGAACTCCTCGACAGCCGGATCGTGGTGGCGATCCACGAGCGCCCCGATCGAGAGGACGCTGCCGAACTCCGTGACGTCGCTGCCGATCTCGACGCGCGGCCCATGATGGTCACCACGCTCGGCTCGGTCGCGACCTCGGTGGCCACCCTCGCCGAGCGCGACGACCTCCGCATCCTGAGTGCGCAGACCGACGGCACGCTCGAACACGACTACGAGGTGACCGACGACCCGCGCACGACACAGTCACTGGTCCAGCGGATCGCCTCGGCCGTCAAACAGCCCTGATCCGGCCGCGACGACCGACCGGTTTTTCGCGTCACTCGCGAACGCTTTCGAGCTGCCGTCGTCGCCGTCCGAGATCCACCTGCGGGTCGAGGTCGGGATCGGCCGCGAGGCGGTCGAGCACCAGTAGCGGGTCCACACCACCACGTTCGACACGCTCCAGGAGTGCTTCGACCTCGGATCGGTAGACTGCGAGCGAGTCGAGTAATCCTATCGCGAGCGCCATCGGCACCGCCGCCTCGTTCGTCGGGAAGTCGGGACTCACCGCAGTGAAATCGACTTTCGAGTCCGTGGCCACCTCCGGGGCCGGGTGGAGCGCGAGGCAGTGCGTACAGAGCGCGACCGCCGTTTCGTCGCCGGGAACGTACTCGCGGAAATCGTCGGGAACGGCGAACGTGACGGTCTCGCTTTCGCAGTCGGGACAGTCCATGATCGGTGGAGTACGGGCGCAGTAAAAATGTGGGTGCCGTCAGTCCGAGGTAACGGCGACTTCGCCTTCGGGCCGCTCTTCGGTTTCGGCCGCGGCTTGCTCGCGGGCCTCGCTCTCGGCCTCTTCCTTTTTGTTCTTGATCTTCTTCATTCGGAAGATCTCCTCGCGCTCTTGCTCTTCGAGCTTCTGCTCGATGTACTCCTGGTTCTCCTTGAGTTCGGGCAGGAGTTTGAACTCGAGGGCGTTGACCCGACGCTTGGTGGTTTCGATCTCGTGGAGCATCTTCTTCATCGCGGTCTCGACCTCGGCCGCGAGGATGATGGATTCGATCAGCTCCTCGTAGGCGTCGGCGGCCTCGTCGATGCGCGCGCTCGTGCCCATCACGCCGTAGCCACGCTCCGCGAGGTCCTTTTTGACCTTCGAGGACTCGATCTGAGGGACCACCACGCCCATGATGTTGTGTGACTGGAGCGTGATCTCGGGGTAGTCTTCGAGCGCCGCCGCCGCGCCACGGACCTCGAGGTCGCCGTCCATCGCGCGGGCGATGTCGATGGCCTCTTGGGCGTCTTCGTAGTCGTCGGCGAGCCCCGAGCGGACGTCCTGGGCCTGATCGAGGATGTCCATGAACTCCATGATCAGGCCGTCGCGTTTCTTCTCCAGGGTGTCGTGGCCGCGCTCGGAGAGGTCGATCCGGTCCTCGATCGCCATCAGGTTCTTGCGCGTGGGTTTGACGTCGGTGGCCATTTGAGTGGGGCTAACGGGGCGAGGCTCTTAAGCCTCGGCCTCCGCCTCGGCGGACTCCTCGCTCGCCTCGTCCGCTGCGTCCTCGTCGGCGGTCTCGGTCGTGACGTCCTCGCGGTAGTACTCCTCGATGAGCTCCTCGTCGATCCGATTGAGCTCCGTCTTGGGGAGCGTCGAGAGCAGCTCCCAGCCGATATCGAGGGTTTCCCCGATGTCGCGGTTCGTGTCGAAGCCCTGATCGACGAACTCGTTTTCGAAGCGGTCGGCGAGGTCGAGATACAGGTTGTCCCGCTCGGAGAGCGCCTCCCGACCCACGATGTTCACGAGGTCCCGGAGGTCCTCACCCTCCGCGTAGGCCGCGTAGAGCTGGTCGGAAACGTCGCCGTGGTCCCCGCGAGTCAGTCCCTCGCCGATCCCGTCGTCCATCAGCCGAGAGAGGCTGGGGAGGACGTTGACCGGCGGCTGCACACCTTGAGAGTTGAGGTCTCGATCCATCATGATCTGACCCTCGGTGATGTACCCGGTCAGGTCGGGGATCGGGTGGGTGTCGTCGTCGCCGGGCATCGTCAGGATCGGGATCTGGGTCACCGATCCCTCGCGGCCCTTGATCCGACCCGCCCGCTCGTAGAGCTGGGCGAGGTCGGTGTACATGTAGCCGGGGTACCCACGCCGGCCGGGAACCTCTTCCCGAGCGGCACCGATCTGGCGGAGCGCCTCACAGTAGTTGGTCATGTCCGTCAGGATCACGAGGACGTGATACCCCTTCTCGAAGGCGAGATACTCCGCGGTCGTGAGCGCGAGCCGCGGGGTGATCTGGCGCTCCACGGCGGGGTCGTCCGCGAGATTTGCGAAGACGACCGAGCGTTCGAGCGCGCCGGTGCGCTCGAAGTCCGCGAGGAACTCGTTCGACTCCTCGGCGGTGATCCCCATCGCCGCGAACACCACCGCGAACTCCGAGCTCTCGTCGTCCGCTGCCTCGACATCCGCCGCTTCGTCGCCGTCGGTGTCCCCACTCTCGGTAGCGTCGTCGGTCTCTTCCTCGGGCACCGACGCCTGGCGCGCGATCTGGAGTGCGAGGTCGTTGTGGGGCAGCCCCGACCCGGAGAAGATCGGGAGCTTCTGGCCCCGTACCAAGGTATTCATCCCGTCGATCGCCGACACGCCGGTTTGAATGAACTCCTCTGGGTACTCCCGCGCCGTGGGGTTGATCGCCGCGCCCACGATGTCCTGGCGCTCGTCGGGGACGATCTCGGGGCCATCGTCGATCGGGCGGCCCGAGCCGTCGAGCACCCGTCCCAGGAGGTCCTCAGTGACGGGCATCTTCATCGTCTCGCCGAGGAACCTGACAGAGGCGTCGCGGTTGATGCTGCCGGTCCCCTCGAACACCTGGATCGAGGCGTATTCTTCAGTTGATTCGAGCACCTGGCCGCGCTTCTGGTCGCCGTTCGGCAGTTCGATCTCGACGATCTCGTCGTACCCCACCGGTTCGTCGATCTCGACGAACACCAGCGGCCCGCTGATCTCCTCGATCGTTTGATATTCTTTCATTGGTAGTTCAGTATTTCTCCCGGAGCTGGCTCTCGATGCTGTCCTCGACGTCGTCGATGAATTCCTCGTACTCCTCGGTCGTGCCGATCCGGTTCAGTCGCGGTGCGGCGTCGATGTCGGTGATCTCCTCGACCGGCACGCCGGCGTCGAGCGCCGCGAACGCCTCGTCGTTGTAGGTCTTGATCGCGCCCATGAGGAGGTAGGTCTTCTCCGGCGAGCAGTACGCGTCGGTGTCGTCGAGTGCGTTCTGCTGGAGGAACGCCTCGCGGAGGTAGCGCGCGATATCGAGGGTGAGCTGCTGGTCGTCCGGCAGCGCGTCCTCGCCGACGAGCTGGACGATCTCCTGGAGCTCGCTCTCCTCGTCCAGGGTGTCGATCGCCCACTGGCGGACATCGGGCCAGTCCTCGGCGACGTTCTCCTCGAACCACGGATCGAGCTGGTCCCGATACAGTGAGTACGACTCGTCCCAGTTGATCGCGGGGAAGTGCCGGCGCTCGGCGAGGTCGTTGTCGAGCGCCCAGAACGTCTTCACGATCCGCAGCGTGTTCTGGGTTACTGGCTCCGAGAAGTCACCACCCGGCGGGGAAACAGCGCCGACCGCCGAGATCGATCCTTCAGTACCGTTGATGTTCTGGAAGTAGCCCGCACGCTCGTAGAACTCCGAAAGGCGCGCCGCGAGGTAGGCGGGATACCCCTCCTCGCCGGGCATCTCCTCCAGCCGCGAGGAGATCTCCCGCATCGCCTCGGCCCATCGCGAGGTCGAATCCGCCATCAGCGCCACGTCGTAGCCCATGTCGCGGTAGTACTCGGCGATGGTGATTCCGGTGTAGACACACGACTCACGCGCCGCGACCGGCATGTTCGAAGTGTTCGCGATGAGACACGTCCGGCTCATCAGCGGTTTCCCGGTGTTCGGGTCTTCGAGCTCGGGGAAGTCGTCGATCACCTCGGTCATCTCGTTGCCCCGCTCGCCACAGCCGATGTAGATCACGATATCGGCGTCGGCGAACTTCGCGAGGCTCTGCTGGGTGACCGTTTTGCCGGAGCCAAAGGGCCCCGGGATCGCCGCCGTGCCGCCCTTCGCGAGCGGGAACAGCCCGTCCTGAACGCGCTGACCCGTTACTAGGGGCGTGGTCGGCGTCTCCTTGTCGAGCGTGGGGCGGGCCTCACGCACCGGCCACTCCTGGTGCATCGTGACGGCTTCGCCGGAGTCGAGTGCCACAACTGTGTCCTCGACGGTGAGCTCGCCTTCCTCGACGTTCGTGACTTCGCCGCCCTCGTAGTCCGGCGGCACGAGCACCTTGTGTTCGATGCTCTCGGTTTCCGGCACCGTGCCGACGATGTCGCCGGCCTCGACCGTGTCGCCTTCCTCGACGGTGGGGGTGAACGCCCACGTCTCGTCCATGTCGATCCCCGGGGCGTCCACACCCCGGTCGAGAAACGCGCCCATCTGCTCTTCGAGCACGTCCAGCGGGCGCTGAACGCCGTCGTAGATCGAGTAGAGCATTCCCGGACCGAGATCGACCGAGAGCGGTTCGCCAGTGTTCGCGACGGGTTCGCCCGGCGCGACGTTCGAGGTTTCCTCGTACACCTGGATCGTCGTCCGGTTCCCTTCGATCTCGATGACCTCGCCCATCAGCCCTTCCTCACCGACGTACACCACGTCGTTCATCCGGGCTCCGAGGTCCGTGGCGACCACGACGGGGCCGCTCACGCTCGCGATCGTACCGTCTTCCGTGACCTGTGTCTCCGTTGCTTGACTCATTGTGTTACTGGTCGTCGTCCATCAAGTCGATGCCGATGGCGCGTTTGATCTGCCCCCGCAGTCCGCCGGTTCCCGCACCCTCGCCACCGAGCGTCACGAGCGTGGGTTCGATACTGCTTTCCGCATCCTGTCGCACGCCGCGCGAGAGATACTCCATGTCGTCGTCGGCCATCACCACGATCCCGACGTCGTCGTCCGCGAACACGCGCTCGACCGCGCCGTCGAGCGTGTCCGCCTTCTCGTCGTCGGGGACGTTCTCGAACGTCCGAACGCCCGCGAGTCGAAAGCCCGTGGTGAACTCCGGACTCCCGACGACCGCGATCTCCTGACTCATGGTGCATCCATCGGCGGGTGTTGGGTACCCGTCGGTTTCGGCCTGTCGGTCATAGCATCACCAGTTCGTCCTCGATGGTGTCGGGATCGAGTCCGGCTTCCTTACCCCGAGCGATCGCCCGGACGTTCTCGACCTCGCGCATCTTCGCGAGGACGAACGCGAACACCGGACAGACCGACAGCGGGTAGCGATTCGAGAGCGTGCGCGAGTACTCGAGCAACGCCGCGTCGAGCGCGCGTTCGAACCCGCGCAGGCTCGCGGCGGTGTCGAGCTCGGAAAGCGCGGCGTCGAGATCGTCGCCGTAGGGGCTCTCGCGCAGCCGCGCGACCAGCTCGTCCGTGTTGGCGACGAGCTGGCTGATCTCGCTCTCGTCGAACAGCCGCCCGCCCGAGATGTAGTACTCGGCGGGGTCCATCTCCGCACCGCTCCGGGAGAGCCGCAGCGCGTTCCGGATGTTCCGGAAGTCGATCTCGCTTTCGAGGAAATCGACGTACAGCTCGGTCGCGCGATCCGGCTCGTTCGGCAGTCCCTCAGTAAGGGCCTCGTAGAACGCCCGATCGACCGCGTTTTCGAGCGGGACGAGCAGCGAGCGCTCCTCGTACTCCTCGTAGGCGTTCGCGAGCGGTTCGCCGAACAGGGTGTCGTCGAGCAGCGTGACGACCTCGTCGATCGAACCAGCCCCGAGGAGTCGATCGATGCGTTCGTCGCTGAACTCGCCGGCCCTGATCAGGTCGACGTCGATCGCTTCGCGGTCGGCGTCGGAGTACAGCCCCCGAAGGATGGTCTTGACGTTCCACGCGTCGAACTGCCGGAGGTAGCGCGCGATGTAGTCGTACAGCGTGCCGTCGGCGAACCGAAGCAGATCGTCGAAGTGGTTCGCGAGATTGCGGTGGAGCGCGTTCTCGATGAGGTCCACACCGGAGTGGCGGCTCCCGAGCGCGTTCATCTCCGCCTCGTACTCGCTTTCCTCCATGAACCGCGCGATCTCGCTCGGCCCCATCCGGATCAGCTTCCGGTAGTCGTCCTCGTCGAACAGCCGCGACCGTCGCGAGCGAACGCGCGCGATGACGTACTCGTAGTTCGACTCGCCCGAACCCGATCGAACGCTCATTGCTCGAACAGTCGCTGGCTGATTGCCTGGAGTCTGTCCTCCCAGACGCTATCGAGCACCGAGTCGAACGTGTTGTTCACCCGCACCCGCGAGGCGTCGCTCTCGGCGACCACGCCGCCGAGGCATTCGATCTCGCCAGCGTGCTCGAACCCGTCGTACTCCGCGACGAGCGATTCGAGCAGGTCGGCGTCGTCTGCTCGTCCCGAAATCCGCACCGTGTCGCCCTCGTCGAACTCCGCGGCAGCGTCGTCGAGCAACGTGCGCGTGAGCTCCTCACGTCGTTCGCCGGAGAGGGCGGCGACGCGGGACTCGGCCTCCTCGCGCGTCTCTTCGAGGACGATGCGGCGGCCTTCGAGGCGCTTCTGTTTGGCCTCCAGCTTCGCACTGGAGAGTTTCTGTTCACGTTCCTGTTCGATCCGGCGTTCGATCTCGCGTTCGCGCTCGGCGCGGATCTCCTCGGCATCGGCCTCGGCCTCGGCGACGATCTCCTCGGCACGCTCGTCGGCCTCGTTCCGGATGCGTTCGGCCCGGTCTCTTGCGTCGTCTTTGATGTCCTCCGCAACCGTATCGAGACTCATAGTGGTGAAAAAGCGGGAGTTACGTTGCGATGAAGAGGGTGACGAACGCGATGATGATGAGCGTCTCCGGCAGGGCGGTGAAGATCAGCGCCTGCACGAACATGTCGTCGTCCTCGGCGACCGCACCGACCGCCGCCGCGCCGATCGAGCGCTGGGCGAGGCCCGTGCCGAGCGCACCGAGACCGACCGCGAGTGCTGCCATACCCTGGTTACCGATGGCTGGGCTGCCCTGCTGCAGTACGAGTTCCGTCAGTGCTGGGATGATTTCGAGCATTGGATGAGATTCCGTTGGCTTGGTCTTCCGACGGCCGAGAGTTGGTCCCGAAGTAGGCATAAAACTTCCTAAATCGGTCGAGAGACGCGCCCAGGTCCGTGGACTGTGACGTTGCGACGGACCGGAAAAAGAACACGAACGATCGGTCACTCTACCCCCGGTCAGCGGGGGACGAACGCTACTCGTCGGTGGTGAACCGACGGGCGTACCCGAACGGGTCGTAGGCGGCCCCGCTGCCCTCGTAGAACTTCGAGAAGAACTCGAAGTACTCCAGCCGGATCGACTGGATCCCCGCCGAGGTGACCCCCAGCAAGAGGACGACGAGATGGCCAACCAGCAGCACGACGACGGCGAGCAGGATCGACACCGGCCCGCCGTGGATCAACCCCGTGCCGAGCGCGCCGAGGAGTTCGGCCTCCTCGGGGATGTGGCCGGGATCGTAGATGAAGTGGTACTCGCCCTCGGTGACGTACACCCCGAGCACGAGGAGGTTGACCGCAAAGGCCATCCCCGCCTTCGCCAGCAACACAGCGGCGATCCGGAGGTACGACAGCACGTGTGCGAGCACCTGGTGAGCCTCGACGAGCTCGTGGGTCGGACCGACGGCCAACAGCCCGAGACCGGCGAAGAACGCAACGCCGCCGACGATCCCGACCCACGCCGGGAAGCCGGTGAAGCCGAGCTCGAACGCCGCCACATCACCGCTGCTGAACACCTCGAAGAGGAGGTCGGGCTTCGACCCGTCGAACAGCCGGCTGAAGATGAACAGCCAGAGCCCGTTCAGTGCGAGCAGCCACGAGCCGGTCTCCTTCAGCGCGTCGGCGAACCCGTGGAAGGTGTACTCCTCGATGAACTCGAAGATCCACGCGAGATTGAGGTGAAGGATCCCGAACAGTGCGGTGACGACGAACCACGTCCGGGCCCAGTAGCTGGTCGCGGGCGAGAGCCCCTTCTCGATCGGCGCGTGCGAGAGGCCGACGACGCCTTCCCAGAGATACGTCGAGACCAGATGCAGTCCGAAGATCTCGCCGTAGAGCACGCCGAACACGGTCGTCGAGATGCCGGCCGCGAGCGCGACCGCACCGAACCGCTGGTACGTGTCGGAGTCGAAGCCGTTGTACACCCAGTAGCCGATCCCGGTGTAGATCAGCCCGTAGCCGACGTCGCCGATCATGAACCCGAACATCAGCGGGAACGTCAGGAACAGGATGATCGTCGGATCGAACTCGGCGTACGACGGCCGCCCGACCGCCTTCGTCAGGAGTTCGAACGGCCGTACTCCCTTCGGGTTCTTCTGGACGACCGGCGGCTCGCCGTCGGCCATCCGGGCTTCGGTCCCACCGTCGGACTCGCTTCGCTCGATCGGCGAGGATCGCCTCGCTTCGCTCGGCTCACCCCCATCCGCTTCAAGTCGGTCGTCCGATTCGTTTTCGTCGTCCAGCGGCTGCAGCCCGCTCGACTGCTTGCTGTCAGCGTTCCCACCGTCAGCAGCGGTTTCGGGGTCGCCTACACCGGGTTCGGTCGGGCCGGTCGGTTCGCGGTCGGCGACCTGGCCGCTGCTGTCGTAGGCGGCACGTTCGAGCTCCTCGACCTCGCAGTGCTCGCCGACGCTGGCTTCGAGCGCCTCCGCGAGATCGACGAACTGCTCGGTCGGGAGCCAGCCCTCGGCCACGAACGCGTTCTTCGTGGTGGCGAAGGCGAGCGGGATCTCGCGCTTCTCGACCTCGATGGTGAGCTGTTCTTCGGCCGCGAGCAGGAAGTCGCCGTGTTTCTCGCGGAGGTCGTCGAGCTCGGCCTCGACGGACTCGATCTCGCGATCGAGCTCCGCACGGCGATCGTCGAGGTCGTCGAGATACGCTGCGGGACTCTTTTCGGCGTCGGGGACCTCGATGGCCGCGAACTCCGCACCGACGAGCGCGTCTTCGAGCACGTCGCTCGATCCCGATGTCGGGTGCGCGAACACCGCGACCACGCCGTCCTCGGCGAACGTCTCGTACCGATCGACATCGTCGGCGGCGTCGAGCGTGTCCCGAACTGCTTGCTCGTCGCCCTCGCCGACGCTGGTTTCGAGCGAGTCGTACCCCGAGAGCAGATCGAGATCGATCCCGAGCGTTTCGAGCGGAGCCATCGCGCTGGCGCGCTCGTCGAGTTCGCGGCGCTCGTCACGGAGATCGTCGCGCCGATCGTCGCAGTCGTTGACCGCGCCGCGGACGCGTTCGAGCCGATCGGCGAGATCGTCAGTGTCGACGTGCTCGCCGGAGCCGTCGGGGTCGTCATCGAGATCGAGGATCGATTCGAGCGAGCGGACGGTGACGAGGCGTTCGGCGGCCGCGTCAGCGCCGGCGATCGGGTCGCCGGGTTCGAACCCCTCCCATGCGCCGTCGTAGTCGGTCACGTGGAGCAGGTTGAGATCGTGGGTGGTCTCAATCACGTCGTCGAGCACGCGCTTTGCGCCCGTGATCGACACCCGGCTCATCCGCTCTGGCCTAAGCATGAACCCTCTCTTCGAACTCGATGACGACGTACTCGGCCACGTCGTCGACGTTCTCCCTCGCGCGCGATTCGAGCTGCTCGCGCTCTTGTGCACCCGATTCGAGGATTGCCTCGCTCTCGGCCTCGATCTCCTCGCGCGCCGCATCGAGGCGCTCGGATTCGAGCTTGTCGGCCTCCTCGCGGGCGGATTCGCGGGTTTCCTCGGCCTCGCGCTCGGCCTCGGCGATGCGCTCCTCACGGTCTTCCTCGGCGGATTCGACGATCTCCTCGGCCTCGCGCTCGGCCGCCTGGATTCGGTCGAGAACCTCTGGCCTCGCCATAATCTTGTCTGAGCGGCCCTTGTGCGAGCGCCTATTTGGTAGTTGCGAATACCGTGTGGAGTACGGCAGCGTCCCGTCGGTTGGCGAGTCGCCCTACTGATGTGTAGGGCCGGTGGCGCGCGGGAGGGCGTCTCCGACGCCCGACTCGTGCGAGGTCTGCGCGAGCGGTGCGAGCGGAGCGAATCGGTTGGGGAGGGAGTGGTCTGTGGCCACTCATTTGTGACGGGATAGGGGCGGACGAACCAGTACCGTGGTTACTCAAAACCGATCGAAAGCACTTATTCAGGAACGCGCGCGATCGTCGTGATTGCCCGCGGACTGCCGGGGCGGGCCTGCTGGATGTGATGCTCGAAATCCTCGAAGCCCGCCGCGTCGAACATCCGATCGGCTTCGTCCTCGTCGTAAAACAGCATGATCGCGTCGGCGAGCCGGCCGAACATCGACGACGTCGGCGCGTCGGGACCGACCACGAGCACGCCGCCGCCCGGCTCCACCACCCGGCGGAACTCGGCGAGCGCGGCGACCGGATCGGGCCAGTATTCGATCGATCCCGACGACCAGACCGCGTCGAAGGTGTCGTCGGCGAAGGGGAGCCGCTCGGCGTCGCCCCGATAAAATCGGACCTGATCGGTTTTCCCGAACTTCTCCCACGCGCGTTCGAGCTGGTGGCTGCTCTGATCGAGGCCGTGGACGTTGTCGGTGCGTTCGAGCAGGCCCTCGGTGGCAAAACCCGTGCCACAGCCCACGTCGAGCACCCGATCGTCGGGCGCGGGATCGAGCCAGTCGATGGCTTCGGCCCGCATCGTCTCGTTCCAGATGAACGGGTTGATCTCGTCGTAGACTCGGGAGAGATACTTGTAAAACACCCGCGCACGCGCCTTGTCTTCGAGCACTCCCATTGGTCACGGATTCGCCGGCTGTCGGCATAACTCTGGGGTATCTGTTTTCAGACAACCCGTCTAAGAGCGATCCGCACCGACGATACAACGAATCACGATCCAAGTGAGAGACCGCAGGCCACACCCTCCCCAACCGATTCGCCCCGTTCGCGTCGCTCACTCCGCTCATCCCTCGCGCGAGTCGCACGCCGCTGGCGTGCTCCCGCGCGCCACCGGCCCCAAACAGTTCTAATCGAAGACAGCCCAAATCATGCTCGCGCCGTGGCAGCCGCTGTTCCGTTGACATAGAATTTGACGGTTACTTCTGATCCGGGAGTGGGTTGTGGAGTATTTGAGGCAGCGATCGTTAGTGATGCCTTCTCACCCGCCATCCAGGTTTTGTTTGCGGTGTTACTGTTGAAGGGCCCTTCAGGACCAGACACGAACCCTGTCTTCGAAAAGAATGGAACATCTGGTTGGTGTTTGATGGACTGTCCATCAACGAACACCCGAACAGTGAGATCACGTGTGTCGATCGGATCACCACTTTCATGCACGAAAGTGAATTTTGGATTGCCATATTGATCGCCGTTTCCCCTATCAGCGGAGATCACAGCACTCGGCCCATCGTCTGTCTGCCCGCCGATCCCGACGACGAACACCGCGACGACACCGGCGAGCGTGACGACGACGGCGAGCATGAGAACGACGCCAACCACCGGGGCGACTGCACGGCGTGACACGCCACGCGGTAGTTCCGGTCTCGTATTTCAACCTTCGGCGGCGTGGGCGATTACGGCGAGGCGGGGGCGACGAGCGTCTGGTTCGTTGCGACGGCCGCGCTCGTCTCGACCCGCATGGACGATCCGTTCACGCGGGCCGTCACCGTGACGTTTCCGCGCGGTGCGACCGTCCACAGGCGGCCATCGGGTCCGGTTTCGCCCACCGTTCGGTTCTCGACCGTCACGGTGCCGTCGAGCCGTTTGCCGCTCTCGGTCGTCAGGAACACTTCGAGCGGACCGCTCGGGTGGGTGCGATTGACCACGAGTCGCCGGTTTTCGGTTGTGGTGGTCACCGGTGCGGCCGTCGGCAGCCGCGTCAGGGTCTTCTGCTGGTGTTCGACGAACACCTGGCTGGTGTTCTGATCGAGATACGCCGTGAGTCGGCCGTGGTCGTGCGAGAAGCGGAATCGGGAGATGCCGACTTGCTGGACGTTGCGCTGGCCTTTGGACCCGGAGTTGTTCTCGGCCCAGGGGTACAACGTCGCGCGTCGGTTGCGCACGTCCGTGTTGTTCTCGACGCTGCCCGCGGTGGCGTTGCGTTCACCCGGGAGATACGCCTCGCGAGAGTACTGTCCGTCGTCGACGGTCGCCAACACGACCCCATCGGCCGTCGTCTCGGCGTACACCCAGAGGGGTTCGAGGCGCTCCTCGCGGGTCGGGCCGATCCGGGCGACGCCGGACGGAACGTCGCTATCGACGGGGACCGTGTTCTCCCCGCGGAGCGCCGTTGTGATCCGATCGCGGACGGGCCCGCCGAACGGAGCGAGTTCGAACTGCCGGTTCTGTGCCCAGTTGATCACCGACGTACCGTCGATCGTCGACCGTGGGACCGAGTCCGCACGTCGCTGGAGCTCCCCGACGGCCGTTTCGAGCCGGTCGGCCGCAGCGCCGATCCGCGCGAGATCACGGAGAAACGCCTGTCCGGACAGCGATCCGTTGTTGTAGGCCGTGATCGTGGTGGCCTGTCGATCGTGGAGTGTCTCGATCCGCTCGTCGATTCGGGCGGCAGTCGCCTCGATCTGCTCGTGACGTGCCGCCACGGACTCGGTGTCCGAGAAGCGCTGTCGGAGCAGCTCCTGTTGAAACCGGCCGTCGAGCTGCTGGGTTTCGAGTGCGAGCGTTCCCGAAACGTCGATCGTCGCGCCATTGTACGCCGCGGTTTCGAGCGCATCGGGAGCGATACGGAGATACGAGGTCGTCTCGGTCGCCGGCGTGACCGGGGCCACCGAACTGGCGCGAGCCCCGTCCGGCGGGTGTGAAGCCGGAGCCGCGAGCGCGACCGGCGCGAGGACACAGCAGAGAGCGAGCACGAGTGCGATCGCGCGGCGCATCGGATGGACAGTCCGTCCCCGGTGCTATTAAAATCCCGGCCGAAACGTGGCTCGGGGGGGTCCGTACACGGAGATCCAGGGGATGAAAAGGGTTTTCGTGTCGGCCCGAGCAGAGTCGGGTATGCGTTTTCGGGCGGTGCTGTGCGCGCTCCTCGCCACCGTCGTCGCCGTCACCGCCGTCGGGCCGGCGATCGTGTACGGCCAGCCCGGGTCGGCCGTCGATCAGGCGGCGTCGCCGACCGACAGCGCCGACGCCGCCACGACCATCGCCATCCAGCCCCGACCGAACGGCGACGCTCGGTTTCAGGTCTCGACGCGCTTCGCGCTCACCAGTACGAACGAGACCAGAGCGTTCAGAACGATCGCGAGGGAGTTCGAAGAGAGCACCAACACCGATCCGATCCCGACGTTTCGGCGCGCCGCGACCGCGGCGAGCAACGCGACCCGCCGGCCGATGAACGTCACGAACGTCAACCGAACCGCGACGATCGTGGGCCAGAACGACACCAGCAAGAACGACACCGGCCAGCTCGTGGTCGCGTTCACGTGGACGAACTTCGCCCGGCAGAGCGACGACGAACTGATCGTCGGTGACGCGTTCAACACCAGCCAGAGCACCTGGCTCCCGTCGCTCACCACGGAGCAGACGTTGCGCATCGAAACACCCCGAGGGCACACCATCGATACCTCGCCGATCGGGTACACCAATCGCACGCTCGTGTGGAAGGGACCCCGATCGTTCGCTCCCGGGGAGCCGCGGGTGGTCTACGATCGCAGCGGCGCACCGCTCCAGCCGACGACCGGCGAGAATAACGGAAGTGGCGATGGCAACGGCGACACCGGACCGTTCACAGCAGTACCGCCGCTCGTGCTCGGAGCAGGAGTGATCGTGCTCGGGGCGGGGGCCGTCATCGTCGGGGCGTACACCTGGACGCGACGCGAGACGGACGACGACGGGGGTGCACCAGACGTCGCCGATAGCGAAACCGGATCAGGGACGACGGCGGCGACAGCACAAACGAAATCGGAGTCGGACGCTTCCGCCGCGGCGACCGCCGACCAACCCGACGACGAACCGCCCGACGACGAACTCCTCTCTGACGAGGAACGTGTCGAACGACTCCTCGAACGCAACGACGGCCGGATGAAGCAGGCCTCGATCGTCGACGAGACCGGCTGGTCGAACGCGAAGGTGTCCCAGTTGCTGTCGGCGATGGACGACACAGGGAGAATCGAGAAGCTCCGGATCGGCCGGGAGAACCTCATCAGCCTGCCCAACCGCGACGATGAGAGGGTTTGACGCTTTCGGAACCGTTAACATTCGCGGGCGGCGACTCCCGCTCGATGAAGATCCTCATCGCGGTAACGGAGGTGGCCGAAGTCGAGGACGACTTCGAAATCGATGGGTTGGCAGTCGCCGATCAGTACCTCGACTACGACCTCAACGAGTGGGACGACTACGCCATCGAGGCGGGCGTCCAGCTCCAGGAGGTGGGTGAGGAGGTTGAGGTCGTCTCGGTCACGGTCGGGCCCGAACGCTCCGAGGAGACCATTCGGATGGGACTCGCGAAAGGCGTCGACCGCGCGATCCGGGTCTGGGACGACGCGCTCGAAGGAGAGGGTCAGCTCGGCGTCGAGACCAAGGCCGATATCCTCGCGGCAGTCGCCGAGGACGAAGACCCCGATCTCGTGCTCACGGGCGTCCAGTCGAACGACGACGCCTTCGGGGCCACCGGCGTCTCGCTCGCCGACGAGATCGGCTTCGAGTGGGCCGCGGTCGTCAACGATCTCGACCTCGAACCAGGCGACGATGTCGCCTCGGTCCACCGCGAACTCGAAGGCGGCGTCGAGGAACTGACCGACGTGGAGCTCCCCGCCGTCCTCACCATCCAGACCGGGATCAACGAGCCCCGCTACGCGAGCCTTCGGGGAATCCGTCAGGCCCAGTCGAAGGAGATCGCGCCCAAGGACCTCGCGGATATCGGTCTCGACGCGTCGGTGACCGAGAGCCCGATCACGCTCACGCAGCTCTACGAGCCAGAAACCGAGAGCGACGCGACGGTGTTCGAGGGGAGTCCCGACGAGGAGGCCGACCAGCTGGCTGACCTGCTTCGCGACAAGGGGGTGGTCGAGGGATGACGGTTCTCGCCATCGCCGAACACCGCCGCGGTGACCTCCGTGACGTGAGCTTCGAACTCGCCACCGCGGGCCGCGAACTCGCCGACGCCACCGACGGCGACCTCCACCTCGCCGTGATCGGCGGCGCGGTCGAGGAGTTCGCCGACCGGCTCGACCGCGAGGGCGTCGACGTCGTCCACACGATCGACGAGGGCGAGGAGTTCAACCACGACGTCTACACCCAGGCGGTCGCCGCGCTCTACGATGAGGTCGAACCCGACACGCTGCTCATGCCGAACTCGGTCAACGGCCTCGACTACGCGCCCGCGGTCGCCAACCGGCTCTCGCTTCCGCTCGTGACTGACGCGATCGACATCGAGAGCGACGGCGTCCTCTCGGTGACCCGCGAGAAGTACGGCTCGAAGGTCGAAACAGTAGTCGAAGTCGACGCCAACCGCGCAGCGGTGACGGTTCGGCCGGGCGAGTGGCCGCCTGCGGAGGGAACCAACGGGGCCGAAATTCAGGAGTTCGACGCCGAGATCGACGAGTCGACGGTGCACTCGACGGTGACGGGATTCCAGGAAGTCGGCGGCGGTGACGTCGACATCAGCGAGGCCGACGTGCTGGTGTCGGTGGGCCGCGGGATCGAAGAGGAGGAGAACATCGCGCTGGTCGAGGCGCTGGCGGACACGCTCGACGCGACGCTCTCCTCGTCGCGGCCGATCGTCGACAACGGCTGGCTCCCGAAGAACCGTCAGGTCGGCCAGTCCGGCAAGGTCGTCACCCCGGACGTCTACATCGCGATCGGGATTTCGGGGGCTGTCCAGCACGTCGCCGGCATGAAAGGCGCGGAGACGATCGTCGCGATCAACACCGACCCGAACGCGCCGATCTACGACCTCGCGGACTACGGGGTCGTCGACGACCTCTTCGACGTGGTGCCGGCGCTGATCGAGGCGTTCGGCGGCGAGCCACCCGAAGTCTGAGAGTTCTCGGCTACCGCCGATCGTCACGTACTTTCACGCCGGGTCTAAAGAGCGGATAATGGAGTATCTCGAACGCCGGCGGGCGATGGTCGAGGAGCGCCTCGAAGCCGTCTGCGAGGCGTCCGAGCCCGACGATCTCACGGCCCAGCTCGAACACGTCGCGCTCTCTGGCGGCAAGCGCGTCCGGCCCACAGTCACAGTTTTGGCCTGCGAGGCCGCCGGCGGGGAGGGCGAAGACGCGGTCGATTTCGCGGTCGGGATCGAGCTGGTTCACAACGCGTCGCTCGTGGTCGACGACATCATCGACGAGTCGGACGTCCGCCGGGGAACCGACAGCGCGTGGGCGGCGTTCGGTCACGGCTCGGCGCTGATCGCTTCCGATGGGTTGCTCGGCGAGGCGTTCGCGCTCTTTGCGGCCGACGAGCGCGCGATGGAGGTCGTGAGCGAGGCGATGGTCGAACTCGGAGAGGGCGAGGCGACCGAACTCGTCGCTCACCCCACCACCCAGGCGGAGTACATGGAGCTCGCCCGCCGGAAGACAGGGGCGCTGTTTCGCGCGGCAGCCCAGCTGGGCGCGGTCGCGGCCGACGCCGATGCGGCCACGGTCGAGGCGTTCGGCGACTACGCAGAGGGTGTCGGGGTCGCTTTCCAGATCCGCGACGACGTGCTCGACGCGACCGCCGACGCCGACGACCTCGGCAAACCGACGGGGCAGGACAGCGCGATGGATCGGCCCTCGCTCGTCGAAGTCACCGATCTCGCACCGGAGGAAGCGAACGACCTCGCGCGCCGGACCGCCGACGACGCGCTCGCGGCGCTCGATTCGGTCGCGATCGACGACGAGCAGGCCGAGGAGTATCTTCGAGATCTCGCGGAGTTCGTGGTCGTCCGCGAGCGGTGAGCGGCCGGCGGCCGCGGCTGGCGGTTGCGGCGGCTGTGCGGACCTGGCGTCTCGGTGAGCGGAGCGAGTCGAGGCTCAGGAGAGCGAAGCTCTCCTGGCGTCTCGTGTGAGTGAAACGAGCACGAGGCTTGTCGGAGGTTTCTCTGACAGCGGATGAAGGGCGAGCACCCGAAGGGTGCGAGGGCTTCGGTGGTGCGGTCTGCGTAGCGGTCCTCGGTGGATCGAGGGCGAGACCGTGAGCGAAGCGAGCGGTCGAGGGCTCGGGCGGTGCTGTGCGGGCAGGGCTAGTGGCAGTACCGCGAACGAGCAACGCGAGTGAGCGGGTGTTTTTAGTCCAGGTTTTTGCAAGTGGGGGTCGCGTGAGCGAAGCGAGCACGATCCCCCCGCAGTAAAAAAGTGGGGGTTCTAGGCAGGCTCGGGCACGCTCGGCGAGCGCGATTCCACGATAGCGAACGCGAGCGTGCTCACGAGGCCGAGCAGCGTTCCGGCAGTGAGCGCGACCGCCATGTACGAGAGGCCGACGTTCCCGAGGAGGTACGCGCCGACGCCGTGGAGGACGGCCGCGATCGCGAGCACGTAGAAGGGGGCGTTGAGGTAGCGCCACCGGAACCGCTCGGCGAGATACGTGTCGGTGATCCGGCCGACGCTGCTCGTGATCCCCGCCGCGGCGAACCACGGGACAGCACCGACGACGAGCGCGGCGGCGGTCTCGACGGGTGTCAGCACTCCCGTGCTTGCCTGGGCGGCGTCGAGCGTTCGGACACCGCTGACGCCGCCGATGACGAACAGCGCGAGCGCCACCACCGACGTGATGAGCATGACCCGACCGGCGTACAACCCGCTCCGTGCGCGCGCGACCGACTCGTCGATGGCCTGTTCGAGGCCGAGACCGCGAAAGAGGACGTACAGTCCGAGCAGCGCCGAGATGAGGCCGACAACCGTCGTTCCCGGAACCCCGAGCCGGCCGGCGAGCTCGACGAGCGGATAGATCAACAGCAGGATGCCGAGCGGAACCAGAATGGTGCCCCGCGTTTCGGGATCGTCGAGCACCTGCTTCATCGTGTAGTAGATCGATTCGAGGTTCTGGGCCTGGCGAACGACCACTCGTCGCACCCCATCGACCGGCAGCCGCGACCGAATCACCGGCAGCACCGACTCGTCCTGTGCGCCGTCGGTAACGACGATGGCGCGGACGTCCTCGCCGGTGGCGAGCCCCGCGAGGATCGTGTCGACCTCCTCGCCGACGCGGCGGTTGGCGGCGACGCCACCGCTCTCGACGCCCGCGACCGCCGCGACCTCGATCCGCTCGTCGGTGATGTCGTCGTGGATATGGAGGCCCTCGAACAACACATTGGAGTCCGAGTCCTCCGGGTCCGCAGTGGCGAGCGCGACCGCTGCGCGCTCGACCGCCTCGCGGCCGACAACGGGCGTCTCGACGCCAGCCTTCCGGCCGAGGTCGTCGTCGAGATCGACACACAGCACGAGCAGCATCGCCCGGGCGTACGCGATCCGGGGTTAACTGCTTTCCGTGCGAACGGTGCGGACGGTGTGGCGGGTGGGTGGTGGGCGGTGGAGGGCCGGTGTAGTGGTGGAGGGCCGGTGTAGTGGTGGAGGGCCGGTGTGGCGGTGGAGGGCCGGGTAGTGGTGGGGGACGGTGTAGTGGTGGGCGGCCGGTGTGGCGTCGAGTGGAGTCGTGCGGCTTTTGAGCGTCGGCCCCCGAGGAGGGGCTAACGAATGATCTCGAAGGGCTGTGAACAGTGTGCCAAAGGCGGCAAGATGGTGCTGTTTGTCTACGGCTACTGCGACCAGCGAGACTGCTTTTACTGTCCGCTCGGCGAGAACAGAAAGAACGTCACCGACGTCTACGCGAACGAGCGTCAGGTCGAGGACGACTCGGACGTAATCGAGGAAGCTCACCGGATGGATGCGCTAGGAACCTCGATCACCGGCGGTGAGCCACAGGAGGCTCTCGACCGGACCTGTCGCTACCTCTCGATGCTCAAAGACGAGTTCGGCGAGGACCACCACACCCACCTCTACACCGGGATCACGGGCGGGCGCGAGAACATGCGCCGGCTTGCGGAGGCGGGCCTCGACGAGATCCGCTTCCATCCACCGTACGAGCTGTGGGGCGACATGCATGGCACGGAGTGGGAGGAGATCCTCTACATCGCGCGCGAGGAGGGGCTGACACCCGCCTTCGAGATCCCCGGTATTCGAGCCGAAAGCGAGTTCCTCGAGTTCCTCGACGAGGGCGCGGCGGACTTCTGCAACATCAACGAGTTCGAGATGTCCGACGGCAACGCAGAACGGATGCAGGAGGCGGGCTTCGAGCTCCGCGAAGGGCACATGAGCGCGGTCGAGGGCAGTCACGACGTGCTCGATGCGATGGGCGACCACGAGAAGGTCTACTACTGCACCAGCGTGTTCAAGGACGCCGCCCAGCACCGCAACCGACTGAAGCGGATGGCGAAGATCGTCGGCCGCGAGTTCGACGACGTCACCGACGACGGCACGCTCGTCTACGGCAAGATCTGGGAACCCGTCGCGCGCCTCGCCGAACTCGGGGTTCCCGAGGAGTTCTACACCGAGAAAACCGACCACGTCGAACTCGCGTGGTGGCTCGCCGAGGAGATGATAGAGGAGGGCGACATCGGGAAGGGCGAGATCGTCGAGCAGTATCCGACGGCCGACGGCACGGTGGTCGAGCGGACGCCGCTAGCGTAGCATACGCCGCGCTTCGGCGGCGTTTCGCCGCGAGCGAACGGACGTGAGCGAGCGGGCCGAGGCGCGACTGTAGGGAGCGGCAAGGCTTTTGATCCAGATTTTGCCCGCGAAGGAGTGAGCAAAGCGAACGACTGAGCGTGGCAAAAGGTGGGGGTGTCTACTGTCGCCGTCTGACAGCGACGAGCGCGGCGGCGACGAGCGCGATCACCGCGACGACGACTCCGAAGCCGGGGCCGGTCAGGCCGGAGGTCGCGCCCGTCAGCCCGAGATACTCGTTGGCTTGACTGGTGTTCGCCGACGGCATCGTCCGGTTCCACGCGTTCGGCAGGTGGACCGACGTGTCGTCGTCAGCGTACGCGAGTTCGCGAACCTGTGATTCCGAGGCGTTCTCGGGGACGGCTCCCTCGACCCGGACGTAGGAGGTCGTGGTGCCGTTGTCGGTCCGGCCGACGACGCTCTGGACGTTCTGTCCGCCTTCCAGGGTAACGAGCGCGTCGCGCAGCGCCGTCATGTTCTCGAAGGCCGCACCGGTCTCCAGCTGCATCCGGCCGTCCTCGACCGAGACGTCCATCTGGGCCTTCCGGAAGCCCGCCTCGCGGAACGCCGTGACGTACTCGCGAGTCTGGCCCGCTTGCGGGCCGGTGCTGCTGTTCAGCATCTGATTCGTCGCCTGCTTGAGGAGGTTCTCGCCCGAGACCGACATTGCGGCGGTGACGTTGACGCGCTCGCCCTCGGTGGCGGCGTGAAGTTCGTATTCGAGGTTACTGCTCTCGATATCGCGGTCTTCCAGTTCGTCGACGTACGTCCCCCAGTTCTCGGTCCGAGACTGCGAGTCGAGGTCGACGCTGATCGCCTGCGGGGAGTTCTTCGTGACGTTCGCGGTGAACGTGCTCGTCCGGGTGAGGTTCGCGGCCTGCTGGGCCTCGAACTGCTTGCGGAGGCGTTCGATGCTCTGGTTGAACGACGCCGCACTCGTGGCTGCGGCGTTCGTGGCTGTCGCGTTCGAGGACGTCACGTTCGACGTGGTCGGCGTCGTCTCCGCGCTTGCGGGCATCGACCCGACGCCAGCCGTGTTCATCCCCGCCATACTGCCCTCGTTGAGCGCCTGCATATCGGTCGCTTCCGCGACGTCGAGCGCCGCGAGCACGGCCCCGTCGTAGTTGTCGAGGTCGGCGTTCATCCCGGCCTCGATCGAACCCTGACGCTGGTCGTATCGAACCGAGAGCTCGTTCACCGTGAGGTTCTGGAGGCGCTGGGAGACGTTACGCGCCTCCGAGCGGTTGAGATCGACGTCCTCGGCCGACGTCAGCGACGACGTCAGCTGGTCGGCAACCGCGCGTTCGATCCCCTCGTAGGTGACCGAGTAGTCGATGTCGAGCTGCGAGCGGCCCGACTCACCCTGGGAGAACGAGTACGAGTCGATCGTGAGGTCGGCCGAGCCGTTCATCGACTCGGCGAGCGCGACGTACTGCGACTGCAGCGTCCGTTTGGCCTGTTCGCGGGTTTCCCACTGTGACGCGGTGGCCTCGAGAACCGGCCGTTCCTGGGAGACGTTCAGCGTGTACGTACCGTTGCCCTCGGTGATCTCGTAGGACTGATGTTGGGGCTGCCCCAGCGGCTGGGTCAGCTGAGCGTTCGCCGAGAGATCGGCGTCGAACATCGAGCCAGTGGTCGTGACGTCGCCGGTGATCCCTGCACGCTCGATGGGCACCGAACGGGCGACGTTCTCGCCGGTGACGGTCGCTGCGGCGGAGACGTCCGAGCGCGCGTTCTCGTCGGTCCGCACGCCGGTCGCGTTCACCGAGAGGTTCGAGAGCGTCTCGGGACGGGCCATTCCCAGCGTGCCGTTGCCGGTGACGTTCTCGCCGGTCATGACCGCCGTGACGTTGGCCGCGAGATCGTCCGAGCCCTCCACATCACTCGCGACGAGCGCGTGGAACAGCCCCTCGCTGACGTTCAGGCCGTAGTTCGCCTGTGTGCCGTTCGCCGCCTCCTCGTAGGCGAGGACGGCGTCACCGTTGTCCTCGACGTAGACGTCGTCGGCCGGTGGGAGATCGACACCCGTCTCGGCCGTGGCGTTCGTCCCGTTCGCGCCGCCCGCATCGCTCTGTGCACCGACGATGCCCCCACCGGCGACGACGGTGCTCAGCACGACCAGGAGTGTGACGAGGACTGCCGCCGATCGGGAACGCGCTGTCATCGCCCGCTCCCACGGCCGAGCGCAGCAGTATCCGATCGGGCGCTGGCCGTCGAAATCGATACCGTATCACTCGCAGTTCGGTTCATGAAACACATCTCATACTAGCGCCCAATAAACATTTCTATGCGCCCCCGTTTCTTCGAGATCGGATTGCGGCTAATCGAAGCGCCGACACGGCCGGTCCGAAGATTCGATCGTACCGACAACCGTCTGTGCGTTATGCTGCCGGCGGGCGATAGCGGACAACGAGTCGGTGTCAACTGGGTTGTCCATCGGTTCGACTCTCCCACCGAAACAGTTCACTGAGAGGAGAGGAGCTGTATCACGGACGCCCGCCACGTGAGTGGCGGTGTGATGACCTGACGGCCGGAAGGGTGTCGTTGAAAACGAAGGAGTGGGACCGTCGTGATTCGAACACGAGTCCGACGCACCCCATGCGCCGAGGATACCAAGCTACCCCACGGTCCCGCGTCCCGAACCACGCCACCTCCGGGATTAAGCCCTTCGTTTCGCCCACGCGGAAGACCGACGGTCGACGGCCGGCGGCTGGACCGTGAAGGACGTCGAACCGAAGAACAGGCGATGCATTCATGATGCGTACGCGTATCACGTCATTCGATGGGTTCGATACTACTCCAGCAGGGAATTCCGACGAGTCCAGGGGGAATCGTCGACCAGTACGGCCCGGCATTGATTGAAGTCGCGGCGAAGGCCGCGCTGTTCGTCGTCGCGTTCGTCGCCATCTACGCCATCGGGCGATTCGTGCTCGTCCGTCTCGTGAAGGGTGCGCTCGGCGCACGCGGGTTCGACCCGAAGGTCGTTGGCCTGGGTGGTACCGTCGCCCGCGCGCTCGCGCTGTTCGCCGCGCTCTCGCTCGCCGCGACGATGGCTGGCTTCGGGACCGTGCTCGCGGCGTTTGCGACCCTGCTCGGCGCGCTCTCGCTCGCGCTCGGGTTCGCCGCCCAGGACCTGCTGGCGAACTTCGCCGCCGGGATCTTCATCCTGAAAGACGATCCCTTCGGCATCGGCGACTGGATCGAGTGGCCCTCCGGCGATGGAACCAAATCCGGCGTCGTCCAGGATATCGGGCTGCGGGTCACGAAGCTCAAGACGTTCGACAACGAGCTCATCACGGTTCCCAACTCGGAGCTCGCGGACAACGCCGTCACCAACCCCGTCGCCGACGATCAGCTCCGGATCCCGTTCACCTTCGGGATCGGCTACGAAGACGACATCGAGCAGGCCAAAGAGATCATCGTTCAGGAGGCAGCGACCGTCGACCGGCTCAAAGGTGAGCCCGAACCCGACGTGATCCTGACCGAGCTCGCCGACTCGTACGTCGGCCTCACCGCTCGCGCACACATCGACGATCCCTCCCGCGGGAAGTACGTCAAAGCGCTCTCTGCGTGGGTCCAGGCGGTCAAGGAGCGCTTCGACGCCGAGGGGATCGACATGCCGTACCCCTACACCGAGCTCACCGGCGGGATCGACATCGAGAACATGGACGACGCCGACCTCGCGCGAGCCGACGACTAGATCAGGACGCGTTCGAGCTCGACGACCGTCCCACGTTCCGCGTCGGCCTCACCGACGAGCCGTCCGAGACAGACTGCGGCCCCATCGGGCGTGTAGCACGCCACCAGCGGTGATTCGTCGGGGTTCGTCGCCGACGTGTCCTCGATCGAGAGCACGCCGGGCGCGTACACCGGCGCACCCTCGGCGACCTCGCGGGCGGCGCTCGGCGCGATCGTCACCCGCGGGAGGTGGGTGAGTGCGCGCTCGGCTGGCCGGACGGCATCGGCGAGCGGAGCGATATCATCGCCCTCGGCGAACGCGAGCGCGTCCGTGAGGTCGTGGAGGCTCACGAGGTCCGTGTCGTCGAACGGCGTCGTCCCTGCGCGCCGGAGGTCGCCCATATGCGCGCCAGTGCCGAGTGCGAGCCCGAGATCGTGACACAGCTTCCTGACGTAGGTTCCGCTCTCACACCGGATCCGGAGCAGGACGCGACGTTCCTCGACATCGAGCGGGTCGAGCGCGTGGATCGTCCGGACTCGCAGCCGGCGCGCGACCGCGCTTTTCTTGGGTGGTTTCTGCTGGATCGGTCCCTCGAACGCCGCAAGCACCGCTTCGAGATCGTCGGGGGCCGGTCCGTGGAGTTCGAGGACCGCCACGTACTCCTTCGCGCCTTCGAGGAAGACCTGGGCGAGCCGGGTGGCGTCGCCGAGCAGGATCGGGAGACAGCCCGTGACTTTCGGGTCGAGCGTGCCGGCGTGGGCGGCCCGGTCGACACCGACGAGATCACGAACCCAGCCCGTGACCTGGTGGGCGGAGGGACCGGGCGGTTTGTCGAGGTTCACGACGCCGAACTCGCGGCGATCGTCGGGCGGGCGCTCGTCGGGTGGGCCGCGCATCACCGGTCGTAGTCGGCGTCGACGACGACCCCGCCCTCGTCGGTCGCGGGGTCGTAGCGCTCACACGCTTCGTGAACGAGCTGGGCGACGGTCTCGGGATCCCATCGCGCGGTGTTCACCGCGAGGTCGTAGATCGAGCGGTCCTCGATGTCGATGTCGTAGTACTCGCGGTACCGCCGCGCCTCGCTCTGTGCGCGGGCCTCGGTCTCTTCACGCGCGAGGTCGGCCGGCTTGTCCTCGCGGTCGGCGATCCGTTCGGCGCGGACGTCGAGCGGAGCGTCGAGCCAGAGTCGGAGATCAGCGTGCTCGCCCGCCATCCAGCCCGCGAGTCGGGATTCGAGCACCACGTCGTCGCGCTCGGTGGCGATCTCACGCTGACGGCGGTCGAGCGCGCGATCGATCTCGTCGTCGTCCTCGGCGAGCCGGTTGAGCTCCAAGGGAGTCAGCCCGCGCTCGTCGGCCACGGATCGAAAGATGTCGCCGCCGCTGATGTGTTCGTAGCCGAGTGCCGCGGCGAGATCGGCGGCAGTCGTGGACGTGCCGCCGCCAGCCGGCCCCGACAGGGTGACAAACATGTCTCTTCTGGGTCCGGCGCGGTACAAATCGGTTGTGTCTCTCGCTCACCGTCCTTACGATACGGCTACGAGCCGGGTGTGGTCCGGATGTTGAGAGACTTCTGGATGATCATCCGGAACGCCGTCGAGCAGAGGAAGTACCAGACCAGCCAGACCGGCGCGATACCGGCGATCTTTCCCGCCGATCCTGCCCACTCCAGCTCGCCGAAGATCGGGAGGATGAGCGACGACTCGGCAGGAGCGATGTGTCCCGCCCCGCCCCGGAAACCGATCATCCAGTACATCCAGACGAACGCCGGGATGGTGAGCAGCATGATCCACACCATCGGTCGGAACTGCTCTTTGAACATCCCGAGCTGGTCGCTCATCGCGTCCATCTGCTCCTCCTGGATGCGTTCGAGGGCGGCGTCGTCGCCCCGCTCTTTCGCCTCCTTTCGGCGCTCCTGGATGTTGCTCATCTTCTCCTGGACGGCGCTCATCTTCTCGGTGTTCATCAGGTTCGCCTGCAACAGCGTCGAGTACAGCCCCGTGAGCACCGAGAGCACGATCACGACGGCGTAAAACGGGAGAACGGCGTCGAGCGGCCCGAGGAAGAGGTCGACCGCGCCGCCGACCGCGTTCCGGATCGGGGCGAACCAGTAGGCGGGAAAGAGCGCGAGCGCACCGAGACCCGCGAGCTTGTCGTAGGTGGTCCAGCTCGACTCCTCGTCGTCGTCATCGCTCGTCTCGACCGCGTCGTCGCTGAGTGCCTCGCGCACCCCGTCGGGATCGTTCACCGCGAACCCGCTACCGTCGGCGTCGGTCAGGATGCCGGCCTCGATCAGCCGGCCCCACTGTCCGCTCGTGAGTTCATCGCTGACGTCGCCCCACGTCACGGTGTGTGGCTGCGTGCCGCCGTCGGGAGTGGCCTCGTCGTCGGGGGATGCGTGGCCGGCCCGCGAGAGCACTACCGAGAGCGCGTCCTCGAACGCGCTGTCCTCGGCGATCAGCGAGCGCACTTTGTCGGCTGTCCGCGCCATTGTAGGCTCCTTTGGGGCGGACGCTAATCAACCTTTTAGTTCGTTCGCCCAGGTGGCCCGTCCGGGATCGGTGCGGATGTCGCCTGCACGACGATCGAAACGGCGGTGTGTCGGGGCGTCAGATCGTCTCGTCGATCGTCGTTCGGAGGTCGTTCCACACCGCGTCGGGAGACTGCTCGCCGTCGATTTCTTCGAGTGCGCCCGCCTCACGGTAGTGTTCGATCACCGGCTCGGTGGTCTCGTGGTAGACCCGAAGGCGCTCGCGGACAGTTTCTTCGGTGTCGTCGTCGCGCTGGATCAGCTCGCCGCCGCATTCGTCACAGACGCCCTCCGCTTCGGGCTGGTCGAACTCGACGTGGTAGTTCGTGCCGCACTCCTCACACACCCGCCGGCCGGTCAGCCGATCGACCAGTTCGGACTCGCTCACCGAGAGCAGACAGACGGCATCGAGAGTCGTGATGTCCGCGAGGTACTCGACCTGATCTTCGTTCCGGGGGTAGCCGTCGAGCACGTAGCCCTCGGCGTTACCGAGTGCCTCGGCGACGATCTCGTTCACCACGGGGTCGGGGACGAGCTTGCCCGCCTCCATGAACGAGCGCGGGGTGCCGTGCTCGGTCTCCATGTCCTTGTTCGCCCGGAGCGCGTCGCCGGTCGTGACGTGGGGAATGTCGTACTCGTCGGCAACGTTCGCGCTCTGGGTGCCTTTCCCTGCACCGGGTGGCCCGAGCAGCAGGACGTTCGGTTGCTGGCTCATGGGCGGGCTTCGCAGGCGAGAGTAAAAGGTTTGCAGATACGCGCCGGGACGCCCTGCCGAACCGGTGACGTTCGTTCCCGTGTTCGCTTACCCGGGTTGGGGTGTTACCGGCGCGCCTCGTTGTCGGCCTCCGCTAGATCGCTCGCCTGCTCCTGAACGGCGGTTATCTCGCGGTCGGCCGCTGCCTTGTCGACGTCGTAGACGTGACGCCACGATTCGAGCGGCGGTCCTTCGGACGTCTCGGGATTCACCTCCTTCGTCTCGGCGTCGTTGGCTCCCGCGAACCAGCGGTAGACGAGAACGATCACAAAACCCACCACCAGGGTCGCGATGGCCGCGTTCGCCAGCGCGCCGATCGGTGCGAGGAGCGTGAGCAAGGCCATGAGAGTGTTTTATTTATCCAATAACTAAAACGTTCGTCCGGTCATCACGTCGCTCGTCGTTCGCTCGCCGCCACCCGGCCCCGCCGTGGATTTATGCCGGCAGATCCCCTACGCGAGCGCGTGAGCAGTCGCATCAGCGCGCTCGATGCGGTGGTGTTCGGGGTCGACGTCCAGAGCGGGGATATCCGGGGCGACGCACCCTCCTACGCCGTGGTCGCGTTCGACGGTGAAAACATCGACCGCGACGTGGTCTCGCACCGAAAGCTCCGCCGGCTGATCGACCGCGAGGAGCCCGCGATCGTCGCCACCGACAACGTCTACGAGCTCGCCGCCGACAAGGACGCCCTCGTCCGGCTGCTGGGAAGTCTGCCCGACGAGACGCGGCTGGTCCAAGTCACCGGCGACGAGCAGCCCGAACCCCTCTCGCGGGTGGCGAGCCGGCACGGGGTTCCGTACGGAAAGAAGCCGATGAAGGAGGCAGAGGCCGCCGCGCGGCTCGCAGCCGCAAACGTCGGCTACGAGGTGTCGGCGTTCACCGACACCACCGAGGTGAAAGTCTCACGTGGACGTTCGACCGGCAGCGGCGGGTGGTCGGAGGACCGCTACACGCGGCGGATCCACGGGTCGGTCAAGCGCCGGGCGCGCGAGGTCGACACCGAGCTGCGGAAGGCGGGCCTCGACTACGAGATGGACGAGACAGAGAAGTACGGCGGGTACGCCAACGCGGTCTTTACTGTGGAAGCGCGCCCGTCGGACATCCCGGTCTCGGCCAGGCGCGCGGGCGACACCAGAACCGAGATCGAGCGGGTTCGGCGCGACGGCATCGAGTTCCGACCGCTCGCGAAGCGTCGGGATCACGTGCTCGTGGGGGTCGATCCCGGCACCACGACCGCGGTGGCGATCGTCGGGCTCGACGGCACAGTTTTAGACGTTCTCAGCACCAGAACCGCCGACACCGCCGCGGTGATCGAGTGGATCATCGAGCGCGGCCGACCAGTGGTGGTGGCGGCCGATGTCGAACCGATGCCGTCGACAGTGGAGAAAATCCGCCGGAGCTTCTCGGCGGCGGGCTGGGTGCCCGAGCGCGATCTCGCCGTCGACGAGAAGCAACACCGAACCCGCGAGGAGGGGTACGAGAACGACCACGAACGCGACACGCTCGCCGCCGCCCTCCACGCGTTCGACGGGTACGAGGACACGTTCGAGCGTGTTGGCCGGAAGGTGCCCCCGCGGATCGAGACCGGCGAGGTGATCGCGCGCGTGGTCGCGGGCGAAGAGTCCGTCGAGACCGTCCTCGCGGACCTCTCGGACGACGACGAGACCGACGACGACGATGACGAGCACGAACCCCGCGAACTCACGCCCGAGGAGCAGCGGATCAAGGAGCTCGAAACCCGGATCGAGCGCCTCGATTCTCACGTCGACGACCTCGAAGCGACGATCGAGGCAAAGGACGAAGAGATCGCGGAGTACGAGCGCGAACTCACCGACGCCAGACGGGAGGAGCGCCGCGAGGCGCGGGAGCGCCGGGAAGTCAACCGACTCGAACGCGAGAACGAGCGCCTCGAACGCGAGCGCGACGAGCAGCGTGAGGAAAGCGAGGAGCTCACCGAGAAGTTCGACCGGCTGAAGGAGCTCTGGCGGCTGGATCACTCGGACTTCGCGGACGTGGCCGAGGCGAAACAGGGACTCGTCCCGGTCAAGCCGGTCGCGAAGTTCACCAAGAGCGCGCTTCAGGACGCCGACGAACGCTACGGCCTCGCCGTGGGTGACGTGGTGTACCTCCGCGACGCGTCGGGTGCCGGGCGCTCGACGGCCGAAACGCTGGTGGAGCGCGAGCCCCGCGTCGTGCTCAAAGAGGGTGGACTCTCGGAGGTTGCCCGGGAGCTGCTGTTCGAACACGAGATCCCGGTCGCGCCTGCCGACGAGGTGACGATCGAGGAGATCGATGATCTCGCGGTCGCGCGCGAGGGGGCGGTCGAAGCCGCCATCGAGGGGTGGAAGGAGCGTGCGGACGCGTGGCGCAAGGATCAGAACGAGTCGATGGTCGATCAGGTCATCAGTGAGCACCGAGCTGACCGTGGCGAGAGTGACTGATGGGGGCGCGTTCGCGTCAGAACATCCCGTCCATCCCGAACGCGGCGAGCATCCCCGAGAGCAGGCCGCGCGCCACGAGGAGGAGTCCGACGAGCACGAGCGCGATCCCGGCCGCAACGATCGGTGCGGCGTAGGCGACGATCCCGAGACCGGCGAGACAGCAGAGCACGCCGACGATACCGGCGAGACCGAGTCGGTTTAGCATAGCTGAGGTCAGGCCTTCGCCGGTTTAAGAACGGTGAAGTCCTCTCCTGCCAGGCAGATCCAGCATCGAATACCGGCCCCGCTCAACACGGTTCGGAACCCAAATCGGGGGCTTGAAAGAGTTAAACCGCTCGCTGTCGAAGACCGCCCCATGAGCGGCAACCAGGGACAGGGGAACCTCCGGATGCCGGACGACGACGAGGTGTTCGCCGTCGTAACCGAAATGCTGGGTGCGAACCGGGTGAACGTCCGCTGTATGGACGGAACCGAACGGACGGCTCGGATCCCAGGCCGGATGCAAAAGCGGGTCTGGATCCGCGAGGACGACGTCGTGCTCGTCTCGCCGTGGGACTGGCAGGACGAGAAAGGCGACATCGAGTGGCGCTACGACAAACAGGACGCCGACCAGCTCCGCGAGGAGGGGCACATCCAGGGATGATGCAGTGTCACCTTTTTTAGCGGGGCCCTCGGACGCTCGCCGCCACCGCACCGCGACCACACTGTCGAAGCCCCCTCTCTCTTCGGTCGCTCGCCCTTCATCCACCGGGAGAGCAACGCTCTCCCGAGCCCCGACTCACTCTGTTCGTCGGGACGCCGAGGGCCGCTACCGCACCGCAGCCGCTGACCGCTCTGCCGCACCGCCATCGACGGCAGGTGATGCGTGAGCGACGACGACTTCGTGGATACCGAGGCCACCGAGGAGCCGGGCGACGAGTGGGAAGATCTCGACGTTTCGGATACCGAAGCGGATCGCGTCGCCCGCCAGCAGGACCGGGAGTTCGCGCGGTTTCGCGAACGCATCAAGGACGCCGACCAGTTCAAGGTCGAGGGTGGCGTCTTCGACGAGGCGACCCTCGGCGCGCTCTACAAACTGGTCCAGGACGGCCACATCGACGCGTTCGGCGGGCCGATCTCGACGGGGAAGGAGGCTCACGTCTTCCTCGCGGACGCGGACAAGGCCGACGTAGCAGTCAAAATCTATCGGATCAACGCAAGCGACTTCCGGCAGATGCGCCGGTATCTGGAAGGTGATCCACGCTTTCGGAACATCGGCTCGAAAAAGAAGAAGGTGGTGCTCGCGTGGACGAAAAAGGAGTTCGCGAACCTCCGGCGAGCGGCCGCGGCGGGCGTCAAGGTGCCCGAACCGATCGCGGTCCAGCGCAACGTGCTCGTGATGGAGTTCGTGGGCCACGACGGCGAGCGCGCGAAACGCCTCGGTGAGGTCCACATCGAGAACCCCCAGACGACGTACGAGGTCGTTCGGGAGTACACCCGCCGGCTGTACGACGCCGGGCTGGTCCACGGCGACCTCTCGGAGTACAACATCGTGGTCCACGACTCGCAGTTGTGGATCATCGACCTCGGCCAGGCGGTCACGATCCACCATCCGAATAGCCGCGAGTTCCTCGAACGCGACTGCCGGAACGTGGCGAACTTCTTCGCACGCCAGGGCGTCGACGTGACCGGTGACGAACTCCTGGCACACGTGACGAGCGAAGCCGAACCGCGCGAAGACTAATCACTCTGGGGGTCGTTCACACGGTATGAGCGACGTATCGGTTCGAGCCGCCACAGTCGCGGACGTGGACGAGATTCAGGAGGTCGCACCCCGGGCGTGGCACGCGACGTACGGGGAGTTTCTGCCTGCGGAAGCCATCGACGCGATCCTGGACGACTGGTACGCGGCCGAGGAGATCGAGGGCTCGATCACGAGCGAGCGGAGCGTCTACCTCGTGGCCGACGGCGAGTCGGTCGCGGGCTACGCGAGCGCCGCACCGATCGACGCCGAGGACGACGGGCAGGAAGCACAGCTGTACGCCATCTACGTCGACCCTGATCGCTGGAACGACGGCATCGGTACGGCGTTGCTCGAAAACGTCGTCGGTCGGCTCGCGGAGCGTGGTATCGAGCGACTCCGTGTCGAGGTCCTCGCGGACAACGCGGTCGGCGTCTCGTTTTACGAATCACGCGGGTTCGAGCGGACCGCCGAGCGCGAGCGGACGGTTGGCGAGCAGACGCTTCCCGAGTGCGTCTACTATCGCGACGTCTGAACAGCGGTCATCGAGCCGGAACAGTGATACGTCGTGGCTCGGTACGGTCGACGATGAGTCACGGACTGTGGCGCTGGCGTACTCTCTTGCCAGCGGACAGTCCAGCCCGTTCGCCCGCGGCGGCCTAACCCCGCCGGCCGTGGTCTGGTGCTCCCTCCGCCTTCTGCCGCACCGCTACTGACCACCCAGAGCACCAGAACACGATGGACGACACGAACGCGAACACGACGGATCGAACAGCGCGACGAACCGACGACACTGAAAGGGACGACACCGACGAAGGCGGTACCGACGAAAGCGACGCCGACGATCCCGAGAACAGTGTGACGCCGGATGCGGTCGCCGGCGAGGTCGACTACGGCAAACTCCTCGATCGGTTCGGCGCTGACGCGCTGACCGACGGCCAAGTAGGACGGTTCCCACAACCGTCACACCCGCTGCTTCGACGGGGAGTCTACTACGCCGGCCGCGACGTCGACCGCCTTCTCGACGCGATCGATGGCGACGAGCGGTGCTCGATCGTCACCGGCGTCGGCCCATCTGGACCGATGCATATCGGTCACGCGGTCACGTTCTACTTCGCGAAGTGGCTCCAGGCCGCGACCGACGCGACCGTCTACGTTCCGCTCTCGGACGATGAGAAGTATCTGAGTCGGGAGCAGAGCCTCGCGGAAACCCGGGCGTACGCCCGGGAGAACCTGCGTGACCTCGTGGCAGTGGGATTCGATCCCGAACGGACGCGGTTCGTGATCGACACCGCCGACGCGGACGTGATCTATCCGCTCGCGACCGCGCTCGCCGAACGAATTACACCTGCGGCCCGCGACGCGGTGTACGGCGAGCCCGCGAACGTCGGGATGGGGTTCTACCCGGCGGTGCAGGCGACCCATCTCCTGCTGCCGCAGTTCGTCGACGGCCCGCACGCTACCACCGTACCGATCGCGGTCGATCAAGATCCTCACGTCCGGCTCGCGCGCGATGTCGCCGCGAAGGAACGTTTCCCGGTCGAGAAGCCTGGCGCGCTGCTCTCGAAGTTCCTCCCCGGACTGGAGGGGCCGGGAAAGATGAGTTCCTCGGACGATGCACCCACGATCCACCTCACCGACGACCGCGAGACGGTCCACGAGAAGCTCGGACGGGCGTACTCCGGCGGACGAACGGACAGGGAAGCCCACCGCGAGCACGGCGGCGACCCCGGCGTGGACGTGGCGTTCCAGCTCCTCCGCGCCTTCTTCGAGCCCGACGACGGCGAACTCGATCGGCTCGCGCGCGAGTATCGGGCCGGCGAGCTGCTGAGCGGTGAGCTCAAGGCCCACGCCGCCGACCGGATCGCGGACTTCCTCGACGCCCATCAGGCCAGGCGACCGAGCGACGCCGAACTCGACGACGCGCTCGCGCCCTACCGGCTGACCGGTGCGGAGCGCGAGCGCGCGCTCGCCGCGGTCGGGCTCGGAAACGGCGTGGCGACGGTCGAATCCGGGAACGGCTGAAGCGCGAACGGCCCGAGAGACGATCAATGCAGGAAGGGACGACGGACGTTCTCCGGCGGGGAGCAGCGCGGGCGCGTGCGAAGCGTTCAAATCGCCGGGCTCCGTAGCGCACACATGCAACACGTGAAGATTCCGCAGGACCGCATCGGCGTGTTGATCGGCGAGGGCGGCGCGACGATGCGCGAGGTCGAAGAGCGCGCAGAGGTCCGTCTCGACATCGATTCCGAAACCGGCGCGGTCGCGGTCGAATCGGTCGGCGATCCCGTTCTCGGGCTGAAAGGCCCCGAGATCGTCGAGGCGATCGGGCGTGGGTTCGCGCCCGAGGACGCGCTGGTGCTGCTCGACGACGAGATGATGATGTTCGACCTCGTCGACGTCGACGCCGCGACCCGGAACAAGAACGACCTCGAACGCAAGAAAGGACGCCTGATCGGCGAGAACGGGCGTACCCGCGAGCTGATGGTCGAGCTTACCGGCGCGGAGGTCGTGATCTACGGGACGACCGTCGGCGCGATCGGGACCCCCCAGCAGGTCGAGGCCGTCAGGAGCGCGGTCGAGATGCTGCTCGATGGCGCGCCACACGGGGCGGTGTACTCCTTCCTCGAACGCAAGCACAACGAGCTCAAGCAGGCCGGCATGGAGTACCACCAGTTCACCGGATAGAGCCCACAAACGGAGGGAATACGAAGTCGTGGGTGAGAGACGGCTTGAGAATTTCGGGCGGTCGACGGCGGTGTGATATGGCCGCTGGTGCTGTTGCGGTTATTGCAGTTGGCGCGCGAGAGCGCCGAAGGCGCGACTCGTTCGAGGTCTGCGCGAGCGAAGCGAGTGCAGGCTCGTCAGAGCGAAGCTCTGACGGTGGATGAGTGAACGAGCGGAGCGAGTGAGCGAATCGGCTGGGGAGGCGTGTGGCCTGCGGTTCTCATTTGTGTCGGCATCGCAGCGGTCTCGATACGTGTATCAGCAATCTTGCAGCGGTCTCGCTGGCTGCGACAACGATCGAAACGAGAGTAGCTGCGACAGCAATCGAGATCACGACCGCTCGGGAGCCATAGCAATCCTCTTACTCACGCGCCGATCAGTTTCGACAGGACGACTCATGGCCGAATCGGATGCCCCCGACCGCCCCACACCCCCGCCCGAGACTTACGAGGCCATCATGCAGGCGACGTATCGTGCGTTCTGCAAACACGGGTACGCCGATCTGACGACCCGCGAGATCGCCGAGGAGTTCGCAAAGAGCCGATCACTCCTCCATTATCACTACGACACCAAACAGGAACTCATCGTCGCGCTACTGGAGTACCTGCTCGAATCCCACCCGGCGAAGGCGGCGACCGACGAGATCGCAGATCCGGACGAACGCCTCGAACTGTTCATCGACCGCGGGCTGTTCGGTCCCGAGAACGCTCCCTTCGACTTCTGGGACTTCCACACCGCGCTGCTCGAACTCCGGTTGCATGCCCACCGCAACGACGCCTACCGTGAGCAGCTCGACCGCACCATCGGCCTCATCACCGACCTCCTCGCCGCAACGATCCGGGAAGGCATCGAGACAGGTTGTTTCCGTGATGTCGACCCAGAAGAGACGGCACAGTTCCTCTACGACGCCATCGACGCCGCCCGCATCCGGAAGATCACGCTCGGTCACGACGACGCGCCGCGCCGGACCAGACGGGCGATCGAGACGTTCGTCCTCCCGACGCTGCGGGCGGCCGACGACGATCGGTGAGACGGACAGCGCGACCCGGCCGACGGCACCCCTGATATAGGGTTCGACAGAAGTGGTGGTGGATCGGTTGAAACTTTTCTATCCAGGGAAAACGATCACGTGTGCCCAGCAGTCGTCGGTTCGCGACGATCACCGTTGTGGTCGGTCTCGGTGCGCTCGCTCACGCACTCCTCACTTGGCCACGGCGCGCGACGGTCGCCCTGTTCGTCGGGGGTGCGCTCGTGGCGTTCGTCGCCGAGGCAGTCGTCATCGACCGCGGCTGGCTCGAACACCACGTCGGTCCGAAACTCGCCGGTGTGCCGCTCTACGTCCTTTTCGGGTGGACGGGTGCGGTCTACATCGCGTTCCGAACGACGCTGCTCGTGACCAACGGCTGGACGGCGGTCGTGGCTGCCGGCGTGCTCGCCACGATATACGACGGCCTCACCGACCACCGCGGGGTCGCGGACGGTCACTGGACGTACACCGACGATCTCCCGGGCCCTCGTCACCGGGGTGTGCCGTGGTGGAACTTCGCCGGTTGGTTCGTCATTAGCGTCATTACAGCCGGACTCACCGTGCCGTTCCTGTGAGCGAGAAATCGTAGTGAGAAAGCAGTGACCGAGTCGGACGATCGAACCACGCCGCTCGACCATGCGTGACCGCGGCTGTCCAGGTGGTCAGTGAGCTTATGCCCATCCGGACCGAGGGGTGGACAATGAGTGCAATCGACGCCGAGGAGGTGACACTGACGTACGCCGACGGCACCGAGGCCGTTCGAGGGATCGATCTCGATATCCCGGAGGGAGAGTTCTTCGGCTTCCTCGGGCCGAACGGCGCGGGCAAGACCACCGCGATCAAGACGTTCACGACGCTGTTGCGACCGACGTCGGGATCGGTCACGGTGAACGGGTTCGACGTCGCGAGCGAGCCGCGGGCCGTCCGCGAGTCGATCGGGTACATGGCCCAGGAGACCAGCGTCGACGAGGAGCTCACCGCGCGAGAGAACATCCGGTTCGCCTGTGAGGCCTACGGCGTGCCGAAAGCCGAGCGGGGTGACCGGATCGACGAACTCCTCGATCTCGTGGATCTCGTCGGAGCCGCCGGCAAGGTGGCCGAGGGGTTCTCCGGTGGGATGAAAAAGCGTCTCGACGCCGCGATGGCGCTGGTTCACCAGCCACCCCTCGTCTTCCTCGACGAGCCGACGACAGGGCTCGACCCCAAGGCCCGCAATCGGCTCTGGGAGTACTTCCGCCGGATCAACGAGGAGGGCACGACGATCTTCCTCACGACCCAGTACCTGGAGGAGGCCGACCAGCTCTGTGAGCGGATCGCGGTCATCCTCGACGGCGAGATCGTCGCCACCGGCTCGCCCGCGGAGCTGAAACGCCGGGTCGGTGGCGAAATTCTCGACATCGACCTCGACAGCGGCGAGGACGCTTGCGAGCACGCGGCCGCGGTCGCCGCCGACTCCGATCTCTTCGAGGACGAGGCGACGGTCGAAACCACCGAGGATGGGATCAGCGTCACCTCGCGACGGGCACGCCAGGCGGGCACCGATCTGCTGGTGGCGCTGCGGGACGCAGACCTGACGGTGACTGGGTTCAACATCCGCGCGCCCACCCTCGACGACGTGTTCCTCGCGATCACCGGTGAATCCGTCGACGAAGAGGGCGACAACGGCGAAGCCGACGGGGCTGGCGGGGCCGATGCCACCGAGACGAGCCCTGCGGCCGCCGACGGAGGCGCGAGCCGATGAGTCCGTCAGCCGACGAGACGTCCGAGCGGCCCGCGGCCGATGGCGGGACTGCGGGGGCCGCAACGGGAGCCGAAGCCGAGACCGACACGACCACCGTACGACGGTCGAGCAACTCGTTTCTCGGCGACGCGTGGGTCAACTTCAAGCGCTGGAACATCAAAGCCGTCAGAAACCCGTTCGTGCTCGTGGTCTCGCTGGCCCAGCCCATCATCTTCCTCGTCCTCTTCACCCAGGTGTTCGGCCAGATCGCGACCGGCGCGATCAACCAGGGTGGTGCCGGCGCGATCTCCTACGAAACGTACCTCGTGCCCGCGATCGTGATCCAGGTCTCGCTCGCAGCCGCGATCACCTCCGGGATCGGGCTCGTCAACGACATCGAGGAGGGGATGTTCGAGAAGGTGCTCGTCACGCCGATGAACCGCACCGCGGTCTTCGTGGGGAAAACCGCCGCCGAGGTGCTCCGAATCGCGGTCCAGATCGCGATCATCCTCGGACTCGGGGTCCTCCTCGGCGCGGAGATCGCCACCGGGATCGTCGGCGCGCTCGGGATCATCGCGATCGGGATCCTGTTCTCGCTGTGGTTCGTCTCGCTTTCCAACAGCCTCGCGGTCATCACGAAGGACCAGGAGTCGACCATCATCGTGATGAACCTGCTCCAGTTCCCGCTGCTCTTTCTCTCCTCGGCGTTCCTCCCGCTCGAAGCGCTCCCGGAGTGGATCCAGACGTTCGCGCGGTACAACCCGATCACCTACGGCGTGGACGCCGCCCGCACGCTGATGCTCGATACGGACGTGATGACGGTGCTCGACGTCACGGCCTTCTCGGGCATCTGGAACGCGCTCGTGCCGGCGACCGCCGTGCTCGCCGGGCTCGATCTCGTGCTCGGCGGGATCGCGGTGTACCTCCTGAGCCAGGCGTCGAGTTCGTCGGCGCAGTAGCCCCCGAGATCAGAGGTGATATCGCTCGCCGTCGACCGCAAGCGGCTCGGCGAACGCCTCGTCGGCCGGGAAGAAATGCGAGACGTGGACCAGCCGCGTCTCCGACGCACCGAGTTCGTCGGCCAGCGCGAGCGCCCCCTCGCGAGTCATGTGCTTGGTGCCGAACGTCCGCGGGACGCCCTCGGAATCGTGGTGATCGCCGCCGAGCGGGTGGTGTTCACAGAACGACGCGGGGGCGATCGCGTCCGCGATCAGGAGATCGGGGTCGGCGAGGCGCTCGCGGGACGCCTCGGGGATCGCGTAGTTCGTATCGCCGGTGATCGAAAGTTTCGCGCCCGTCTCACACTCGATCACGACGCCGTAGCACACGAGCGGTGGATGGTGAACCGGAACAAGCGTCACGTCGAACCCACACAGCTCGAACGGTTCAAGCGGCTCCTTCCCCGTGACCGAGAGCGCGTCGAGATAGTCGTACTTTCGCTCGATGGTTTCAGCCACGCTCTCGCCGGTTTCGGGATCGGTCTCGTTCGCGGCCGCGACCGGAAGCTCCCGAACGAGGCGGAAGGCGTTGCCGAGCCCGTCGAGATGGTCGAAGTGGATGTGGGTGACGATCGCGGCGTCGGGGAGCGCGACGTCGCGATCGAGGAACTGGGCACGGAAATCCGGGCTGAAGTCCACGAGCAACGATTCGTCGGTGCGCTCGTTCCGGACGTGGACGGAAAACCGGCTACGCTCAACACCCCTCTCGCGGGCGGCCGTACAGGTATCACAGTCACAGCCGACGGTCGGCGTCCCGGTCGTGTCGCCGGTACCGAGCAGCATGACCTCCATTCAGTGGTCGTGAGTGTGGCCGTCGTCGTGATCGTGGCTGTGGTCGGCAGTGTCGGCGTCGCTGCCGCCGTCGGAGCCGTGCTCCGACGAGGATCGGCTCGCTTCGCTCGCCTCACCGCCGTCCGCACTGATGTCACCGCCGGCGACGAGGGCGTCGTGATCGCCTTCGATCATGTCGAGGTCCTTCAGGCTGTCGCGCTCCTCGAAGTCCCGGACCGCCTCCATCAGGTCCTCTTGGGTCAGCGTAGTGCGCTCCTCGGTCAGCGCGTCGAGCACCGCCTCTCGAAGCACCAATCGAAGGTCGCTGCCGGTCAGTCCTTCAGTATCGGCGGCGAGCTCCATCGGATCGAACTCCGCGATCTCCATCTCGTGCGTGACGAGCTGGAGGATGTCCGCACGCATCTCGACGTCGGGCTTCGGGAAGTTCACGATCTCGTCGAAGCGTCGCCACGCCGCCGCGTCGAGCTGGTCGGGGTGGTTGGTCGCGCCGATCAGGAGGACGTCGTCCTCGATCAGACTTACTTCGTCGATCGACTTGAGCAGGGTGTTGACGGCGCGCTTCAACGCGGCGTGCTCGTCGGAGTTCCTGGTTTTCGCCACGAAGTCGAACTCGTCCATGAACAGGATACACGGCGAGAGGCGTTTGGCGACCTCGAAGGTCTTCTCGACGTTTTTGGCGGTTTCGCCGAGATACTGGCTGGTGACCATCGAGAGCTTGACCTCGACGAAAGGGAGGTCGAGTTCGTGGGCGAGCGCCCGCGCGGTCGTGGTTTTGCCGGTTCCTGGCGGCCCGACGAGCAGGAGTTTCCCGATCTCGCGCAGACCGATCCCCGCGAGATACTCGCGGTGTTCGATCGCCTTCATGATCTTCACGATCTCGTTCTCCTGATCGGCGGTAAGCACGAGATCGTCGAGGGTCATGTCGACCTCCTCGGGCGCCCGCACGTCGACGAGATCGAGCATCTCCTCGTCCTCCTCGTTGTCGAAGTATTCTTCGAGGAGGCTGTCGATCCAGACCCGATCGGCGCGCATCGGTCGGTTCGCCTCGCGCGACTGCTCGTAGTCGACATCGGGGCCCTCGTCACGCTCCTCGAAGACGGCCGCGAGCGTTGGGTTCGCCGCGAGCCGGTCGGCGTCGACTCGGCCGGCGAACCACTCCTCGGCCATGTCGGGCTCCGAAAGCGAGAGCGTTTCGGCGAAATCGTCGCGATCGGTGAACATCAGCCCCGACACCGCGGCCCACGGATCGTCGACACCGGTGGCGGCCGCCGCCTGCTCCTCGCCCGTCGCGAGCGGGCGTTCGACCCCCCCGTCGGCGAAGAAGACGGTGCGGTAGCGCGGCGGGAGATCCTCGGCGTCGCGTTCGCGGTGCTCGTTGTAGGCGCGTGTCGTGAGCAGGAATTCGACGACGTCCAGTTCCGGGCTGCTCATTCCCTGCTCGATACGCCGTCCGGCGGGATAAGACCGTCGAACTCCCGCTCAGCGTGGGTCGTTCCCGCAACGCTTGCCAGGAGTTTCGGAGGTGTCCACCGGATCCCCCGTGAACCCGAGTCAAACGACGCGGGGTTTGCGTGCGTTTAACATTGAGGACCCCCAGGAGCAGGTATGGCCGACACGACGCCGGTCGTCGCTGCGGCGTATCGCACCGCACAGGGCAAAGAGGACGGCGTTTTCGCCGACGTCCGGAGCGAGGACCTCTCGATCCCGTTGATCGACGAGATCCTCGCCGAGACCGGGATCGGCAGTGAGGACGTGGACGACCTGATGTGGGGGTGTGCCCAGCAGCGCGACGAGCAGGGCAGCAACCTCGCGCGGGTGATCGCGCTGCTCTCGGATCTGGGCGAGTCCGTGCCCGCGACCACGATCAACCGCTGGTGTGCCTCCTCGGCACAGGCCATGATCTCCGCGTCGGACGCGATCCGAGCGGGCCAGCGCGACGCGATCATCGCGGGCGGAGTCGAGAGCATGAGTCGGGTGAAACAGGGCGCGAACCGCGAGACCATCCACCCCCGGCTGGCCGAAGAGTACAACATCGCCGCGCTGGCGATGGGGATGACCGCCGAAGCGGTCGCCGAACGCTACGACGTCAGTCGGGAAGTACAGGACGAGTACGCCGCACGCTCCCAGCAGCGCGCGGTCGAAGCCACCGAGGAGGGCCGCTTCGACGACGAGATCGTCCCGATCGAGACCGAAGACGGGACTGTCGACACCGACGAGGGACTCCGACCGGGCACGACGCCCGAGGTGCTCGCCGATCTTCCTACCGTCTTCAAATCGGAGGGGACGGTGACGCCGGGCAACGCCTCCCAGATTTCCGACGGCGCATCGGCGACCCTGATCACAAGCCGGGCGTTCGCCGAGGATCACGGCCTCGACGTGCTCGCCGAGATCGGCGGCAACAACGTCGCCGGCGTCGACCCCGAGGTGATGGGGATCGGTCCCGTGCCCGCCACGGAGGGCCTGCTCGAACGCACGGGAGGGTCGATCGACGACTTCGATCTCGTGGAGCTCAACGAGGCGTTCGCCTCCCAGGCCCTCTACTGCCAGCGCGAGCTCGGCATCGACGACGAGATCTTCAACGTCAACGGCGGCGCGATCGCCATCGGCCACCCGCTCGGTGCGAGCGGCGCGCGCCTGCCCGTCACGCTGATCCACGAGATGCAAAAGCGCGACGCCGATCACGGTCTCGCCACCGAGTGTGTCGGCTTCGGTCAGGGTGCGGCGATCGAGTTCTCGCGACCGTAGCACCTCCGACGTTCTACCGCGAGCGAACGGAGTGAGTGAGCGGGCCGAGGAATCCCGAACAGTGCGAAGAAATGATGACGACTTTTGGCAGAGGTTTTGCCAGAGGGATCGTCGGAGCAATCCGTAGCTCTGCGCGAGCAGAGCAGGCGCGGTTCACCGAGAGCGAGACCGACAGTCGAGCCGTTGGATCTTTGTCTTCGGCGTTTTTCGAAGAATGAGTCCCGCAGCGGCCGAGGGGAACGAGGAAACGCGACGTGGTTCGAAAAAGCGTGTCGCGCTCTTTCATCATTGCAGGAAATCGGCGATTTCCTGCAAGCAGTCAGATTCCGTTGGAATCTGACGACATTGCCAGAACGCCACGCGTTCTGGCAGGCAGCCAGAACTCAAAGAGTTCTGGCTACATCACGAGAGAGCTTCACTCTCTCGAACGACAGAGAAAGGTCGATACGAACAGTCACACGAGTAGTGTTTCCACAGGGGTGAGTTCGAGCAACACACTACACCAGCCGGCACGTTGTCACCGTGGTCAGTAGGTCTGCGGTGGCTGCTCGAGAATCTCGAAAATTTCGCGGGCACGATATTCCTTGTTGCGGCCCTTCCCAGTCACTTCCTCGAGAACTCCTTCGTCGACGAGGTCGTTGATTACTCGCGACGCCGTCGGTTGCTTGACGTCGAAGAGCCGTTGAACAGTCTTGCTCGTGACGTAGGGCTGTTCGAAGAGCTTCACTGCGAGTTGGTTCTTCGTGTACGACTTTCCCCCATAGTCGGCGTCGTACTGACGTCTGAGGCGGGCTAGCGAGAGTGTTCGGTCGACGGACTCGTGGGCCTGGCGAGCGACGCCCTCGATAAAGAACGATAGCCACGCTTTCCAATCGCCGTCGTATCGAACGGCCTCCAACCGGTCGACGTACGTCGGCTTGTTTCGATTGAAGTGTTCACTGAGGTAGAGATTCGGGCGTTCGAGATAGCCAGCGTCGTACAACTGGAGCGTGATGAGGAGCCGGCCGAGACGACCGTTCCCGTCGCCATACGGGTGGATGGTCTCGAACTGGTAGTGGAAGAGTGCGACGTCTACGAGCGGGTGGTAGCTCCCGCCAGTTCTGTAGTAGGTGAACAGCGCATCCATCAAGCCGTCGACCTGGTCTGGAACGGGTGGGAGGAAGTCGCCGATATGGTTCGGTTTCGTCTTGTACGCGCCGAGCGTATCTGTATCGACGCGGTCGTCTGGAACGCCTGTGAGAAGCGTCTCGTGGAATTCGTGCAGCCGTTCGACGGTCAGGTCTTCGCGTCGGTCGAGTGCCTCGATGCCACCCTTGATAGCGTCTTCGTAGTTGAGGACTTCCTGCGTATCCTTCGTTTGGCCCTTCGTGGAGTCGGCGCTGATCTCGTCTTCACCGGCGTCAAATGAGCGTGTTTCGAGGCTGTAGAGAGCGTCGTAGTCAACGTCAGCCCCTTCGATTTCAGCGGATTCTATGGCTTCCTTACGGAGGAGTGAGGTGTAGAGTACTGGCGGGAAATCGAGTTCGAGACTCATTCCACTGAGTTTCCCTAGCCAGAACGTCGCGTCCGAGAGCGTCTCGTAGAAGTCGTTCCCGAGAGCGAGGTCTCGGGATGGCGGCAGCGGAGCAGGCTTGTAGTACGATTTCCGTCCGTACGAGATGAATCCGCCAGGAACGTTAGAATCGAGTTCTGACTGTTGCATACATACTCAACCGGTAGAGCGTCCCGTCGTATTAATCTATCGGCACTAAATGAATAGATGGAGGGTTGAGAGTGGCTATAGATGAATACATTTGCAGTATATGAATTTCAGGAGGTCATATGGTGTTGGTAGATACAGCTCGCAGGGACCGCCGAATAATCGGTCACGCAGATCACTCCATATCAGAAGCAGAATAACTCGTCAAAGTGTCATCAGTGTGTTAATATCCCGGAAATCTTCGGTTTTCGGGCAATAATAAAACGTCGATCAGAACCTTCATGCTGTCCGGTTTCGACGGGCGAGCGTGCGGCAGATACGGACCCGCGTCCCGAGCGATTCCCGGGAGGCGGTCACGACGGCGCTGACCGACGCCGATATCGACTACTTGCTGTCCGAGGAAGCGAGCGGCCGCGACGCGGTGATCGTCGAGATTCCGGTTCCCGGCGGTGGGGTCGACCCGATCCTCGAACTGCTCTACGAAGCAGGGCTCGACGAGGACGCCTACACCGTCATCAGTGATGTCGAGACCGCCGGTTCGACCACCCAGGCCGTGGCGGACCTGGAAGAGCGGTACGTCGCGGGGCCGAAAGGCGAATCGGGCGTCTCCTACCCCGAGATCAAAGAGCGCGCCGCGGACCTCGAACCGGGACGGGCGACCTACGTCGCGTTCGCGGCGCTCGCGGCGATCGTCGCGGTCGCAGGCCTCCTGCTCGATTCCGCGATCGTTATCGTTGGCGCGATGGTGATCGCCCCCTTCGCGGGGTCGTCGCTGTCGGCGGCGGTCGGCGCGGTCATCGACGATCGCGGGATGGTGATCGACAGCGTGGGCTCCCAGTTGTTGGGACTCGTCGTCGCGTACATCGGCGCGGTGGCGATGAGCCTCGTGCTGCGGGAGACCTTCTTCGTGCCGGCGGCGCTCGCGATCACCCGTGTTCAGCAGGTCGGGACGTTCCTGACCCCGAGCCTGCTCGCGGTCGTGGTCGCGCTCGCGGCGGGCGCGGCGGGTGCACTCGCGCTCGCGACCGATCTTCCGGTGTCGATCGCCGGGGTCGCGGTCGCGGCCGCGATCGTCCCCTCGGCGGCGACCGCGGGCATCGGCACCGTCTGGGGCGAGCCCCTCGTGGTGGCTGGCGCGCTCGCTCTGTTGTTCATGAACGTGGTGTTCATCAACGTGAGCGCGTACGTCGCGCTGGTCGCGCTCGGCTACCGCGACTCGGTGACCAGAAGCGTCCGTGAGAACCTCACGATCTCGGTCCGGACGGGCGCGTACGCGCTGCTCGTTCTCGGATTCGTCGTCAGCGTGATCGTCGTCAGCGCGGCGACCGCGAGCTACGTCGGGTTCGAGGGCGCGGCCAACCGCGAAGTTCAGACCACCATCGACGAACCGGCGTACGACAGCGTCGAACTCGTCGACGTCAGCACGAGTTACAGCGCGCGCGAACTGCTCGGCGGCGACGCGTCGGTCACGGTCACGCTGAGTCGCACCACCGGCAACGAGTATCCGGAGCTGGCACGGACCCTTCAGGAACGCATCAGTGCGGCGACCGATCGACCGGTCACGGTGCAGCTGCGCTTCCTCGATTACGAGTCGGCCGTGGAGCCGACCGGTTGATCGCGAACCAGCGTATCGACACTAACAGACCACCGGATCGTGAGTGTCCTGTCGATCAGCCCAGTAGTCGGCCGAACAGGCCGCGCTCGCGAGTTTTTTCGGCGAGCAGCACCGAACACTCGACGTCGTCGACGACGTCGAGCACGAGCGAACCGCGAACGAGGCGCGAGAGCAACCCGCGCTCGGTTGCGCCCACGATCAACATCGAGGCGTCGGCCGCGGCGCGCGCGATCGCCGTCTCGACGTCGCCGGTCTCGACGAGGAGTTCGGCGTCGCTCAGACCGTGCTCGTCGGCCCACTCCGCGAGGAACGCCTCGCCTTCGGCACGGTCGTCGGCGACGTGGAGGAGCGCGATCTCGGCGTCGTGTTCGGCCTGGAGCATCGTCGCGACCTGAGCGCTGAGCGCCGAGTCGGGACCGCCAGCGGTGGGGACCACGATCCGCGAGGGATCGAACCCGCGATCCCTGAGCACGAGGAAATCACAGGGTAGCGAGCTCGCGAGTTCGTCGATCGCGCTCTCGGCGCGGCCCGGCGAGCCACGGGAATCCTCGCCGAAGCCCATCACCACCGTATCGGCGCTGTAGGTCCGCGCGGCGTCGAAGACCTCCTCGAACGAGCGGTGGCTGAGCACGGTGTGGGTCTCGACCGGGACGCCGAACGGCTCGGCATCCGCCTCGGCACGTTCGAGGAGGTCCACCGAGTCGTCGAACTTCTCGATGTGCTCGGCCCCGGCGGCGAGCGAAGTCTGGTCCGGAACCTGAACGATGTGGACCGCGACGATGCGCCCGCCGCGGTGTTTGGCGATACTGCCCGCGAGCGCGATGAGGGCGGTCCGGTTTGCGGGGTTCGCCAGCGGCACCAGTACCCGGTAGTCGCCGCCGTCGGGCTGGACGGTCGCGGCGGCCGACACGGCAGAATCGGGCAGGCGCTCGGAGCGACTGAGGACGTACCGACTGAGCAGTCCCTCCCGTTCGACCTCGTTGCGGGCATAGACGAAGTACCAGCCGACCGCCCCGACGACGAACAGCCCCGAGAGTGCGATCTCGATGGTGTCCATGAACGCGACGAGGCCGAGCGAGAGCACCGCACCGACCACCGGCGTCACCGGGTACAGCGGCACCCGGAAGTCGGGGTCGTACTCGACCGCCTCCGAGACGCGAAAGACGATGAGCGCGACGTTCATCAGCGCGTAGACGATGAGGTGGAGCACGCTCGCCGCCTTCGCCAGCACCGCGAGATCCCGACCGAGCGCCGCGATGAACACGACGATGACGAGACCCGTCACCAGAATCGAGCGGTAGGGTGTGGCGAACCGCGGATGAATCTCGTTGAGCCAGTTGGTGACGATCCGTTCTCGGCCCATGGCGAAGTTGATGCGTGCCGACGCGAGAATCGAGGCGTTCGCCGACGATGCCGTCGCCAGCAGCGCGCCGAGGGTCATCACGGTCGCGGCAATGCCGGCGAAACCGCCGGGGAACGCCACCTCTGCGGCCTGGGCGACCGGCGCATCCTGGCTCAGCTCGGGCCAGGAGACGATGCCGAGCATCGTCGTCACGATGACGGCGTAGGCGACGGTGACGAGCGCGACGCTGCCGATGATGGCGATAGGGAGGTTTCTGCCAGGGTTCTTGAGTTCTTCGGCGACGGTGGCGATCTTCGCATACCCCAGAAAGGAGACGAACACGAGCGCCGTTCCGGGGAGGATGGCCCCGAAGCCGAACGGCGCGAGACCGCCCTCGCCGGCGAGCGTCGCGTAGTCGAAGGCGGTCCAGCCGACGAGGGCGAACACGCCGAGTATTGCCAGCAACACGAGCACGATGACGGTCTGGATTCTCCCGGTCTCCTTCGCGCCGATGTAGTTGACGCCGACGAAGACGACGCCGGCAGCGAGCGCCCCGAGCTGAATCGGTGAGAGGAAACCCACCTGCGGGAGTCCAACGAGTTCGGCGAGATACTGCCCGAAGCCGATGCAGTAAAACGCCGAGGCGAACGCCAGCCCCATCCAGTCGCCGAGACCGGCAATCGAACCAAAGAGCGGGCCGAGCGCGCGATTGACGTAGTAGTAGCCGCCACCGGCTTTCGGCATCGCGGTGCCGAGCTCCGAGACCGACAGCGCGTTCACCATGGCGATGAGACCGCCGGCGACGAAGGAGACGACGACGATGGGACCGGACGTCTGGGCGGCGACACCCGGCAGGACGAAGATGCCCGCGCCGATCATCGTTCCGATGCCGATGGTCATCGCCGACAGCAACCCGAGATCCTTGGCGAGCTCCTCGTCAGCCACCGCCGCCCCCGTCGGCCGCGTCGTCGGTCGTATCGGCATCGTCGGCCACGTGATCGGGCAGCACGACGACCGGCCGTTCGCCCCCGTTGATCAGCGCGTTCGCAACGTCGCCGGAGAGGAGTTTGATCCACCGGCTCGCCTCCCGGGGCGTGAACGCGACCGCGCTCGCGTCCACGTCGTTGGCGACTTTGAAGACGGTCTCGGCCACGTCGGTGCCGTACTCAAGCCGTGTCTCGACCGTGATCTCGGTGGCGTCACACGCCTCGCGTGCGGCCGCGAACGTCTCCTCTGCACCCTCCTCGCGTTGTTCGACCGAGGCCTTGTCCGGCGCGCCACCGGTCTTCTCGATCACGTGGACGACGACCGCGCGCCCACCCGTCCGTCGGAGGTGGGCCGCCGCGGCCGCACACGTGGTGCGTGCGTCCTCGGCGCTCGCGACCGGGAGCACCACGGTCTCGAAGAGGTCTCTGGCGACAGTCATACCGTGTCAGCACTCGTGAAGGGCGTCACAACGGCGAACGATACGACGGCAGGTCCGCTCGACGGTCGAATCACGGTAGTATTCACACACGCGATACAGGTTAAGTGATGCGGTGGTGTGGCCGAAACATCCACCGGGCGGAGCGATATGCTCGCCCGCGAGTCGGGCCGGTGCGGCTGGTGCGGCTGGTGCGGTCTGCGGTTGCGGTGCGAGCCTGGCGTCCTGCGTTCACACCACGAACGCAGGGCACAGGGGGAACGCCGCTCTCCTGGTGGATGAAGGGCGAACGAGCGAAGTTCTCGCGAGCGAAGCGAGCGAGAGCACGGAAGAGCTTCGCTCTTCCGGAGCGAGGGCTTCGGCGGTGCTGTGCGGATGGCGGTCGCGGAGAGCGCCAGCAGTGCTACCGCGAGTAGCGAGGGACGCTTCGCGTCCCTCGTACCGTGCGAGCGGGAGCGACGGTAGTGAGCGACTGAGCGCAGCAAAAGGTCGTTAGTCGGCAGGATGGAACCGTTCGAGCGCACCCTGGACCGACTCGTTGAGTCCGACGAGCGTGATACGATCGCCCTGTTGGAGTTCGAAGTCGCCGTCGGGGACCTTGTTCTCGCCGTTGCGGCAGACGAGTGCGATCAGACAGCCCTCGGGGATCGCGCTGCTGAGGTCCGCGATGGTCTTGCCCGCGACGTCCTTGGCAGTGACCTCGAACTCCTGGACGTCGCCCGACCGGCCGAGTTCGGTCATCCAGTTCCAGAGTGCAGGGCGTTCGATCCGGTTGTCGATCGCCCACGAGGTGGCCTCCGTCGAGGAGATAGTGTCGACGTCGAGATCCGCGAAGGCGTCGACGTTCTCCGGACGGTTGACCCGCGAGATGACCCGATCGGTATCGAACGTCGTGGCCGCGAGCTGGGCAACGAGGAGATTGACGTCGTCGTCACCGGTCGTCGCGACGACTGTCGAGGCGTTCTCGGCCCCCGCCGACCGCAACACGTCACTGTTGGTGCCGTCGCCGACGTGAACCGTGAACCCCTCGTTCCGGGCGGTCGTGACGATCGACTGGTCGTCCTCGACGATCACGACGTTCTCACCGCGGGCTTCGAGCCGCGTCGAGAGATCACGGCCGACCTTCCCACCACCGACGATGAGCGCACGCATGGGGATCACGTCGAGATACTCCGCGAAGTATCTGGCGAGTCCGCCCTCGAACACCACCGTGGCGAAGATCACGAGGAAGACGGTCCCCACGAGCGTCGTCGCCGCCGCATCGAGCCCCTCGGCCTGGAGCCGCACCGCGAACAGCGTCGCCACCGAGGCCGGGATGATCCCCCGCGGCCCGACCAGGCTCATGAACACGCGCTCCTCGCGAGTGAACCGATCACCGGTGGTCGAGAGGAAGACGAGGAGCGGCCGGAACACGAGCGCCACGACGACCACGACGGCGAGGCCGCCGAGGTCGAGCGGGAGGTCCTGGAAGTTGAGCAGTGCGGCGAGCGCGATGAACACAAAGGAGAGGACGATCAGCGTGACGTCGCCCTTGAACTCGGTGATCTCGGCCTCGTAGGGGATATCGAGGTTGCCGACGATGATCCCGGCGGTCGCGACCGCCGCGATGCCGGCCTCGGAGGTCCAGCTGTTGGCGAGGCCGTACGCCACCAGCGCGCCGGCGAGTACCAGCAGGCGAGCGTTCCGCGGAGCGTTGCCCGGCGAGAGGTCGACGTACCGCAGCAGATACCAGAGCGCGCCGGCGACCGCCGTGCCGACGAGGAGACCGACACCGATCTTCGTCAGGAACTCGGCGACGATTTCGACGGTGCCGAACCCCTCGCCGAGGACGACGACCTCGAACACCACGACCGCGAGGACCGCGGCCGTGACGTCGTTGACGATCCCCTCGGTTTCGAGTGCGGTCCCGACACGGTCGCGGACCGGCACCACGTCGAGGATCGGCGAGATCACGGTCGGGCCGGTGGCGACCAGCAGCGCACCGATCAGGAAGGCGATGTCCCACGGCGTCGCAAGCGCGTAGTGGACCACCGTGGCGGTGCCGACGAGCGAGATGGCTGCGCCAAGGGTGACGAGCCGAAACGACGCCGAGGAGGCCTGTCGGAGGTCCTCGATGCGGAGATGAAAGGCCCCCTCGAACACGATGATCGCGACCGCGAGGCCGACGATCGCCGAGAGCGCGCCGCCGAACGTGTCGACGGTGACGATCCGTTCGGGAAGGACGAACCCGGACAACGGACCGAGAAGGAGCCCCACCGACAGCAGAAAGATGATGCTCGGCACACGGAACCGATCGCCGAGCACCTGGGAGACGATCCCGAGCGCGACGATTCCCGCAACGAGCGCGATCAGCTCAGCGCCGCCAGTTGCCACTCATACTCCTCCACATGGCGTTTTTCATGGGAGCCGCACACATAAGCCCACTCACTCCTCATCGGCGTCACGAACGACACCCACCTACCGTCCGTAGAGCCGCTCGATCTCGTCGGCGTAGCGGTCGAGGACGTTCCGGCGTTTCTTCTTCATCGTCGGGGTCAGGAGGTCGTTGTCCTCGGTGAACTCCTCGGGCACCAGCGCGAACTTCTTGATTTTCTCGTGGGCCTCGAAGTCCTCGTTGACGGTCGTGACGGTTTCCTGAACGTACTCTTGGACGCGCGCGTCCTCACAGAGCGCCTGGGAGTCGTCGGGGAGATCGATCCCCTCGTCGGCGGCCCACTCGCGGACGTGGGCCTCGTTCGGCACGATCAACGCGCCGACGAACTTCTCCCCGTCGCCGACCGCCATGCACTGCTCGACCGCCGAGTGCTGGGCGAACGAATCCTCGATCGGGCCCGGCGCGACGTTCTTGCCCGTCGAAAGCACGAGAAGCTGTTTCGAGCGCTCGCGGAACGTGATATACCCATCTGGCTGTTGCTCGACGACATCGCCGGTCCGGAACCATCCTTCGGAGAAGGCGTCCTCGGTTTCCTCGGGCCGATTCCAGTAGCCATCGGTGACGTTCGGGCCGCGGACGAGGAGTTCGCCCACCTCGCCCCCGCTTTTCGCGGCGAGGTCGTCGGCCACGACCGTCGAATCGATCCGGACTTCCTCGTCGTGGACCGGCGGACCGATGGTGCCGACTTCCGGCTCCTCGGGTGGGTTGACGCTGACGACCGGTGCGGTCTCGGTCAGGCCGTAGCCTTCGAGGATCGGGACCCCCATTCCATGAAAGAGTTCGGCGAGGTCGGGCGAGAGGCTGCCGCCGCCGCTGATGAGGAACTCGACGTTGCCGCCCAGTGCCTCCCGAACCTGGCCGAACACCAGGCGATCGGCGACCGCGCGCTTCGCGCGGAGCCCGATCCCGGGCGAGTCCGCGGTCTGGTAGGTACGCCCGATCTCGACCGCCCACTCGAAGATCCGTTCGCGCACTGCGGACTCGGCCGCCTGGTCGCGGATGGCGTCGTAGAGCTTTTCGTACACGCGAGGCACGCTCGCGCCGGTGGTGGGCTGGAGGAGTCCGAAGTCCTCCTGGAGGGTGTCGGGACTCTCGGCGTAGCCCACGGTCGCGCCGGCCGCGAACATCAGGAAATGTCCCGAGAGCCGCTCGAAGACGTGGGCAAGCGGGAGGAAAGAGATCGCCTCGGAATCGGTGTCGATCGCGGGCGTGTCGCCCTTGTCGGGCCGCGGACCGAACCGGCGATAGACCTGATCGACGTTCGATTTGAAGTTCCGGTGGGTCAGCTGGACGCCCTTCGGCTGGCCGGTCGTGCCCGAGGTGTAGATCAGGCTGGCGAGGTCGTCGGGTGCGCGGTCGTCGAGCCATCCCTCGTACGCATCGGCATCGAACGCGCCGACGCCGCGCTCGTGGACCTGCGCGAGCGTGAGCACGTCGTCGCGGTCGCCGTAGCCGTCGATCTCGTCCATCGAAACCACGAATTCGAGGTCGAGTTCGTCCTCGACCGCCAGCACGCGTTCGAGGAGTTCCTCGTTTTCGACCACGACGCCCGTCGCGCCGGGATCGTCGAGGAGATACTCGACCTGATCTGGCGAGGAGCCCGTGTAGACGGTGGTGACGACCCCGCCAGCAGCCAAGAGCGCGAAGTCAGTCTGGGCCCACTCCATCCGGGTGTTCGCGAAGATGCCGACCCGATCGCCCGCCTCCACACCGAGGTCGCGAAACCCGGCTGCGAGTCGTCGGACCGACCGGCGCATCCGGGCGTAGCTCAGGCTCGCGTACTCGCCGTCGGGGGCGGTCGGGAGAACGGGACCGGCGAGCGAGCGGTCGTAGATCCCACCCTTGTACCGCTGGGCCACCAATTCGGCGTTCCGGCGGGTGCTCGCCTCGAACATCTTCGGAACTGTGGTCTCGCCGAGAACATCGCTCTCGAACGACGCTTCCGCATCCTGCCAGGCCATGCCTCACACTGGGACGGGAGTCATAATAAAAGACAGCAACCTCCCTCCGACGAGCACTCACCACGTTCACCCGAACGCGAGTCGCGGGGACGGAGTCAGACAGCGACGTAGGCTGCAACCCCAAGTCCGAAGAAGATGACAGCAGCCACGACGGCGACGGGGGCTGGAACCGATCGTCCGTCACGGGTGGTATCCGTTCCGGCACCGTTTCGCAGCCAGAGGACACCGAGCGCGCAGCACCCGACACCAATGACGGCACCGAAAACCGCTGAGGTGGTGATGGCGGGATCGACGCCGAACTGGAAGAGGGCGACCAGACCGGCCACGAGAAACCCAACGCCGGCGAGACGTGAACTATCCATACCGGCGCACCGTTCTTTTTTCACAAAGCTGTTGTGTTACTGTTCGTCGAGGGCGGCGAGCACGCCTCGGGTGTTCAGCCGCTCCTCGGCACGGGCCTTGCGCTCGCCCCACACATCGACCATCTCACTCGTCTCGACGAAGTGTTCGATCACCGCTTCGTCATCTCCCAGTTCGGCGCGTTTGTCCGCCACGGCCGCGACCCACTCTTCGAGGACGCGCGCGTACTCGGTCATCAGCGCGTCGTCGTACTCGCGGGGGCCGAAATGGCCGAAGCAGAGCACGTCGGGCTCGATCTCGCGGATGGTCTCGACGTCGTCGAGGCAGGCGTCGAGATCGAAGTTCGAGGGGGGCGAGGTCTGACGGATCCGCTCGATCCCGGGAATCCAGATGCCGGCGGCATCGCCGGTGAACAGCGCGTCGGTCGCGCGGTCATGAAACATCACTTGGTGGGGTGCGTGGCCTGGCGCGTGGTGGACGTCGAGCGTTCGATCCCCGAGGTCGATCGCGTCGCCGCCCGCGATCCCCTCGATCCGATCCTCGGGGACGGGTTTCGGTTCGGCGTAGAAGCTCCACTGGTCCTCGACGGCGGCCTTGGTGCCCGCGACGAGAGCCTCGGGATCGATCAGATGAGGAACCCCGATCTCGTGAGTCATGACCGTGGCGTTCGGGCACGCCTCGGCGAGGTAGCCCGCGCCGCCGGCGTGATCGAGGTGGACGTGGGTCGGGAGGATGTAGGCGAGATCCTCGCGGGCGATCCCTACCTCGTCGAGGGAAGCGAGGATGTTCTCGTAGCGCGTACCGATCCCGGTGTCGATCAGTGCGGGTCGTTCGGCGTCGAGGAGGTACACCGCGCCGTACTCCTCGGTGTCGTACATCCCGGTGTCGACGTAGTAGAGATCCGGACACCCCTCGACTGCGAAGACGTCGCCGATGGCCATGCCGACCCCACGCGAGGTGGGCCCAAAAGTCCCCCGCAGGGAGCACGGTGTCGCTGGATCGTGGTCGGGATACAGACGAAGAGAACGGATCGTGGTCGAGATACGGACGGGAACGATCGTGAGACCGGTCTGGCCCCGGATGGCGTCGATTCCGTCACTTCCATCGACAAAGACTTCTCTCCGGGAGTGAAACCGCCGACAAATGCTCAGCAGACAGTATCTCCGCGACCACACCGACGAGGTCCGGCAAGCGCTCACCGATCGCGGGGCCGACGACGTCGATCTCGATCGCGTGCTCGAAATCGACACGGAGTGGCGCGAGCACAAGAACCGGGGCGACGAGCTCCGCCATGAGCGCAACCAGATCAGCGATCGGATCGGCGATCTCAAAGCGGCCGGCGAGGACGAGGAGGCCGAGCACGCCATCGAGCGTTCCCAAGAGCTCAAAGACGAGATCCAAGAGGTCGAGGAACGTGCCGACGAACTCGAAGCAGAACTCGACGACGCTCTCCTCGAAATTCCGAACGTCCCCCACGAGAGCGTTCCTGTGGGTGCGGACGAATCGGACAACGTCGAGGTCCGCCGCGAGGGGTTCGACGATCTGCGCGACCTGGCCGATCCCGTCGTGCCCCACTACGACCTCGGCGAGGAGTTGGATATCCTTGACTTCGAGCGCGGCGCGAAGGTCACGGGTGGGGGGTTCTATTTCCTGAAAGGCGATGGCGCGCGCTTGGAGCACGCGCTGATCCAGTTCATGCTCGACGTCCATCGCGAACAGTCATACGTCGACGTGTTCCCCCCGATCCCGGTCAACTCGCGATCGATGACCGGCACCAGCCAGCTCCCGAAGTTCAACGAGGACGCCTACCGGGTCGGCGGGGACGAGCACGAGGGCTACGACGACGACGATCTCTGGCTCTGTCCCACCGCGGAGGTGCCGGTGACGAACATGTACCGCGACGACATCCTGCTGGACGACGATCTTCCCCTCAAGCACCAGGCGTACACGCCGAACTTCCGGCGCGAAGCGGGCGAGCACGGCACCGAAACCCGCGGGATCGTCCGCGTTCACCAGTTCAACAAGGTCGAGCTGGTCAATTTCGTCCGTCCCGAGGAGAGCTACGACCGCCACGAAGAGCTCGTCGAGGAGGCCGCCGAACCGCTGCGACGGCTCGGGCTTCCCTACCGGGTGCTTCACATGTGTACCGGCGATCTCGGGTTCGCGCCCGCGAAGAAGTACGATATCGAGGTGTGGGCCCCCGGCGACGACATGGACGACGGCCCCGAGGAGGGCGGGCGGTGGCTCGAAGTCTCCTCGGCGTCGAACTTCGAGGACTTTCAGGCGCGTCGGGCCGGCCTCCGGTACCGCCCGGAGCGCCACGAGTCGGCGGACTATCTCCACACGCTCAACGCCTCGGGGACCGCGGTCGGGCGCGTGATGGTCGCCATCCTCGAATACTACCAGAACCCCGATGGCACGGTCGAGGTGCCCGAGGCGCTCCGGCCGTACATGGGTGGTCAGGAGGTCATCGAGGGCCACGAACCCGTCGGCGAGAGCGCGGTCGGGGCGGGCAGGAAGGAGTGAATCGCCGGCGGCGCACCGGAACGGTCCCGAACGATCGATCTCAGTCGGTGTAGGTTCGAATGCGTGCTATCGATCCGTTCTCGACGGTGTGGACATCGACGAACCCGAACAGTCGTTCGCCGTCCGCACCGAGCAGCCGTCCACGGACGGCGACCTCGCCACCGGTCTCGGTTCCCGTAGCCACGTCCCCGCTGGGTTCGTCGGTATAGATCGCATCGAGTTCGTGAGTCGTGTCGGTGCGGGGACGGTCGTCGCGCATGAACACGACGAACGCCTCGCGCCCCCCGAACGTCCGGTCGGGACGCTCGTGGACGAAGTCGGCCGCGAGCAGGCCGGCGAGATCATCGTACCGGCTCTCGTCGATGGCGGCGTAGTACGATCGAACGACAGCCGTCGCGCTCATACGCGCGGATCGGCGGTCGGAGAGAAGAACCTGACGACACTATCGGTACGACCCGAGCGGACGGCAGGACGACTGGGGACTCTCGGAGTGGGCGACGCACGCAGCATCCCTGGTCCGGACTGTCCCAGCCGACGGACGGCGGGCTCAGCAGCCGTTTTCGGGATCGCCGTCGAGCACGCCCTCGGGGAGATCGGCCCCGACGAGAGCCGCCCACTCAGCGAGATGGGTGTGTCCCTCGCGCCGTGACATACTGTCTCAATCGAAGTGTCTTCGCCGATCGATATAACAGTTGTGTCGGTTCGGTACGGAGTCGTCCGCAGACGTTCAGGGAATGATGCGCTCGCCGTCGTCGTAGACCGCGATGGCGTCGACGGGGCACGCTCTCGCGGCGAACTTCGCATCCAGCTCCGCGTCGTCGGGAATCTCGCGGACGACCGTGGTGCCCTCGCGGTCGGCGTCGCCTCGCGCTGCGGTGCTTTCTTCGCGTTCCTCGCCGTCGACGAGGATCGCCTTCCCGGCGTCCTCGTCGGCCTCGAACCCGTCCCACTCGGCGACGCACTGGAACATCCCGATGCAGGTGTCGCGGTCGTACTCGATGCGCATACCAGCGATTTCGGCGGCGCGGACATATGGCTGACGGCAAGCCGACAGCCCGGTCCGAGCCGAGAACCACGACGCGCCGTCGTGAGTATTTGGGTTTCTGGGTGGCGCGCGGGAGCGGAGCGCGGCGCGACCGAAGGGAGGGCCGCGGACGTGAACGGGGAGCGAAGCGAGCCGTGAGCAGCGAGTGCAGGCACGTCAGAGCGTAGCTCTGACGGTGGATGACTGAGGGAGCGAACGAAGTGAGCGAGCGAAGGAGTCGGCTGGGGAGGGTGTGGCTGTCGCGGTGCGGTGGCGGTCTCTCATTTGAGTCGGTACTCGCGGCGGTCGGCGTGACCGAGTTCACCAGATCTGCCCCGTGACGAACGGGTGCTGTTTCGCGCTGTTCACTTCCGCCGTGCGAGACAACAGTTTAAACCGAAGAACGGGCAGAGAGTAGGTAATGAACGTCTCGGCGCTGTCGGGCGTCCCCGAGTGGCTGCCCGACCATCTACAGGAGGAGGGGATCGAGGAGCTCTACCCCCCACAGGCGGAAGCGGTCGATGCGGGCGTCACGGAGGGCGAGAGCCTGGTCGCGAGCGTCCCGACCGCGAGCGGAAAGACCCTCGTCGCCGAGCTCGCCATGTGTGCGAGCGTCGCGCGCGGCGGGAAAGCGCTCTACATCGTCCCGCTGCGCGCGCTCGCAGGTGAGAAGCGTACTGAGTTCGAGGCCTTCGAGGAGTACGGTCTCAGCGTGGGGGTCTCCACGGGGAACTACGAGTCCGACGGCGAGTGGCTTGCGACGTGTGACATCATCGTCGCCACCTCCGAAAAGGTCGACTCGCTCGTGCGCAACAACGCGCCGTGGATCGACGACCTCTCCTGTGTGGTGAGCGACGAGGTCCACCTCGTCGACGACGGCCATCGCGGCCCCACCCTCGAAGTCACGCTCGCGAAGCTCCGCCAGCGAAATCCGGGATTGCAGGTCGTGGCGCTGTCGGCGACGATCGGCAATCCAGAGATTCTCGCCGAGTGGCTCGACGCCGAGCTGGTCGACTCGACGTGGCGGCCGATCGACCTCAAGAAGGGTGTCCACTACGGCCAGGCCATTCACTTAGAGGACGGCGAGCAGCACGAGCTCGGGGTCAGAGACGGCGAGAAGCCGACCGCCGCGATCGTCCGCGACACGCTCGACGACGGCGGCTCGACGCTGGTGTTCGTGAACTCGCGGCGCAACGCCGAGGCGTCGGCGCGGCGGCTCGCCGACACGGTCGAATCACGACTCACCGACGAGGAACGCGAGCGGCTGGCGGACGTGGCCGCCGAAATCCGCGACGTGAGCGACACCGAGACCAGCGAAGACCTCGCGAGCGCGGTCGAGCGCGGCGCGGCCTTCCACCACGCGGGACTCGCCTCCGACCACCGCGAGCTGGTCGAGGACGCCTTCCGTGAGCGCGCGCTCAAGGTGGTTGCGGCGACGCCGACCCTCGCCGCCGGCGTCAACACCCCGAGCCGGCGGGTGGTGGTGCGTGACTGGCGACGGTACGACGGCGAGGCGGGTGGGATGAAGCCCCTCTCGGTGCTGGAGGTCCACCAAATGTGCGGGCGTGCCGGACGGCCGGGACTCGATCCCTACGGCGAATCACTCCTGCTCGCCAACAGCCACGACGAACTCGACGAGCTCTTCGACCGGTATATCTGGACCGAACCCGAACCCGTCCGCTCGAAACTCGCCGCCGAGCCCGCCCTCCGTACCCACCTCCTTGCCACCGTGGCGTCGGGCTTCGCGAGTTCGCGGTCCGGACTCCTCGAATTCCTCGATCGGACGCTGTATGCAACCCAGACCGACGAGAACGGTCGGCTGGAGCGGGTTACGGACGACATGCTCGACTACCTCGTGGTGAACGACTTCCTCGATCGCGATGGCGAGGAGCTCCAGGCCACGTCGCTCGGCCACACCGTTTCGCGGCTCTACCTCGATCCGATGAGCGCTGCCGAGATCGTCGACGGGCTCCGCGCGGCCGACGACCGTCCGAGCGCGCTCGGACTCTTTCATCTCGCGAGTCGCACGCCCGACATGTACGAGCTCTACCTCCGATCGGGCGACAGCGAGGAGTACACCATGCTCGCCCACGAGCGCGAGACCGAACTCCTGGGGAGTGTGCCGAGCGAGTTCGAGGACCGGTGGGAGGACTGGCTCTCGGCGCTCAAAACCGCGCGCATGCTCGAAGACTGGGCGAGCGAACTCGACGAGGGCGAAATCACCGATCGGTACGGAATCGGGCCGGGCGACCTCCGCGGGAAGGTCGACACCGCGGAGTGGCTCCTCTCCGCTGCGGAGCGACTCGCCGGCGAGCTCGGTCTCGAATGGGCACCAGCCGTCAGGGAGGCCAGAACTCGGGTTCAGCACGGCATCCAGTCCGAACTGATCGACCTCGCTGGCGTGCGCGGCGTCGGCCGCAAGCGCGCCCGCCGGCTCTTCGAAACCGGGATCGAGACCCGCGCCGACCTCCGCAACGCGGATAAACCCGTCGTGCTCGGTGCGCTCCGCGGTCGACGGAAGACCGCCGAAAACGTCCTCGACAACGTCGGCCGGGCCGATCCCTCGATGGAAGGCATCGAGCCAGAAGGATCGGTGATCGTCGAGAGCGGGGGGTCGAACAGCCAGGAAGACGGCACCGCAGCGCGAGGCGAAGCCGACCGCGAGGACCAGTCGAGTCTCGGTGAGTTCTGATGGCGATGGTCAAGCGGGGTGAGCGCTGAATGGAACTCGTCGAGGGGCGGGCGACGATCGAGGACGTCGATCGGTTCGTCGCGAGGCTCGGCGTGATCGGCGACGATCATGGGTGTGCGATTCAGGCGTTCGACGCGCGCTATATCGTCTCGCGCGGCCACCTCGAACGTGCGCTCGAACTGGCCGATCGTGCGCGGGCGCGCGACGAGGCGGTCGCACGGGAGCGCGCGGTCGAGATACTGCTGTACGCCGCCGGACGCCGCCAGATCGAACGCTCGCTCGAACTCGGGGTCGACGCGGGCGAGGGATCGGTCGTCGTGGTCGTGGCGGCGGACGAGGACGGCGAAACGAACGACGAGCGGGCGGCTGCGGCGGCAGTCGTGGAGCGACTCGACACCGCTCGTGTCCTCAGCGAGACCGACACGCTCGACGAGTTCGACGAAGCGCGCGTTCGGGACTTCTTCGGGATCGGCGATGCGGAACTCGCGGCCACGCACGCGGGACTCGACGCCCTGGTGGGCGAGCGGGTCGCACTGCTCGACGTCGAGAAGTGAGTGGGGTTTCCGAAAGGTCATGCCCGCCGCGAGCGGAGCCTACGTATGCGAACCGGGTCGACGGCACGCGTCGAATCGAAGCGGGTCGAGGTCGCCGTCGACGGAGATTCGGTCGAACTGCGATATCTCGCTGCCGGTCAGACCGAGGCCGACGAGTCGCCGATCGTCCTCCTGCATGGGATCGGGCTCGACGCCGCAGGCGTCTCGTGGAAACACCTCCTTCCGCATCTCGCTCGGGAAAACCAAGTGTTCGCGCCCGATCTGCCTGGCCACGGCGAGAGCGACGCACCGGACGTCGCGTACACGACCGACTACTATCGTGAGACGCTCCAAGCCTTCCTTGCGACGCTCGACGTCGAGAGAGTGCGCCTCGTCGGCATCTCGATGGGCGGCGCGCTCGCGCTCGGTCACGCACTCGACAGCGAGCGGGTCGAACGACTGGTTCTCGTAGACAGTTACGGACTGGGACGGGACGCGCCGTGGCGACCGGGTGGGTACGGCCTGCTCCGCGTGCCGGGGTTCGATCAGTTCCTGAGCGCGGGGTTCGGCCTGAACCCGGCTGCCGTCGCGGGCAGCCTCGCGGGCCTCACCGTCGCCGCATCCCCCGAATTCGTCGCCGATGTACAGAAATCGATCACGCCGGGAGCGGCCCGGGCGCTCGCCAGGTGGCAGCGCAACGAGTTCCGGGCGAGTGGGCTCCAAACGTGCTATCGCGACCGACTCGACGAACTCGATGTGCCGACCCTCCTGATTCACGGGCGCGAGGACCCGATCTTCCCCGTCGCGTGGTCCGAGCGGGCCGCGGAGCGGATTCCGGGGGCGAGGTGTGAGATCATCGAGCGATGTGGACACTGGCCGCCGCGAGAGCAGTCCGAGAAATTCAATCGCGCCGTTGGCGAGTTTCTCTAATCGTCGACCTCGTCGAGGAGGACGACTGCCTCGCCGTCGATGGCGGTCACGTCGTCGGTCGTGACTCGCGTCGCGATCCGATAGCGATGCTCGCCGAGGTCCTCGACGATCTCGCACTCGGCGGTCGCGCGCTCGCCGATCCCGACTGGGTTTTGGAACTCGACGTCCTGAGAGAGGTAAACCACCAATCCTGGAAGGCGGGCGAGCGCGGCGCTGATGAGCCCGGAGGCGAGCGTGCCGTGGACGATCCGACCACCGAAGCGGGTACGTTCGGCGAAGCTCTCGTCGAGGTGGAGAGGGTTGGTGTCGCCGCTGGCACGCGCGAACGCTCGGACGTCGGCATCGGTGAGCGTTTTCGTGAACCGGACACGATCGCCGACCGAGAGTGCGTCGCGTCGATGTTCGGTGAGATCGACTTCCCACTCCGGACGCTCCGCGCCGGCCAGCGCGCCCTCGGCCGGCGTGTCGTCGGTCTCGTGCCCGCCAAACGCCGCAAGTGCGGCCCGGTTCGCTTCGAAGACGTTTTCGAGAAACCGGGTCGAGCCGCGGAGCCACGCATCCGCGAACGTGTCGTGCCGAGATCCGGAACTCATTGACAGTAGTTATCATCCCCGAGAATACTTAAACGATGCTAAGCGGAAGCGTCGACGATCGGTCGATAGCACCGTTTTTCGGGCGAGTAACACGTCGGAGCGCGAAACATCGTTCAGCAGGATGGCGGGAGTGACAGTCGGTTTGCGGTGTTCGAAGGAACTCTATGGCAATAAATGGTATTGGAGGGAAGTCTTATGTCGTCTGGACGAGTAGACAGGGGTAAGCGATGACCGACAACGACGAGACGACGTGGCCGCCGGCACAATGGGCTGAGCAGTTCCAAGAGGCGGGCGAGCAGGCCGTCGAGCGACAGACGGAGTTCGCTCGCCAGATGATGACCGCGGGCATCGGGTCGGGGCCGAACGGGCTTCCGGAGTTCGCGGCGTCGAGCATGGGAACGGCGACGTTCAAGACCCGTGTCCAGAGCGGCGGCCGGATCTCGATCCCCGACGCCGAGCGCGAGGCGCTCGACATCGAGGAGGGCGACATCGTCCAAACCGTCGTCGTGCCGGTCAAACGCAATCGCGAGGACGACTCATGAGCCAGTACACAACCCCCATCGACGCAGCGTTCGCAATGCAACGATCCGCGATCACCAGCAGCCACGAGGCGATGCAGCAGGGCCTCGACCTCCAGCGGACGGCTGGCCGCCTGGCGCTCTCGGGCCTCGAAAGCCAGGAAACGATCCAGCGCCAGGGCGTCGAGCTGCTCCACGCGGCAACCGAAAGCTACCTCGATAGCGTCGCGGCGACCGTTCCCGCCAGCGGGACCGGCGTCGAGCAGGTCCGCGAAGCGACCGACGAGGGGTTTGCCCGGCTGACCGCCGCCCATGCCGAGACCTTCGACGCGTTCGAGCGCGCGGCCGAGGAAACCCTCGATAGCCACGACGAGCTTGCGGTCTCGTCCACCGAGGCGGTCGGCGAAGGAGTCGAGGAGCTGCTCGACGCCCACGAGGAACTCCACGAGGAGACCCTCGCGACGATCGACGAAGCCGAGGAGCGAACCGAGGAGTTCGAGGACGCGTTCGAAGCGCAGCTCGACGAGCAGCTCGAACGCACGGAAGAACTCCAAGAGCAGTTCGAGGCGCGGATGGACGACCAGTTCGACGAGGCAGCGGCGTTCCAGGAGCGCCTCCGCGAGCAGGCCGCGGCGTTCGAAGAGCAGCTCCAGTCCCAGACCGAGGCGTTCGAGATCGCGGTCGAAGACGAGACGGCCTGAGCGGCAACACACCTTTTAGCCACCACCCGACCACAACCCACCATGAGCGAGATGAACCCGGAGGACGTACAGGAGAACTGGGCGGCGATGATGACCGAGATGAACGACGCGGTCGCGAACTCCTTCGAGCAGAACATGGAGGCCCAAGCCGCGTTCATGGAGTCGTGGATGGGCGCGTTCGAGGGGTCGATGCCCGACGAGGGAACCACGAAGGAGGGGATCGAGGGGTACGAGCGCGCCGTCGACGTCTGGATGGAGGCCGCAGAGCAGATGACCACCCGGCTCACCGCGGCCGCCGAGGGAGAAGACGTCGACGTACAGGAGCTCCGGGACATCTGGCTCCAGAGCGCGAACGAGGCCTTCTCCGAGGTGATGGGCACCAGCGCGTTCGCCGCAGGAACCGGCGAGATGGTCGGGAACCTGATGGAGCTCCAAGAGGACGTCGACGACCTGAGTCAGGACACGCTCGAAGCGCTCGGCTTTGCCACCCGCGACGATATCGACGAGGTGGGTGAACGTCTCGTCGAACTCGAACGCCGCCAACACGAGGTGTCGAAGAAGCTCGACCGGCTGCTGGAGGACGAATGAGCGACCGCGGTACGGGGGCGTTCAACCCGTTCACGACGGCGCTCGACGCCCAGCGCCGGAGCTTCGAGGCCGCCGCCGAGGCGGTCGAGAAGACCACGGTCGCGCCCGAGCAGTTGAACCAGATGCTCTCGGTCGAGGTGGGCGAGACCCCGAGCGAAGTAGTGTATACCGAGAACAAGCTCGAACTCCTCCACTACGAGCCGCGGACCGACGAACAGCACGACGTGCCGATCCTCGTGATTTACGCGCTGATCAACAAGCCGTTCATCCTCGACCTCCAGCCCGACCGGTCGGTGATCCGGCGGCTCCTGGAGGCGGGCTTCGACGTCTACATGATCGACTGGAACGAACCCTCCAGGCTCGATCAGCATCTCACCCTCGACGACTACGTGAACCGATACATCGAGAACTGCGTCGACGAAGTCCGCGAGGAGTCGGACCAGGATTCGATCAATATTCTGGGCTACTGCATGGGTGGTACGATGTCGGCGATGTACGCCGCGCTCCACCCCGAGAAGGTCCGGAATCTCGGGCTGATGGCCGCCGGGCTCTGTTTCGACGACACTGGAGGAGTACTCGAACTCTGGGGCGACGAGGAGTTCTTCTCGCCCGACGAACTCCGGGCGACCTACGGCAACGCACCCGCGGAGATGCTCGATGTGGGCTTCGCGTTGATGGATCCCGTCTCGAACTACGTCTCGAAGTACGTCCGCCTGTACGACAACCTCGACAACGACGACTTCGTCGAAAACTTCGGGCGGATGGAGCGGTGGCTCTCGGAGGGAATCGATGTCGCGGGCGCGACGTTCGCCCAGTTCGTCGAGGACATCTATCAGGACAACAAGCTCTACGAGAACGAGCTGTACCTCGGCGGTGAGCGAACCGCCGGTTCGCGATCCTCGTCGGGCGAGCGAAGCGAGGCGCAACCAGAGGGAGCGTGGTCCGAGACGCCTTCGGCGTCTCGTCATCACGAGAGGCGCGACGCGCCTCTCGAACGACCTCGGAACGGCGAACGGCGAAGCCGTGAGCGAAGCGAGTCCGACGGCGGCGAGCGCGCTGACGGCGGCGAGCACGTCGATCTCGCGAACATCGACATGCCCGTCCTCCAGATCACCGGCGAGTACGACCATCTCATCCCCTCCGAGACGAGCAAACCGTTCAACGACGTCATCGCGAGCGAGGACACCGCAATCATCGAGTATCCGACGGGCCACATCGGGCTCTCGGTCTCGGGTAGCTCCCACGAGAACGTCTGGCCGCAGGTCTGCGAGTGGTTCGAGGAACGGTCACAGCTCGACACCGAGGCCGCCGAAATAGAAATCGAGAGTGCGAGCGAAACGGCCGACGACGTGGCCGCTAGCGATGATGGAAGCGACGCAGAGGCTGACGACGAGTCGGGTCTCGAAACCGTTTCCGGGATCGGTGACACCTACGCCGCGCGGCTACGCGGGGCGGGGGTCGAGACGACCGCGGACCTCGCGGCCGCCGACGCTGCAACTGTTGCCGACGCTGCCGAAGTGTCCGAGAGTCGCGCTACCGAGTGGATCGAACAGGCGTCCTGAGTTGCGGCCAACGGGTTGTAGAGAGAACGCTTTTCAGCCGTCGAGCGGTCGGATGGGGACCGGACGCGGGCCGTGATCGGTCCCCTCGACGACCGCCTCGACGCCGAACACATCGGCGAGCAGTCCCTCGGTCACGACGTCGGCCGGCGGGCCCCAGTCGTAGACCGCGCCGTCTTTGAGCGCGATGAGGTAGTCAGCGAAGCGTGCAGCCTGGGCGATGTCGTGGAGCACGACCGCGACGGTGACGCCCTTCTCACGGTTCAGCCGTCGTACCGTTTCCATCACCCGAAGCTGGTGATGGAGATCGAGGAAGGTGGTGGGCTCGTCGAGCAGGAGGACGTCGGTTTCTTGGGCGAGCACCATCCCGATCCACGCGAGCTGGCGCTGGCCGCCGCTGAGCTGGCCGACTTCGGTGTCACGGAGGTGATCGATCCCCGCGAGGTCGATCGCGCGCTCGACCGCGGCGCGATCGGCGTCGTCGACCGACTCGAACGTGCCGCGATACGGGTATCGGCCGTGAGAGACGAGGTCCTCGACGGTGATCGAGCCGGGCGAGTCGTTCTCTTGGGAGAGGTGGCCGAGTTCGCGGGCGAGCTCCTTCGAGCCGTACTCGTTGATCGCGCGGCCGTTCAGCGCGACCGCGCCGCCGTCGGGCGCGAGGTGATCGGAGAGCGTTTTGAGCAGCGTCGACTTCCCGGAGCCGTTCGGGCCGACGAGCGCCGTCATCTCGCCCTCGGGGATGTCGACACGCGTACACTCGACGACCGGCTCCTCGGTGGTCGGATAGCTGATGGCGAGATCCTCGCCGACGAGCGCACTCCGTGGCGGCTCCGCGTCGTCCGCCGCGGCTTGACGATGGACCGCCTCGCTTGCAGCCGACGCCGCGGTCACACCACCGTCGGTCACGCGAGGCGAGTCCGACGTGGATCGCGAATCGGCGGTTCGCTCGTCCTCGTCGGTCGTCGCCGATCCAGTCCGTCGCTCGTCGTCCATGCGTTTTAGGTCTCCCTAAGGGCTCAAAACCGTTTCGGCTGTCTCCCTCCGGTGAGGACGCACCGAGCAGCCATTACTAGTTACCGGTGACGATACGCGCCACGCGACCGCGGTCGAACAGCTGCTCGTCGTCGGGGATGTCGGGATAGGGGTTCCCGTCGGTGTACTCCGGCCACTCGCCGAACTGCTCGGGGTAGAGCTGCTTTGCCCCCATTTCGAGCTGGAAGAGGTTCATGATGGGGCCCTGATAGCGCATTCCAGCAGGGTACACCCGATCGTTCTGCACCGCAGAGAGCTGGCTGCCGACGGAGTGGTCCGCGAGCTGGCTGCGGATCTCCGCCATGTCGTGGTTCGGCGTGAGCCCCCAGAGATGGAGGATCACGTCCGGATCGGCCTCGAGCATGGTCTCGTAACCGACCGTCCCCCACAAATCGGACCAGTCCTCGTCCGCGAACGCGTCGTTCGCGCCCAGCGGCCGAGTGTCGGCCAGCCAGTAGCCGGGCTTGTTGAGATGGTAGGTGTAGAACGACCCCTCGCTGAGGGTGACGCGGACAGCGGTCGGGCGCTCGTCCTTCGGCGGCAGACCCTTTTCGATCGTCGATCGGAGGTCCCGGTGGACGGACGCGAGCGCCTCGTAGCGCTGGCGTTCTTGAAACACCTGGGCGACCTTCCCGAACAGCTCCCAGAGCCCGTAGTACTGGTACGAATCACGGTACGACGATGGTGGCTCGGCGTGCGTTCCGCTGTAGAAGTTCCCGAACCACGGCGCGACGTTCGCCCCGACTTCCTCGACATCGGCCTGGCTCCAGTTGTCGTTGGTGGCAGCGTGTGCGGGGTCGGCGAGATGGACGTCGCTACCGAGGCTGTAGAGCTGTTCTTTGGCGAGGCCGTCGCTCAGCGGGTCCGGGAGTCCCTGCCAGTCGAAGGAGACGCCGTCGAGTCGATCGTAGTAGTGATTCATCGTCGTGCCGGACATCTCGGGCACGTAGACCGCATTCACGGCGTCGCCGTGACCGAGTGCGACCGCCATATCGGCGTACTGCGGGAAGATCGCGAAGGCGCTCTGCGGTACGGAATCGAATTCGACGGCACCCATCGGAGCCATCGACGCGGTGTAGCTCCCGCCGCCGCCGGCAGTGGCGTTCGTGTCGGCGTTCGTCTGCGCTCCGTCACTTGCGGAACCGCCGCTGGCGTTGTCGGCGTTCACACTGCTGTTGCCGCCGTCCTGACCGCCGTTTTCCGTGTCCGAGTTGGCGTTTCCGGAACGGCCGGCACAGCCGGCGAGCAGCCCACCGCCGACGATCGCACCGGCTCTGAGATACGCGCGTCGCGTCGGCCGTATGGCGTCGCGGTCAGTCACGATTCGCCGTTCCCGTCGACGATGGGCGCGATGCGCTCGGGATCGTACAGCGGACCGGAGACGCGGTCGGGGTAGACCTGCTCTGCGGCGCGCTGGGTCGTGACGAAGTTCGTGATCGGCCCCTGGTACAGCGGGCCACCGCGGTAGACATCGTCGTTCTCGACGGCCGTCAGCGCGCTCGCCGTCGAGTTGTTTTTCATGAACTGCACCACGGTGTTCTGGAACTCCTCGGCGGTCTGGCTCTCGTGGCCACGGAACAACAACACCTCGGGATCGATCTGGAGGAGGGTCTCGAAGTCGACTGCCGAGCGGCTCGCATGGAAGTTCCCGACGTCGGTTTCGGCGAGCGCGTCGCGAACCCCGAGATCGCGCCACTGCTTGAAGCTGGTCCCCTCACCGATGAGATACGGGCTGAACTCCTCCGGTTCGTTGCCCGACGCCCACAGGATCGCGACGCTCGGGCGCTCGCTTTCGTTCGATGGGACGACTTCCGAGAGGTTCGACTGCATCTCGTCGTGGAGTTCCACGAACTGCTCGTAGCGGTCCTCACGCTGGAACATCTCGGCGAGCTTGCCGAACGCCTCGTAGAGCGTGTAGTACTGGTAGTCCTCGTGCCACGAATAGCCTCGCGAGAAGCTGCTGTTGCCGAAGAAGGGACCGACGTTCGTCCGGAGTTCCTCGATGTCCGACTGCTTCCATCCCTTGAACCGGTTGAGCAGGAAGTTGGGATCGATGACGTGAACGTCGCCGTCGAGTTCGTAGAACAGCTCCTTGCTCACGCCGTCGCTCGACAGCGCCTGCATCCCGCTTTTGTCGACCGAAACCCCCGGAACCTCGTCGTAGTACTGGGTGTGATAGCGTTCGGGCAGCCAGACCGCTTTCGGCGGGGCGACGCCGAGCGCAGCCCCCATATCCGCCCAGCTCCCGTTGTTCGCCACCCACGTCTCGGGAACGCCGTCGAACGTGACCTCACCCATCGGCGCGATCGAGACGCTGTAGGAGCTCCCGGTCTCGGTTCCGCTCTGGCCGTCCGTTTCGGTCCCGTTCTCCGTGCCCGTTTGGGCCCCGGCGTCGGTCCCGTTGCCGGACGCGGTCGCGGTCGATCCGGCTGTCGTGGTGGCCGCCGCAGTGCTTGTCCCGTTCGCGGCGGTCGTCGACTCGTTCCCGCCCGCGGAGCTGTTGTTCCCATCGCCGTCCCCGTCACTGGAGGTACAGCCCGCAAGCAGTGCACTCGCTGTCGCCGCACCCGTCAGGAACCGTCGTCGTTGCATACGATTTCGGCGTCCCTAAATCGTACTAAACCTTCCGGTTTTAGGCGCTCCTAAAGACAACGGAGAGACATGCAAACGAGGGATACGACCCGAGAATCACCGAGCGTCGTGTCGGTTCCGTGCAGGAACGGAACGTACAACAGGCACGAGCAGTCAATGGAAAACGATGACGCGGCCACGCATCGCCCTGCTCGATCCGTCCGAGAACGAGAACACCCGACGGAACTTCCGTCGAGAACTCGACGCCGACCTCGCGGAGTTCGCGGTCCGCGACGGCGTGCCCGACACGTTCGCGTTCGACGGAGCAGTTGTTCCCGGATCGCGCGCGTCGGTCTACTGGGACGAGCCGTGGATCGATCCTCTCGTCGAGTGGGTCGGGACGGCCGTCGAGCGCGACATGCCCGTTCTGGGAGTGTGTTTCGGCCACCAAGTGCTCGCGGCCGCCCTCGGTGGAGAAGTCGCGGACATGGGGAGCTACGAGATCGGCTACCGGGACGTCGAGGTGGACGACGATCCGCTGTTCGCGGGCGTCGAGAGCCCCGCCACTGTGTTCACCACCCACTCCGATACCGTGACCGAACTCCCGCCCGGAGCCGAGCAGATCGCCGAAAACGACTACGGCGTCCACGGGTTCCGGGTCGGCAACGCGGTCGGCGTGCAGTTCCACCCCGAGTACGATCCGGCGACCGCCCGCGAGGTCACTCGGGGCAAGGACCTCGCCGACGAGCGCATCGATCGGGTGCTCGACGGGATCACCGAAGCGAACTACGCGGCGGCATGCGAGGCCAAAACACTCTTCGAGAATTTCACCGATTCGGTCCGCGAGGTGCGCGACGGCGGGGGATCGACGGCACGGACTGACGAAGCGGCCGGCGACTGAGGGTACGAGGGTTTTTTGCCGCGCGCCGCGAGGCGGCGGTATGCTCGACTACGTGGGGCTGGAGGCAGATCTCGACGAGGAAGAGCGGCTGATCCGGGACACCGCGCGGGAGTTCGTCGAGGAGCAAGTGAACCCCGACATCGGCGAGCACTTCGAGAACGGCACGTTCCCCGAAGAACTCATCACCGAGATGGGCGAGCTGGGATTTTACGCCCCGAACCTGGAGGGATACGGCCTGCCTGGCGTCTCCGAGACGGCCTACGGCCTCCTGATGCAGGAGCTGGAGGCGGGCGACTCGGGAATTCGATCAATGGCGAGTGTCCAGGGCGCACTCGTGATGTACCCGATCCACGCCTACGGCTCCGACGAGCAGAAGGAGCGGTGGCTCGCGGATCTCGGGACCGGCGAGAAAGTCGGCTGTTTCGGTCTCACCGAACCCGAACACGGCTCGAACCCGTCGGCAATGGAAACTCGCGCGGAGAAAGACGGCGACGAGTACGTGCTCTCGGGATCGAAGACGTGGATCACGAACTCCCCCATTGCGGATGTTGCGGTGGTCTGGGCGCGCGACACGTCGGCCGAGGACTCACCAGTACGAGGGTTCCTCGTCGAGACCGATCGGGACGGCGTGAGCACCAACAAGATCGACGAGAAGCTCTCGATGCGCGCCTCCGTCACCGGCGAGATCGGGCTTTCGAACGTCCGGGTGCCCGAGTCGGCGGTGCTGCCCGGCGTCACAGGAATGAAGGGGCCGCTGTCGTGTCTCACCCAGGCCCGGTACGGCATCACGTGGGGCGCGATCGGCGCGGCACGGGACTGCTTCGAGACCGCTCGTGACTACGCCACCGACCGCGAGCAGTTCGACAAGCCGATCGCGAGCTTCCAGCTCCAGCAGGGCAAGCTCGCCGAGATGGCCACCGAGATCACGACCGCCCAGCTCCTCTCACACCGCCTCGCCGACCTGAAAGAGCGCGGCGACCTCCGCCCCCAGCAGGTCTCGATGGCGAAGTACAACAACGTCAGCATGGCGCGCGATCAGGCGCGAGTGGCCCGCGAGATGCTCGGCGGCAACGGGATCACCCTCGACTACTCGCCGATGCGCCACCTCGCCAACATGGAGACAGTCTACACCTACGAGGGGACTCACGACATCCACTCGCTGATCCTCGGGCAGGATCTGACCGGGATTGCGGCGTTCGAATAGCACCGGCGAACACCAACGAGATCAGTCGCGTTTGCGCCCCACCGGCGGCTCTGCGCTGACGACTTTCCCCAACAGATCGCGCCGGTCGGCTACCGTCCGATAGAGGTCCTCGCGGCGCTGCTCGTAGTCGGCGAATCCGTTCAGAAAGTCGAATATCTCGGGCGGGACCGTGTCGGTGCGCGTGAGGACCTCCTCGGTGGCCGCCCCACAGGAGTACACCGTGCCGTCGGTGAGGAGGTGGACACACTCCTCCCAGTCCTCGGGGAGGCGCTCGCGCTCGGTTTCGGAGAGTTCCGAAAAGCCGCGGGGTTCGAACTCGCCGTTCAGCACGGCCCACTCGGCCCACCACGTGCAAAAGCCACAGTCGTCGTCGTAGACCAGCCGTGGCGCGGATCGGTCGGCACTGCTCATGACGCGAACACGAGCGGGTCACGAAAAACGACATCGGTCGTCGCGGCGATCCGCGGGCGGGCCTCCACTGGCGAAATTACGGGACCGGGCGAGCGCCGGTCAGTGATCGCCGTGGAGGTGGACGCCGTCGTCGTCGACGGTGTCGACCATCTCGTCGCGGAGCGCGTAGGTGTCGTCGTCGGTGTCGCCGAACCCGAGGCTCGATTTCACCTCGTCGCCCAGGCTCGGATCGAGGTCGACGTAGGCCGTGTCGTCGTCGACGGTGGCGACCGTCCCCACTTCATCGCCGTTGTTGTCCAGTACGTCCATCCCCGAATCGATCTCAGAGGTATCCCCCAGCATGACGATTGTCACAACGAGCGATGACGGGCTATAGCTACTGCCGTCAGGTGCAAGCCACGCGGGTCAGTCCTCGGATCGATCGCTCGACTCTGCCACCGTCATCGATCCCGTATCGGCCACGTCGGTCCAGAAATCGAGCCGATCCTCGGGGTCGAAAAACCCCGAGAGTTCGCGGTCGTCCTCGTCGCCACCCGGCGGCGAGCCGGCGTACACCCCGACCGCACCCGCATCGGGATACCCTACCACGTCGGGCTCGTCCATCGTCGACAGCACGAGATAGCGGAGCGTCTCGTCGCCGTCGTTCACGATCCGGTGGGCGTGCTCTTCGCCGGTCGGGAGCGCGACGTACGTGCCCGCCGACAGCGAGTGCTCCTCGTCGTCGAGGCGCAGGAGACCGGAGCCGGCGAGGACGTACACCGCCTCCTCGTTTTTCGTGTGGTAGTGATACGGCCACGAGCGCTCGCCGGCAGGGAGCTCGTAGAGGCTACAGCCCAGTTGGTCGCCGCCATCGGCGTCGCCGAGCTGTTTGCGCCGGAAGCCGATGTCGTCGGGGCCGATAGAACTCCAGTCGAGGTCGGTTTCGTCGACGGGCATCGCTCGACACGAGTGGCCACGAGGGGATAGATGCTCGGGCGGACGAAAACCGACGGTGCGCCCCGCGGTCGGCGATCGCGGGGTAGCAGGGAGCGGCAGGCAGCGAGTGCCGTCAGGATCGATCGATGTCGAGTTCGTCCTCGATCCCGGCGAGTGCGTCGTCGTCGGCGAGCTCTTGGAGGCGCTCGCGGAGGTGTGTTCGACAGAGACCGACCTTCAGGGCGTTCTTCTCGACGGCGACGGCGGCTTCAGCCTCGCAGTAGTGACACTGCATCACCCGACCCTCGGAGCCGACGAAGGTTCAATCCTCCGTTAGGGGAGACGTTCCGCGACCCGGTCGAACGCCGCGCGATCGAGCCCTGCACGACCGAGCACGTCGTCGTGGGCGTCGCTTCCACCAGTTGGAACGAGGTCGTGGCGCTCGATCGCGCGCTCGACCGGAGCCGGATCGACCGACCGACCGTACTCGTAGTGGCGCTCGACGCCGTCGAGGTACGCCGAGCCGGTGAGTTCGAGGGCAGTCTCGGGATCACCGTAGCGCAGCGGATGGGCGAGCGAGACGAGGCCACAGGTCTCGGCGAGGAGGGTGGCCCCGCGCTCGAAGTCGGGGAGGTTCCGGGCGACGAAACACGGACAGCCCCGGCCGATCACCTCCTCGAAGGCCCCCTGGTAGTCGTACTCGGTGACGTCGGCGATCGCGCGCGCGATGTCGGGTCGGCCGATCCCCGCAGCGGGTTCGAGCGGGAGATCAGCCCCGAGGCGGTCCTCGGCGCAGTCGACGATCGCGTGGCCGCGTTCGACCCGATCAGCCTGGAGTCGGTCGATCTCCCGGGCGAGTTCGGGCGTCGGCTCGACGCCATACCCCAGCAGATCGACTTGGCCCGCGCCGGTCTCGACCCGGAGTTCGATCCCGTGGATCACGGGCACGCCGTCGAGGTCGTCGGTCGGGGTGTCGAGATCGTCGTGGAGGCGCTCGTGATCGGTGATGGCGACGATCTCGACGCCGGCCGCGCGGGCCGCGCGGGGGACCTCGTGGAGACTCATCGTCCCGTCGGAGTTCGTCGTGTGGACGTGGAGGTCGGCGACGGGCGGCATGCCGGGGACGTGCACCGCCGGCGACAAGCCTCTTCCGGGCGAGTCCAAAGTCCTTAACCAATGAATATTCGATCCAATGGATTGTAGAGAACGTTTATGATGTTCACGTGCCCCGCAACGAGCATGCAGTGCATGATCGAGGTGGAGGATCGGCTCGACGCCCACAGCTATCCCGCGACGACCGACGAACTGATCGACGCATACGGTGGACTCGAACTCTCGCTCCCGAACGGCACCGAGACGTTCGGTGACGCGCTGGGACGGATCGGTCCCGACACCGTCGAATCGGCGGAGGCCGCGCGGCTCGTGGCCTACAGCGCGGTCGGCGACGCGGCGATCGGCCGAAAGGGGTACTCCGACCGCGATCCGACCGCACCCGGCGAGACCGGCCACGACGAGGTGTCGCTCTGACGATCGCGAGCGGCTCCCGCTACCGCCCGAGAGCGTCGTCGAGTTCGAGCGGCACCGATCCGTTCTCGTAGCCCGCAACCGAGCCGTCGGGCCGTGCGCGGAAGACGACCGCCGGCCGGTGACCCACTCCGGGATGCTCGCCCGCGAGCGCAGCCCACTCGTCGTCGTGAAACGACGAGCAGTCCACAAAGAGTACGGCGTCGGGGTGGGCGGCGAGCTGGTCGTCGGTCTTCGCCGCACCGGTCTGGCGAACCGCGGCCGCCGGGGTGTTCGCGGACCGGCCGGCGGGTCGTCCAGGGCGGGTGACCTCGACCAGAACGGGGCCGCGGTCGGTCGTCACCTGGAAATCTAGGGCATAGCCCGAATCGAGCTCGATCTCGGGGATGGGGGCGTAGCCGGCGTCGGTGAGGAGCTTCGCGGCGTTGAACTCGCCCATCGTCGCGCTCATTCGCGTTCGATCGACGTGCTCGCTGGTGCCGAGTTTCGCCGCCATGGTGTAGCGGTGATCGTCGAACACGCCCGTGGAGAGAAATCGCTCGTAGAACCCGAGTGCGTCCTCGGGGTCAGCATCCGGAAAGCCCGCGGCGTGGTCGGCGAAGAAGGCTCGCGAACTCGCTCGGCCGTCCTTCGAGAAGAGGATCGGCAGAAAGAACCACGCGACGTGTTCGTACGCCGCGAGCCACGGATCGGTCATGTCGAGTTCGGCGAGGAGTTCGCGCTGGGCCCACCGTGCGACGGGGTAGGGAACTTCCTCGAAGGTGTACTTCTCGGTGCGCCAGAGCGCTTCCGGAGTTTTCGTGTTACCGAGCCAGAAGGCGTCCTCGCCCCAGACGAACAGCGCGCGGTCGCCGTTGTCCATTTCGAGGCGGCGAGCGGTGCGGCCGCCGGGTGGCTTGTACCACGCCGAGGAAAGCGTCGCGCCGAAGGTTTCGTCGAGCGGGACGTGGAGATCGCGCCGCACGCGAGAATCGTCCCACCGCTCGCGTGAGCGCCGGAATCGAAGAGGACCAGCCACGAGTCGTGTTTGCGGGCCGGGCGGTTAGCGGTGTCGGTCCCCCGCCCGTCGAATGACAGTTTCGTGAGCGATACATTGATAATCATGAGGGACAAACGACGAGTGTATTTACCATGTCAATGGGTGCCTATGACGCGGCGGAACACCAACGCCGCGAGGAGAAGACGAGCGAAGTGGGCGCGAACGCCGCTGACGACGACGATCGGACCCAGTACGACGGCGACGTCGAGTACGATGTCGGCGATGCGGACGATCTGCTTGCGCAGTTCCGCGAGATCAAGTCGCGGTAGCGTCCTCCACCGCCCTCCGTTTCGAATACAACAGCCAGAGCGACGCGCTCGTGACCACGAGCACCGCCGAGACGTGTGCGAGGAGCACCGCGAGCAGGACTGGATAGTCGAGGACGAACGGGACGAGCAGGAGCTGAATGACGCCGAACGCGATCGTCTCGACGTCGGCCCAAAAAAAGGTGTGGGCGGTGTCGGCGTCGAACTCGTAGCGATACGAGCGCCAGAGCGCGGTGACGGTCGCCCACCAGCCCGTTCCGATGCGATAGCAGACGTCCCAGAGCACGAGAAGGAGGAAGTAGACCACGAGCACGGGCGGATCGGGACCGAGCAGTCGATCGAGCAGCGGGGCGCGGCCGCTGGCGGTGTTGGGAACGAACAGGTACGTCAACATCGCACAGAACGCGAGCACCGCGAGCACGACGTCCATGTTCGAGCCGAACACCAGCCGGCGGTAGGCGTCGGGGAGTTCCACAGTACGAATGCGCCGCGCGACCCGCACCATCTCGATCGACCCGATGCCGGCGACGAACACCGCGGCGCTGCCCGCGAGCGCGACGCTCCAGAGGTCGTAAAACCACGCGAGGGCGACCACGCCCGCCTCGAACACGCCGAGTTGGATCGCGAGCGCGAGCGTGGTCGAGACCTCGATTCCCGGGAGTGCGCCGACGATGCTCTCGTAGGTCCACGTCTCACCGAAGTCGGTGGGCCGGCTCATCGCTCGGGTTCGACCCGCGCCCGCTCGGCGCGTTCGGTCGCCGCGGGTTCTTCCTGCCGGCCAAGCGCCCGCTCGACTGCGGTCGGGAAGTCGGTGCGCTCGATCGGTACCAGCTCCTCGATCCGCGTGTCGTCGACCACGACGGTGTTTTTGAGCCCGAGGATCAGCGGGTGGGCGACCGCTTTCGGGATGTCGGTGACGAGATCGACCCAGTACGCCGAGAGCTTCGGCGAGAGCACCGGCACGGGCAAAATGAACAGCGAGCGATCCGCGATCCCGGCAGTGCGTTCGAGGAGTTCCTGGTAGGTCAGCACCTCCGGCCCACCGATCTCGAAGGTGTCGCCCGCGGTTTCGGGCACGTCGAGACAGCCCACGAGGTACGCGATCACGTCCGCGATGGCGATGGGCTGGCACTCCGTACGGACCCACTTCGGCGTGATCATGACGGGGAGTCGGTGGACAAGCTGTTCGACCATCGCGAAGCTCGACGAGCCCTCGCCGACGATGATCGCAGCTCGGAGCGTGGTGAGGTCGTAGCTACCGTCGGCGAGGATGGTTTCGACCTCGCGCCGGGACATCAGGTGTTCGGAGAGGCCTTGACGGGTCTCGCCCAACCCGCCGAGATAGAGCACGCGATCGATACCCGCCTCGCTCGCCGCACGCTGGAAGTTGTGGGCCGCCCGGCGGTCCCGCGCCGCGAAATCGGTCCCGGACTCCATCGAGTGGATGAGGTAGTACGCGGCGTCGATTCCCTCCAGAGCGTGTTCGAACGTGCCGGCGTCGAGGATGTCTCCCTCACACACGTCGTCGGCCGGCCCGTCGTAGCTGTCGGCGTCGCGGGTGAGCACCCTGACGTCGTGGCCCGCCTCGATCAGCGCCGGAACGAGGCGACTCCCGACGAACCCCGTCGCGCCGGTCACCAGCACGCGCATACGCGAGGGAGGGGCCGGTGGAGTATAAGTCCACGCTCGCCGGTAGATCGGGGCGCTATCGGTCGGAATGCCGTCTCCGGTCTTGGTGCGGTGGCGCGCGGGAGGGCGGCGAAGACGCCCGACTCGCGCGAGGGATGAGCGAAGGAACGGAGTGACTGAGCGAATCGGTTGGGGAGGTGTGTGGCTGTTGCGGCGCGGTGCTGAGGTGGTGGTGTCGGTAATCGAACCGCGAACGAGCAACGCGAGTGAGCGGGTGTTTTTAGTCCAGGTTTTTGCGAGGAGCGGTGCGCGAGCGAAGCGAGCGCACCCGACGAAGTAAAAAAGTGGGCGCGGGAGGCGTGTGGCTTGCGGTTCTCATTTGTATCGGCACCCGGTTCGAACGAACTAGCAGTCGTCGACCCGGCTACTGCCGAGGGCTGGAGAAAGGGCTTTCTCCGGGCGTACCCACCAGCCATCCATGACTACCGAGCCGTGTGACAGCTGCGGACGCGCGGTGCAGATCGCCGGCGGGATCGCGAACCTCTGGACGTTCGGCGGTGACGCGAGCGAGGGGCTGACCCTCGAATTCGAAGACGGCTCCGAGTATCTCCTCTGCTATGACTGTATCGAGCGACTCCCCGAGGACGCGCGGGCGGCGGACGTCGCGGCGCTCGACGAGTACGAGCACTCGGTCGACGAGTAGCCCGGAGGATTTACCTTCCGGGCGGCGATTCCCTGAACGTGAACCTCGCCCGGATCAACGAGGAGTTTCCCGCACCCTCATACCGGGGGAACCAGCAGGCAGCCCTCGGCGAGATCCGCGAGGCGTTCGCGGCGGGCAACGATGTCGTGCTGGTGCGCGCCCCCACGGGTTCGGGGAAGTCGCTACTCGCGCGCGCCATCGCGGGGTGTGCGCGCCAGGCCGACGAGGCCGCACCCGCCGAACCGGTCGGCGCGTACTACACCACCCCGCAGGTCTCACAGCTCGACGACGTGGCGGCCGATCCCCTCCTCTCGGATCTCCAAGTCATCCGGGGCAAGCGCAACTACACGTGCCTGGTCGCCGGCGAAACCGATACTCCTGTGGACCGCGCGCCGTGTGCACGCGAGACGGGCTTCGACTGCTCGATCAAGCATCGCTGCCCCTATTTTTCAGACCGCACGATCGCCTCGAACCGACAGGTCGCGGCGATGACGCTCGCGTACTTCATGCAGACCGCCGGCTCGGACGCGTTCGGCCAGCGCGACGTGGCCGTGATCGACGAGGCCCACGGGCTCGCCGAATGGGCCGAGATGTACGCCACTATCGACCTCCGGCCCGACACGGTGCCGGTGTGGGACGAGCTTTCGATCCCCGACATCGACGGTGCCGAGGCCGCAGCCCGATTCGCCGAGCGGCTCTCGGGAGTGTGTGGCCACCGGAAAGACACGCTCGTCGGGGCCGACGAGCTCACCATCGCGGAAGTCACCGAACGCGACCGACTGCAAGAACTCATCTCGAACCTCGACTGGTTCGTCTCGGATTATCGGGACCCAGGGAGCGCGAGCACGTGGATCGCTGACCAAACGGATGGCGAGGGTGGGCCGATGACGATCAAACCCCTCAATCCCGAACGCTATCTCCAGCACACGGTCTGGGATCGAGCCAACAACTTCGCGCTGCTGTCGGCGACCATCCTCGACAAGGAAGGGTTCTGTCGTGGCGTGGGACTCGATCCGGACGACGCGGCGCTGGTCGACGTCTCGCACACGTTTCCCGTGGAGAATCGGCCGCTGTACGACGTGACCCAGGGAAAGATGACCTACGAGCACCGCGACGAAACCCTCCCGAAGATCGCGCGACTCGTCGTCCGGCTCATGACCCGCCACGCCGACGAGAAGGGGATCGTCCACGCTCACTCCTACGCCATCGCGGAGCGCCTCGTGGATCGATTGCGCGAGTTCGGGGTCGGTGAGCGGATCCGGACGCATGACCGCGAGAACCGGGACGCCCAGTTGGAGACGTGGCTCGCGACGGACGACCCCGAACTGTTCGTCTCGGTGAAAATGGAGGAGGCGCTCGACCTGGAGGGCGATCGCGCGCGGTGGCAGATGCTCTGCAAAGCCCCCTACCCGAACACTCGCGACTCGCGGGTCGCGCGGCGGCTGGAGGAGGGCCAGTGGGACTGGTACTACCGAACGGCGCTCAAGACCGTGATTCAGGCGTGCGGCCGGGTCGTGCGCGCGCCCGACGATCACGGCGCGACGTATCTGGCGGACGCGAGCCTGCTCGACCTGTTCGACCGGGCGCGCAGCGCGATGCCCGACTGGTTCGCCGCTCAGGTCGATCGGCTGAGCCGTCCGGAGCTGCCGGCGTTCGACCCCGGTGCGGGCAACGGTGGCAGGGACGGTACCACCGCCACGAACCGGCAAACACGAAGCTCACGGACCGATCCCGACGACCACCCGCTCGCTGACGTCTGGGGATCGGACTGAGGAACGAAATCGAGCGAAGCGCCCGAGGAATCAGTACGGGAGGAGCGAGAAGTTCTCCGGAACGGCGAAACCGAGCACGAGAAAGAGCGTGCCGGCGACCGCCGCACACATGAACGCGTAGGGGATCTGTGTCCGGACGTGCACCATGTGATCCGCGCCGCTGGTCGAGGACGAAAGCACCGTGGTGTCGGAGATCGGCGAACAGTGATCGCCGAAGATACCCCCTGAGAGCACCGCGCCGAGCACCAGCGGGAGGTTCGCCCCGGTCGTGAACGCCACCGGGATCGCGATGGGGAACATGATGCCGTAGGTCGCCCACGAGCTCCCGTCGGAGAAACTGACGAACCCCGTCGTGAGAAAGACGAGTAGCGGGATCAGGCCCACGGGGACGCCGCGGAACCAGTCGGTGACGAACCCTGATATCCCGAGAGTCGTGACGGTGTTCTGGATCGTGATGGCGAGCGTGAGGATCGTGGCCGCGAGGAAGATGCCCTTGAACCCGTTGAGCATCGCGTCGGTCGCGTCGTCGTTCGAGGGGATGTCGCCGCGCGCCCGGAACAGGAGGAAGCCGACGACCAATCCCGTGAGCGCGGCGAGACCGAGCCGGATCTCGCCGATGTTGAACGACCACGGCCCGCCCGCGGGAACGATCAGGTCGTAGCCGAGCACCGAGAGGGCCGTCGACATCTGTGGAGCGTTCACGACGGGCGAAGCGCGCCAGAACATCGCCATCAGTCCAACGCCGACGATGACCGCGACCGGGATCGCAAAGTTACGCCAGTCGGGGGTCGCGCCCTCGTACATCGCGTAGTTCGACATCTCGTCGGAGACGAGAGGGTCGTCGTCGGGTCCTACCACGCCACCGCCGTTGCGGGCGCGTTCCTCCTCGCGTCCCATCCCGAAGACGTTCGGAATGACCTGCCACGCGACCAGCGCCGCGATGACGAGCGCGGTCCACGAGTAAAAGGCAAAGCCGATGCTGTTGAAAAACAGCGGCCAGATCGCGTCGGTGGCCGCCTGGAGACCGTCACCTGACTGGGTAACGTAGTTCGACATCCCCGACGGGAGGACGTCCTGTTGGGCCGCGGCGGTGATCCCAGCCCCGATGAACCCCACCAGCGCGACGCCCCACGTCGAGTAGAAGGCGAGGCGGGCGGCCGGACTGCCCGCGCTGTCGACGTAGTACGCGAGTTTCGCGCGCGAGACGTTGTACTCGTCAGTGAGGGGGCGCATCATCGAGCCGACCACTAAACAGTTGAAGTAGTCGTCGATGTGGATGATGATCCCCGCGAGAAACGAGGCTTTCTCGGCGTCGGCGGGCGAGTCGACCCGACTGGCGAGCGCCTCCAAGACGCCACGGATCGCGCCAGAACGGATCATCAGCCCCATCAATCCACCGATCGCAAAGAGCGCGAGTAGCACGTTTTTGACGTACCACGGGTCGGCGAACAGCGCCGACGTGGCGATCAGTTCGGGGATCACCGTGGGCCCGAGCACCCCTCCGAGGACGGTGCCGGGAAGCTCCCCGACGAGACCGTCCGGAACCCCGACGAGGCCGGGGCGGAAGGCACCGTAGACGACGGCCCCGCCGGCGATGCCGACGAACAGGCCGATGAGCGCGTCGCGAGTGTACCACGCGAGCGCGATGGCGAGCAGCGCCGGCAGCAACGACCACGGGCCCGCGGCAATACTTTCGAGCGGCATGACAGTCACGATCGGAGGCGGGGCTAAAAAAGTACCCAAGACGCCGGCGATCGCGGTCCCGTCGGGCGTCTGTCGTCCTCAGAGGAAGCTCCCGATCACGGACACGAACGTGGAAGAGATCATCAACACCACGAGGAGCAGCGCGAACCACTGCTGGCGAGTCATACCGTGTCGTTGTGAACCGAGGAATTAGTCGGTTTCGCTGGCGTCGGCGTCGGGCAGGACGTGGAGGCCGGCGCGGCTCTTGAGGACCGATACCGTGTCGGCGTCGGGATCGAGATAGTCGGGCCGCGGGATCGTCTTCGCTGCGTAGGTCTCGGGATCGAGCACCTGAACGGCGTGATCGTCCTCGATCGCGACCAGAGTGGTTTCTTCGGCATCGCCACGGTCCCCGAGCCGGCGGGCGTCGGGGGCCTCGCCGTCCTCGAACGCCGCCTCGTAGGGCTCGCCGGTGGTGACGTGGACGCCCTTCAGGTTCCCCCGGACGCTCCGGACGAGCAGCGGATCGTCGGCGTCGGGATCGATGACGTCGCCCGGCGTGAACTCGGGGAGGTGGACGGCGTAGGTCACACGGTACACCTCGTCGCCGTCCTCGTCTTCCGTCACGAGCGTCGCGGACTCGTCGACCACGCCGCCGAGCTGGCGGACGATCCGATCGGCGACCGCGCGGCCGATCTGGGTGGTCGAGAGTTTGGCGTCCACGCCGTCAGCGGTTTCGTCGAGCTCGGTCACGAACGCGTCGCGGTCGCCGTCGGCCTCGCGTTCGTCGACGTACTCGGTGATGATGGCGATCGAGCGCTCGGTCTCGTGGTCGGTCGGGGTGCGTCCGCGGGCGCGGACCTGGACCGTGCTCGCGTAGTACTCGCCCGCGATCCGGCCACACCGGGTGCAGGTGCCCCGCGAGATTTTGACCGGGATCGTGAGTTCGGTCCGGATCGGGCGGTCGTGGACGCTTGCCGAGAGGAGACAATGCATTCGGACGGTGGTCTCGTCGACCTGTTCGGGCTCGACTCGCCACTCGAACTCCTCGGCGTCGACGTGGATCGTGAGGGCTTCGGCCACCTCGTCGATCGCGACCTCGGTGTAATCGCGTGCGTCGACGTCGACCCAGCGCTTGCCGCGCCGGATCGCCCCGCAGGTCGCACACACCAAGACCTCGATCCGATCGGGCGCGTCGACGAGATCGAAGTCCTCGAAGAAACAGTCCTCGCAGATGGGTGCGCGTCCGTCGGCCGCGGCGACCGTCGCCCCCGATTCGACGGGATCGCCACACCGCGGACAGAACTGACGCGATTCGCTCATTGAACGAGGAACGTCCCTCAGCGGGTTAAGCGGCGTGACTCCACCAGCCTCCGGGGGAATCGCTGGCACAGAGCGACGAAGATTTATGACCTGAACGCTTAGTAAGGGCCATATGGAATGGAAGACCGACTGGGGCCTCCAGGCGAGGATGGGCCTGACGATGCTGTTGCTGCTCGCGCTCTACGTCGTCTTCATCGGCGCGCTGGCAATCTACGGGGTTGGGCTGTTCTGGATCACCCTCGTGATGGGACTGTTCATGGTCGGACAGCTCTTTTTCAGCGACAAGCTCGCGCTGCGGAGCATGGGTGCCCACGAGGTGAGCGAGGAGGAGTACCCCGAACTCCACGCGATGATCGGGCGGCTCGCCCAGCAGGCAGACCTCCCGAAGCCCACGGTGGCGGTCGCGGACAGCCGCCAACCGAACGCCTTCGCGACCGGTCGCTCGCAGGACAACGCGACCGTTTGTGTCACACGCGGGATCATGGACACCCTGAACCAGGAGGAGTTGGAGGGAGTGCTCGCCCACGAGCTCACCCACGTCAAAAATCGCGACGTGATGGTGATGACGATCGCCACGTTCCTCTCGACGCTCGCGTTCATGATCGTGCGGTGGGGGTTCCTGTTCACCGGCGGCGACGACGAAGGCGGTGCGCCCGTCCTGGTCGCCGTCCTCGTCTCGCTCGTGGTCGGCATCGTCTCGTTCCTGCTCGTGCGCGTGCTCTCGCGCTACCGGGAGTACGCCGCCGACCGCGGCGGGGCGATCATCACCGGCCGGCCATCCGCGCTCGCGAGCGCGCTCGTCAAGATCGACGGCCGGATGGATCGCGTTCCCGACGACGACCTGCGCGAGCAGGCCGACATGAACGCGTTCTTCATCATCCCGATCAAGAGCGGCGCGATCGGGAAGCTGCTCTCGACGCACCCCTCGACCGAACAGCGCGTCGAGCGGCTGAAAGACATGCAGAGCGAGCTCGAAACGGCCTGAATCCACGTTACGGTACCCGAAGTCGAACTGCTGGAGAGTTCCGGGGAGGGTGCAGGCACGCGGGGCTGGCATCGGGACCGCACTGATGCCGACACAAATGAGAACCGCAGGCCACACGCCTCCCCAGCCGACTCCTTCAGTCGCTCACTCCGTTCGCTTCCTCAGTCATCCCTCGCACGAGAGTTGCGCGCCGACAAGCGGCGCGCAGCCGCGCGCCAACCGCACTACAACTGCCTTTTAACTACACCACAACCGCACAAGCCGTTCGCTACGCGCGCTTCCACGGGAGGCGGTGAAAAGTCGAGCCGGATCGCTCCGGGTTTTTATTCCCGGCGCTATAACCCTCGACATGGGTATCTTCGACGGACTTCGGTCGGCGCTCGGGATGAGTGCGGAGGCGGACGCGACCCGCGAGGCCGACCCCGAGGACCTCTTCGGAATGAGCACCGCCTACCTCACGATGGAGGCCGACTTGGGCTTCCCACCCGCCGGGGTGGCGGCGCTCTGCTTTTCGGGCGTCGACAGCACCGACTTCGCGGACGCGGTGGAGGAAGTCGAGACGATCCTCGAAGCGGGCGAGGTCGAGACCGGGACCGAAGCCCGCTTCGTCGACGACTCGCACGGCTACGAGTGGGTCGTCCTCGCGGACCGGGATTTCGAGGACCTCGTGACCAGCGTTCACTTCGCCGCCGACACGCTGATCGAGCGGGGCTACGGTTCGCGGCTGCTCGCCGCGCTGTTCGGCTTCGAGAACGAGGGCAGCCCGATCTACTGGGTGTACTCCTTCCGACGAGGCGCGTACTACCCCTTCGCGCCGCAGTCGAGCAGCGAACGCGATTCAACTGTTGAGTTCAAGCTCGAGTCGGTGCTCGACGGTGAACTCGACATCGAGTCGGACAAAGATTACTGGTACGCGCTCTGGCCCGACAGCGGACGGCACCCGTGGGAGTAGCCACACAGTCTCTTCGTATCCTCAACGTTAAGAGTTAGCTGGTGCTAAATCGGACATGGACAGCGGAGGCGATCGATGGCCGAGTTCGTAGCCGTCGTCACAACCGCGTTCGCCCTCCAACTCCTCGCGCTGCCCGGCGAGAAGGGCCAAATCATCATCGGGGGGTTGGCGACGCGGTACGATCCGTACACGGTGGTCGCGGGCGCGAGCACGGCGTTCGCCGGCTGGACGGTGCTCGAGATCCTGCTCGGCAACGCTTTGCGGGGCGCGTTTCCCGAAGTGTACCTCGACGTCGTCACGGCCGGACTGTTCGTGGCGTTCGCGGTGATCCTGCTCTACGCGGACTGGCGCGATTCGAACGACAGTCCGCGATCGCTCCCCGACGGCGGTGAGGTGCTTCGGGGGCTCCCGCTCGATACCGAGCGGTTCGGCGGGTTCGTACCGGCGTTCTCGCTGCTCGCGCTTGGCGAGTTCGGCGACAAGACCCAGCTCGTCACGATCGGGCTCGCGGCCCAGTACGGCGTCCACGCCGGCATTTGGGTCGGCGAGATGCTCGCGATCATCCCGGTGAGCCTCCTCACCGCGTTGTCGGTCGACCGACTCGCGACCCGGTTCGATACGGCGTGGTTCCACCGACTCTCGGCGATCGTCTTCCTCCTGTTCGCGGCCGACATCGCGGCGTCGTACCTCCTCGGCTGGTCGTTCCTGCCGATCTGATCCGCCACCAGCACGTTGCGTCGATCCCCTTCCCCTCATCCACTACCTTCACCTCCCGGATTTCACTTCCACCAAGCTGTTAACGAGGCTTTATCAGGGGAGCCGCACAACCCGGAGGTATGGCAGCAACCGAGGACCTAGAGAGCCTGCCCGGCGTCGGGCCGGCGACGGCTGACAAGCTCATGGAGTCGGGGTTCGATTCGTACCAGGGGATCGCGGTCGCGAGCCCCGGTGAGCTCTCGAACACCGCGGACATCGGCGAAAGCACCGCGGCGGACATCATCAACGCCGCGCGCGACGCCGCCGATATCGGTGGGTTCGAAACGGGTGCGAACGTCCTCGAACGTCGCAACGAGATCGGGAAACTCACCTGGCAGGTCGACGAGGTCGACGAGCTCCTTGGAGGAGGGGTCGAAACCCAATCGATCACCGAGGTGTACGGCGAGTTCGGCGCGGGCAAGTCTCAGGTCACCCACCAGCTTTCGGTCAACGTCCAGCTCCCCAACGAGTACGGCGGCCTCGAAGGCAGCGCCATCTTCATCGACTCCGAGGACACGTTCCGCCCCGAGCGGATCGCCCAGATGGTGCGTGGGCTCCCCGACGAGGCGATCGCCGCCGCGATGGAGGTCCGCGAGATCGAGGGCAGCCCCGACAGCGAGGAGGCGATGGACGAGTTCATCGAGAGCATCCTCGACAACATCCACGTCGCGAAGGCGTTCAACTCCAACCACCAGATTCTCCTCGCTCAGAAGGCCCAGGAGATCGCCGCCGAGCACGAGGAGTCAGAGTGGCCCGTTCGACTCGTCTGTATCGACTCGCTGACGGCACATTTCCGCGCGGAGTACGTCGGTCGTGGCGAACTCGCCCAGCGCCAGCAGAAGCTCAACAAACACCTCCACGACATCGACAAAGTCGGCAACCTCTACAACGCCGCCACCGTCGTCACGAATCAGGTCGCCTCGAACCCCGACTCCTATTTCGGCGACCCGACCCAACCCATCGGCGGCAACATTCTCGGCCACAAATCGACGTTCCGGATGTACCTCCGGAAATCGAAGGGCACCAAGAGAATCGTCCGGCTGGTCGACGCCCCCAACCTCCCCGACGGCGAGGCCGTGATGCGCGTCGAGGAAGAGGGACTGAAGCCCGAATAACACGAACCTTTTTACTTCGGGGGTTCGCGCTCGCTCCGCTCGCGCTCAACCCCTCGCAAAAACGTTCATGAAAAACACCCGCTCACTCGGCCTCCGGCCTCGTTCGCGGTGAACCGCGCTCGCTGCGCTCGCGCGGATACAATCGCTTTCTACAAACCACACAGCACCGCCCGAGCCCTCGGCCCTACGGGCCTCGCCCTCGATCCACCGAGGACCGCACCGCACCGCTCCGCGACCGCACCGCTCCGCGACCGCACGGCATCGCCAAAGCCCTCGACTGTTCGCTCCGCTCGTCAGGACGCCAGGCCCGCAACCGTACCGCCACCGCAGCCGCAGCAAAAGCCGCTATTCGGTCGTCGTCTTCTCGATCGAGGTCTTCTCGCCCTGATAGATCGCTGCGCCGTCCTGGGCCACCATCTCGATCAAGACGGCGCATTTCACCCGCATCGGGCTGATGTCCACTCCAAGGAGGTCGATGACGTCGTCGCGATCGAGCTCGTCGAGCTCGTCGAGGGTCATCCCCTGGAGTTCGTCGGTCAGCATGCTCGCGCTCGCCTGGCTGATCGCACAGCCCTCGCCCGAAAAGGCGGCGTACTCGATCGTCTCACCGTCGTCGGCGAGGTTGACGTCGACTTTGATCTCGTCGCCACACATCGGGTTCTCGCCGACGTGGCTGAAGGTGGGATCGTCGAGATCGCCGTAGTTGCGCGGGTTCTTGTAGTGATCCAGGATCTGCTGGCGATACATGTCCGAACCCATGCTCATAGTGAATCGAGATACGCGCGTGCAACCCAAAAGGATTCCGGGCGGGCTCGAATCGCCGCGTTGGACGAGGACGCGCTCGGGCAGCACCGCGCGATCTACGCCAGGCGCGCGACCAGACGCTCCCGGAGCACGAGCAGCGCGGGCAGCACCGTCACGCACGCCACGAACGCATAAACGATACTCAGCCCGGTCACGATGCCGAAGCGCTGGAGCGGTGGCGACAGCGCCAGCGCGAGCACACCGAACCCGGCCCCGGTCGTCACAGCACTACCGAACAACGCCCCGCCAGTCCCCGTAAGCGCCGCCGACAGCGAATCCCCGAGCGAGTCGTGACGGCTCCGTTCGTCGACGAATCGCTCGCCGAGATGGATGCTGTAATCCACTCCGAGCCCGATCGCGAGACTCGTGACGACGGCGGTTTCACTGTTGAAGGGCAGACCGAGCGCCGCCATCGTGCCGAGCAGCCACGCGAGCGCGACGACGACAGGGGCAAGCGTCACGACGCCCAGCCCCGGCGCACGATACCGCCACCAGTACAGCCCGACGAGAAGCGTGAGAATGACGCCGAGCGTGATGGCGAACCCCTCGACGAGCGTTTGTAATAGCGCGGTCTGGACGACCCCGGTGATGACCGGCCCGCCCGTCGCGATGGCCCGCACCGGCGCGTTCGCCTCGATCGACGAGGCGACGCCGCGAACGTCGCCGGCAACCGACTGGGACGAGGCGTTGCCCTGAACGCCGACGGTGAGGCGAGCAGACGCATACGAACCGTTTTCGGCACGGTAGAGCACCGACGACGCCCGGTCGGGAGCGGCATCGAACAGCCGATCGTAGACCGCCGAAACGTCCTCGTCCGGGAGTCCGTCGCCGTTCGTGTCGCGTGCCTCGATCGCGCCGGCGACCGTCTCGTTCTCGGCGGCGACGGTTCGGAGCACGGAGGCCGGGCTCTCGATTGCAGCCCGTCCGTCGGGATCGACGACGATCGTGCCGCCGTCGGTCGTCCGCGTCACGTTTTCGGTCGCGGTGAGGAGCGCCGGCGCTGTCACATCGCCTCGTATCAGTACCTGTCCCGCCGATCCCTGGCCGCGCTGCTGGAAGTTCTCACTCAAATAGTTGAGGTTCTGGCTCACGTCGTAGTCGCCGGGCGCGAACGGGCCCGGCAACGAGTCCATCCACGCCGGGGCGTCCTGGGGCAGGAAGTCTGCCTGGTTGAACTCCGTGTCGATGGTCGTCGCGCCGTACGCGCCGCCGGCGGCGAGCACCAGCGCGACGGCGATGACGACGGCCGGGGCCCGCCGTGCGAGCGCGGCGCTCCCGGCGAGAGCCCGGTTCGTGAATCCGGTGCCGACGCCGAAGGCACTCTTCTCGCGGTCGCGGCCGCGCCGATCGAAGAACCGTTCGAGTTCGACTTTGACCGCTGGCACGAGCGCCGCGAAGACGACGAAGATGGCGACGATGCCGAACCCGCTCAGGATGGCGAAGTCCTGGATCGAGCCCAGCGGGCTGACGTAGTTCGAGAGGAAGCCGACGGCCGTCGAGAACGCCGCGGTGGCCAGCGCGAGCACGACGCCACCGATCCCGAGGCGCATCGCGGTCGTGGGATCTCGCCGCTCCGCACCACCGTCGTCGGTGTCGAGCACTCCCTCTCGCGCCTCGCGGTAGCGCATGATGACGTGGAGCGAGTAGTCGATGCTCAGCCCGATGAGCAGGAAGGGGACGGCGATCAGGATGGAGTTCATCGCGATGCCGAGCCAGCCCTGGATGCCGACGTACCAGACCAGCACGACGGCGACACCGAAGAGGCTCACGAGGACGTCGACGACGTCGCGGTAGGCGATCGTGAGAACGGTTAGTAAGAGCACGAGCGCGACGGGCGTGATGATCGTGAACGTGTCGCCGATGGCCTGTGAGGTCTCCGCGTCGATGATCCCCGGCCCGAAGACGAACGCGTCCGAAAAGCGCGCCTCGGCCCGTGACTCGATCGCCACCTGCGCGTCGTAGACCGCCGCCTCGGTCGTTCCCGACGCTTCCGGATTCTGCTGGAAGACGAGCGTGCTCCGCGCGTCGGCTTGGGTCGTTCCCGGCTCGTAGTCCGTGGGCAGGAACTGGGTGGGATCGCCACCCGGAGTGGTCGCCTCGGGGTCGAGAAGCCGACTGAGCAGCGCTTCGACCTGTTCGTCCGAGCGAGATTCGAGCGCCGCGATCTGCTGGTCGAGCGTCGGAGCCGGTGGCTGGCCGGTCGCTCCCGCCGCCGACGCGTTGGTGGCGTTGCTCGCGCCAGAACCCGCGTTGGCACTGGACGCGTTGGCGCGCTCGCTGGCGTCCTGGGCGTACGCGGCGGTCGCGACGGCGTTCTCGATCCCGATCACTCCGGTTCCGTTCTGGAGCGTTGCGTTGATCGACGCGTTCGTGCGGAGGTTCTGCTGGAGACGGAGACTTTCGAGCAGCGATTCGCGAGTGAGGACGTCGCCACCCTCGTCCCTGACGACGATCTGTGCGACCACCGCCTCGTCCGTATCGTACGTCGCGTCGATTCGATCGAGTGCGGCCTGCTCCGGTGAGTCGATCGCGGCCTGGCCGATCGATCCCTGGCCGGTCGTGCCGACGATCGCCCCCGCACCGACGACGGCGGTGAGGACGAGCAAGAGCGCGATCACCAGCTTGCTCCGGGAGGCGAGCACGTCCGCGTATCGAGACGACAGTCCCGACTTCATCGGTCCCCGACACCGTCGAACGCTGTGGCGACACTGGAGGCGAAGCGACTAACGGACGGCGGAGGACCGTTCATACAACGCTCTCCGGGAGAAGCCGATAAAGACCAATGGGAAGTTCCCAGAACGTGGGACAACCACGGTTCGGTTCGGAACGGCCCGACGGCGCTGACGGCGGGTGTCGGGAGTCTCCCGAGGACTACCCGTCGTACAGTCCAACGATCATGACGCCGAACCCGGCACAGACGATCACGCTTTCGAGGAGCATTCCCATCGTAGTCGGGACGCCGAGGAAGTGATGGAAGACACCGACCAGAACCGTGCCGAGGGTGATGACGAGCAGTCCCACCGAGAAGTACTGGAGCCCCGCGATCCGTGTCCGCCTATAGGCTCTGTACGCCAACACGGAGACGACGCCACCGAGGACGAGCGCGGCGAGTTTGACGACGACGACCAGAGCGACGAGCGGTTCCATCACGACTCCTCTTTCATCGCCGACCAGAACGACGCCAGGCGGTCCTCCGCGTCCCGCTCCGGCCGGTCGATCGACACCGTGAACTCGTCGTCGGTGATACCGATCGAGACGTCGGTGAAATCGCGCTCGTAGCGCGTGACGTTCGGCCCGTCGGATCGAACGTCCGTGTACTCCCGGACGAGCGCGGCGTCGCGGAGCAGTTCGAGCTTTCGGTACACCGTCGAACTAGAGAGATCACACGCCTCACGGAGCTCGCTCGCGGATTTCGGGCTATCCAGCACTCTGAGGATCGCCCGGCAGTTGCTGTCGTCGAGCGATCGCAGCACCGTTTCGAGATCGGGACCGTCCGGCCCGTCCGTCGACCAGTGAGCCGTTTCGGTGGCTGTGTCGGTCGACTCGGCGGGATCGGTCGGATCGGCGTGCGAGGGGATGAGCGGCAAGCGATTCGAGCCGACGTGTCGATCGGTCATGTCAGACAGCGTCGACTGCGTCGGCCGTTCGGCGAGCAGCGAGAGTCATGTCCTCTGGTGCTGATGATTTCCTCCGGGCCGGTATAGGCGTCCCGGTCGTTCCCAACTTCTCGGAACAGGTCGACTGCAACCATCTGTGATCGCTGGTCGTTCACGATCGTCGATCCCAGCGGCAGATGCGTCGGTGCCGGGATCGCGTTCGACGCCCGTCCGACCCGAGCGCGGACGGCAATCGTCTGAATGATCCATGACAGCCTACGCGAACAGCTGTCTGGCGTCGTCGATGGCCTCGATGAGAGTGTCGACCTCGTCTTCCGTGTTGTAGAGATAGAACGAGGCCCGGGCGGAGGCCGCCGTGCCGAGCACGTCGTGGAGCGGCTGGGTGCAGTGATCGCCGGGCCGGATCGCGACGCCGTGGTCGTTCATGATGCTCGCGAGGTCGTGGGCGTGGACGCCATCGAGATTGAAGGAGACGAGGCCCGCTCGCTCGCCCGCCGGCGGGCCGTAGATCTCGATGTCGTCGAACTCGTTCAACCGCTCCACCGCGTAATCGGCGAGATCGCGCTCGTGGCGATCGATCCGATCGAGACCGATCTCGTCCAGATAATCGGCGGCCTCGGCGAGCGCGATCCCCTCTGCGATCAGCGGCGTGCCGGCCTCGTACTTCCACGGCAGGTCGGCCCACGTCGTCCCCTCGAACTCGACCTTCCGGACCATCCCGCCGCCGTACATGAACGGCTCCATCGCTTCGAGGATCGCTTTCTTGCCGTAGAGCCCGCCGATCCCCGTCGGTCCACACATCTTGTGGCCGGAGAAGGCGTAGAAGTCGACGTCGAGCGCCTCGACATCGACGGACTGGTGTGGGACTGCCTGGGCACCGTCGGCGAAAATGTAGCTATCGTGCTCGTGGGCGAGATCGGCGAGGTCGCCGATCGGGTTGATGGTGCCGAGGGTGTTCGAGACGTGGGTGACCGAGACCATCTCGGTGTCGGGACCGATGACTTCGCGGGCGTGGTCCATGTCGAGCCGGCCCTCGTCGTCGATTTCGATATACTGCACGTCCGCGCCGGTGCGTTTGGCGATCTGCTGCCACGTCACGAGCGAGGAGTGGTGTTCCATCTCGGAGAGGACGACTTCGTCGCCCTCTCCGAGCTCGTTCAGGCCCCACGCGTACGCTACGAGGTTCAGGCCTTCAGTGGTGTTCTTCGTGAAGATCATCTCCTCGCGACCGCCCGAGGCCCCGACGAACTCGGCGAGGCGGTCGTGGGCCTCTTCGTACGCGATCGAGGCCTCCTGGCTCAGATGGTGGATCCCCCGGTGGACGTTCGCGTTGGTCCCCCGGTAGTAGTCGCTCATCGCGTCGACCACGCGATCGGGCGTCTGGCTCGTGGCGGCGTTGTCGAGGTACGCGAGGTGCTGGCCGTCGCCGACCTCGCGTTCGAGGATCGGGAACTCGTCCCGGATCCGGCCGACATCCAGCGGTTCGGCGGTCTGACTGCTCATTGACGCTGCGTACGGTCCGGAGGGGGAACATTCCTTCGGTCAGCACGTGTTCGTGGCCGGCTCAGGCGACGCGGCGCGACATCACCAGCAGTCCGAGCACGAGCAGCGCAAGCCCCCAGTACAGCGAATCGCCGGGCACCCAGACCAACAGTAGCGTGACGATACCGGAGGTGAACAGCGACCAACCGATGGTCGTGGAGTAGCTCATGGGGCAACACCGGACGCGAACGGGTAAAGCTCCCCGTCGGCATCTGCAAGCCCCGGCTTTTGTGCGGCACGGACGACCGAAACCACCCGACAAGCCGCCTGGTGATATGCTCGGCCGGAACGGTTTTACTCGCCGCGGGCGGAACGGTGGCCATGCAGACCTGGGTTGCGCTCGTCGAAGTCGTCGACGGTGAGTTTCAGGACCTCCAAGAACTCGCCTCGCTCTGGGGCGACATCAACATCGAGCTGGAGGAGGTCGACGCCGAACTCCAGGAGACCTACGCGCTGCTCGGGCGGTACGATTTCCTCGTGGTGTTCGAGGCCCCCGACCGCGAGTCGGTGTTCGAGGTCTCGCTGGCCGCCGAGCGCCACGGCCTCGATATGGATTCGATGGAAGGCGTCCCGATCGAGGATTTCGGCGGGCTCGTCGGCGAGTAGGCCGCGTTCACTCCAAGCGCAGCAGTTGTGCGTGGCGGGTATCCCCGAGATCGAGCACGCTTTCCTCGTCGACGAACCCATGCTCGACCGCGAGCGCTACGGCGTCGCACCCGACGATGTTCGCCACCCGCGCGCCCGCGAGACTCGCCACCACGTCTTCCTCGTCGGCTGGCTCGCCGTCGTAGAACTCCTCGCTCACCTCGAAGTCGAGATCGCCGTTTTCGAAGGTCTCGCCGAGGACTTCGGGGTCACAGACCGAAACCAGCCGTCCTTCCGGCGTCTCACGCTCGTTGACGATCACGGACGAGCTCCTCCTCGGCCTCCTCACGGAGTTCGCGCGCCTCCGCGGCGAGCTCCTCGGCTTTCTCGTCCTCGCCGGTTTCCTCCAGCGCGCGCGCTTTCTCCTCGATGACCTCGGCGTTCCGGAATCCCAGTCGGATGGCGTTGTCGAACGCGTCGAGCGCCTCGCTCGCGAGCCCGCGTTCGAGCAGGAAGAAGCCGCGATTGAACCACGCCTGGGGGAAGCGTGCATCGATCTCGACGGCGCGCTCGGCGTGTTCGAGGGCCTGCTCGGACCGGCCGGCCTCCCAGAGCGCGGAGGCGAGGTTGGTTTCGGCGCTCGCGGCGTGTTCGCTCCGGTCGTCGATCCGGAGTGCTTCCTGGTGCGCGCCGATCGCCTCGTCGTACTCTTCGAGTTCGGCGTGGGCCGCGCCCTTGTTGACCCACGCCTCCTGTTCGATCGACTCGTCGTCGGCGAATCGCGCCGCGCGTTCGAGGGTTTCAGTCGCCTGCTCGTACCGGTTGATCCGAAGGTAGTTCAGCCCCACGTCGACGAGTTCCTCGGCGTCCACGTCGTCGGTGCCGAGCTGGCGTTCGTCGAGCAAGTCGGCCACTGCGCGCGAGTCGACGGGATCGACCTCGCCCGGGTCGACCGAGAGCTCGGGCGGGTCGAGATCGAACCCTTCGGGCTCTCCGAACCCCTGGCCCGCGGAGAACTGGTGGTCGTCCGCGGTGTCGTCTGCGGGATCGGGGACAGGCTCGTCGGATGCGGGGCGGGGATCGTGGTCGTCGGCCGAATCACGGCTCGGTTCGGCGTCGGGAGTTCGTTCGGACTCGTCGTCGGTCATGGGTATCCATAAACGACGACCGCGATTAAGGGCTACGACCGCGTACGCTCGGTATGCGACTGTTCGTGAGCGTCGATCTCGACGGGCTCGCCGCGGAGATCGCGGCCGTCCAGGAAGCGGTCGCCGACGCGAGCGGGGTCCGGCTCACCGATCCCGAGAACGTCCACGTGACGCTGAAGTTCCTCGGCGAAGTCGAGGAAGAGCGGGTTCCAGCCCTCACGACGGAACTGGCCGCAGCGATCGACGAATCGGGCGTCGGGCCGTTCGTGGCCGCGTTCGGCGGGCTCGGCGCGTTCCCGAGCGAGGAGTACATCCGCGTGCTCTGGGTCGGCGTCCATGAGGGTGGCGACGAGCTGGCCAGGCTCCACGAAGCGATCGAGGATCGAACCGTCGAGATGGGGTTCGATCCCGCCGATCACGAGTTCACGCCACACGCCACGATCGCCCGAATGGATCACGCCGGTGGGAAAGAGCGGGTCCAGCGTGCGTTACGCGAGACCGATCCCACTGTCGGCACGCTCGATGTTAGGGAAGTCCGGCTGACCGAGAGCGTGCTCAACGACGACGGACCGGAGTACACCACCGTCGAGCGGTTCGAGCTCTGAGCCGCGACACACCGATTTAGGCAGGCCGAAAATATACGTATATTGATAAGTCCTAAGTCGTTGGATCGTCACTCGACGGTATGGGCGCGCTGGCGAATCTCGCGCTGGTGTTCGTTGCGGGGTTGCTCACCGCGCTCGCGACTGGCCTGGGTGCGCTGCCCTTTTTCCTCGTCGACGACGTGAGCGACCGGACGAGCGTCGTGCTCTGGGGGCTGGCCTCGGGGATCATGGTGTCGGCGTCGGTGTTCGGCCTGGTGTTCGAGGGGCTCGCCGAGGGCACAGTGATGGAGATCGTCCCCGGTCTCTTCGCCGGCGTCGCGCTCGTGATCGTCAGCCACCACGTCATCGAGGGGTGGGAGGTCGAGCCGAAACAGTACGCCGAGGCCGACTACCGCAAGCTCCTCCTGATCCTCGGCGTTCTCACCGTCCACAGTTTTCCCGAAGGCGTTGCGGTCGGGGTCTCCTTTGCCGATCTCAACTTCGGGAACGGGATCGAACTGGTTGGGTTCACGGTGCCGGTGCTCGCTGTCTTCATGACTGTCGCGATCTCGATCCACAACGTTCCAGAGGGCGTCGCGGTTTCGATCCCGCTCCAGGAGATGGGGGTGCCGCGACGACGCCTCGTCTGGTGGTCGGTGTTTTCGAGCCTCCCTCAACCCGTGGGTGCAGTCGTCGCGTTCGCGTTCGTCCGGGTCGCGCGCGCGTTCGTCCCGTTCGGGTTCGGCTTCGCGGCGGGCGCGATGATCTACCTCGTCGTCTCGGAGTTCATCCCCGAGGCGCGCGAGGTCGGTGCGGGGCTGCCTGGCGGCGGCCGGCGAGAACTCCTCGCTGGACTCGGCGTCGGCGTGGTCGTGATGGTCCCGCTGGCGCTGGTCTGAGTGGGGTCGCGGCCCGAGCGAGCCGAAGAAGGACAACGATTTAAGCCGCGCCGGCCGAATGCGTCCATCATGGGTAAGAACTCGAAAGCCAAGAAGAAGCGGCTGGGGAAGCTCGAACGCCAGAACTCCCGGGTGCCGGCGTGGGTCATCATGAAGACCGACCGCGACACGATGCGCAACCCGAAGCAGCGCAACTGGCGGCGGAGTGACACGGACGAATGAGCGCCGAAGAGTTCGAGGAGCGGGTCGTGACGGTACCGCTCCGGGACGTGAAAGCGGGCGCGAACCACAAGGGTGCGGACCGCGCGATGACGCTCATCCGTGACCACCTCGCACAGCACTTCAAGGCCGATCCCGACGCGGTGCGGCTCGATCCCTCGATCAACGAGGCGGTCTGGGCGCGCGGCCGGGGCAACCCCCCGAGCAAGCTCCGCGTGCGAGCCGCCCGGTTCGAGGAGGAAGGCGAGCGCGTGGTCGAAGCCGAATACGCGGAGTAACGTGCTCCGCGCGGCCTTCACCGGTTCGGCGTACGTCGGCGTCTTCGCCCGAGCCACAGACGACTGCTTGCTCGTTCGGCCCGACGTCGACGAGGATCGTCTCGCGGCGCTGACCGACGAGCTCGGCGTCTCCGCAGTGCGAACGACGATCGCCGGCTCCGGCACCGTGGGTGCGCTCGTCGCGGGCAACTCCAACGGACTGGTGACGAGCAGCCGACTCACCGACGTCGAGCGCGACCGGATCGACGAGGCCGTCGACGTATCGGTGGCGGAGCTGCCCGGCCGGATCAACGCCGCCGGCAACGTCGTGCTCGCGAACGACGATGGTGCGTATCTCCATCCCGATCTCCCCGACGAAGCGGTCGCTGTCGTCGAGGAGCATCTCGACGTCCCGGCCGATCGGGGCGTGCTCGCTGGCGTTCGAACTGTCGGGACGGCGGCGGTCGCCACCAATCGGGGCGTGCTCTGCCATCCGAAAAGCACCGACGAAGAGCTGGATCACGTCGAGGAACTGCTCGGCGTTCCGGCGGACATCGGCACCATCAACTACGGTGCGCCGGTCGTGGGCTCGGGACTGCTCGCTAACTCGCATGGGTACGTCGCGGGCGAGGAGACGACCGGCCCAGAGCTCGGGCGGATCGAGGACGCGCTCGGCTACATCGAGTGAGTAGGTAAGACAACATACTTCCGGCGCGCCCGCCCAACCGGGGTATGGACGAGTTCGTAACACCCGAAACGTATCGATCGAAAGCGGTTGCGGTGCAGGGAGGCAGCCGATGAGCCTCGGTGGTGGCGGCGGTGGCGGCCAGCTCGAACAGCTTTCTGAGGAGATCGAGAACCTCGAACGCCACGAGCAGGCGCTCGAAAACGAGATCGACGAGTTCCAGGAGGAACAGCGCGAGATCGACGAGGCGACCGAGGCGCTCGACGCGCTCGAAAGCGGGTCGACGGTCCAGGTCCCGCTCGGCGGCGACGCGTACGTCCGCGCCGAAATTCAGGACATCGACGAGGCAGTGGTGAGCCTCGGTGGCGGGTACGCCGCCGAACGCGACAAGGAGGGCGCGATCGACACCCTCGAAACCAAACGCGACGCGCTCGACGATCGCATCGAGGAGGTCCGCGAGGAGATCACCGAAGTCGAGGGCGAGCGCGACGAGCTCGAACAGCAGGCCCAGCAGATGCAACAACAGCAGATGCAGCAGCTCCAGGGCCAGATGGGTGGCATGGGCGAGGACGCGGACGACGACGAGTAAGGCCGAACGATGTTCGACGGACTCAAGGACAAGCTCTCCTCCTTCCAGCGCGACGCCGAGGAGGAACTCGACGAGGCGGCCGGCGAGGTCGACGAACCCGAACCGGAGCCCGAAGGCGACGGTGAGATCGAGGCCAGCGAGGCCGAGACCGCCGGTACTGGAACCGAGGACGAGACCGAAACTGGGGGCGGAACTGAGATCGACTCCGGCTCGGACGGCGAAGCGACAGCGGAAGCGGCGTCGGCGACCGACGCGGCCGCGACGTCCGAGACGACCACGACGCCCGAAACGGAAGGGCCGGACGGCGAACCCGCATCAGCAACGGCGGACGAGCCGGAAGAGCCAGCAGCAGAGACCACCGAGAGTGCTGCCGACGCGGCACGTCGAGGGTGGTCGACGTCGAGGACGAGTGGCGATCGAGAAGAGGGAGAAGACGAGAACGAGGCGGGGAGCGACGATGGGGAGGGAAGCGATCTCGGTCTCGGGACGCGCGCGAAGCTGTTCGCCACGGGCCAGTCGCTGATCGAGGCGGGCGAACTCGACGCCCCGCTGTTCGATCTCGAGATGGCGCTGCTCGAAAGCGACGTCGAGATGAGCGTCGCCGAAGCGATCCTCGACCGGCTCCGCGAGGAGCTCACCGGCGCGACGCGCGCCCAGGTCAAGACCACCGGCACGGTGGTCGAGGAGGCGCTCGCCGAGGCGCTTCGGGAGGTCATCAGCGTCGGGCAGTTCGATTTCGACGGACGGATCGCCGACGCCGACAAGCCCGTGACGATCGTTTTCACGGGAATCAACGGCGTCGGGAAGACGACGACCATCGCGAAGCTCGCGCGCTACTTCGAGGAGCGCGGGCTTTCGACCGTGCTCGCGAACGGCGACACCTATCGTGCGGGCGCGAACGAGCAGTTGGGCGAGCACGCAGACCGGTTGGGAAAGAAGCTGATCGCCCACGACCAGGGCTCCGATCCGGCCGCCGTGCTCTACGACGCGGTCGAGTACGCCGAGGCGAACGACATCGACGTGGTGTTGGGGGATACCGCGGGTCGACTCCACACCTCGAACGACCTGATGGCCCAGTTAGCGAAGATCGATCGGGTGGTCGATCCCGACATGACCCTCTTCGTCGACGAGGCGGTCGCGGGCCAGGACGCCACCAATCGCGCCGAGGAGTTCGACGACGCCGCGGCGATCGACGGCGCGATCCTCGCGAAGGCCGACGCCGACTCCCAGGGTGGCGCGGCGATCTCGATCGCCCACGTCACCGGCAAGCCGATCCTCTTTTTGGGGACTGGCCAGGGCTACGACGACATCGAGCGGTTCGACCCCGACGTGCTCGTCGACCGGCTGCTCGGCGGCGAGGAATAAGTCGGGAAGCGAGGAACAGGAGTGTATCGTCAGGGCCACATCGGAGTCGGGCTGCTTCTCTACGCCCCGGCAGCCTACGCAATGGTTTCGGCCGGACGGCTCGTGCTCGCTATCGTCGGGTTCGGAGTGATGATCTGGCTCGCCATGCTGCCGGACGTCGACATGCGCCTTCCGTTCGTCTCCCATCGTGGCCCGACCCACACCCTCGGGTTCGCGGTGATCGTCGGGCTCGCGTGCGGGGCGATCGGGTGGGTTCTCGGGACTGAACTAACTCGGTTCGAGCCACAGCTGCTCGGCTCGTTTGGGTTCGGGCTCGGTGCGCTGGTCGTCGTCGCGCATCTGGTCGCCGACTGGCTGACGCCGATGAGGATCGCGCCGTTCTGGCCGCTTTCGTCCCATCGGTTCTCGCTCGGCTTCGCCCGTGCGTCGAGCACGCTCGCGAACGGGTTCCTGTTCGTGCTTGGCGCGGGCGCGACAGCCGTGGTGCTGTGGTTCACAGGATTGATCGGCTGAGTGGATACGTTTTGAGAACGGCTGCGGATGGCGCGTGGGAGTGCCGGAGGCGCGACTCGCGCGAGGGATGAGCGAGTGAGCGCAGCGAACGAGCGAATCGGTTGGGGAGGGTGTGGTCTGCGGTATTCATTTGTCCCGTGCAAGCAGGCGGTTTGCAGTCACGTCCATTCGTTTCGACGACGTTATTGAATCAGATCGGGTTTCGATCGCCTCGTCCGACGGACAAGCCTTTACCAGCCACACGACGTAGCACCGACAAATGGTACTCGACGATCTCGGGAGTTCCCTCCGGGGGACTCTCGACCGACTCCAGGGAAAGACCCGCCTCGACGAAGAGGACGTAGAGGAGGTCGTCCGGGAGATCCAGCGCTCGCTGATCCAGGCCGACGTCGAGATCGACCTCGTGATGGAGCTCTCGGACAGCATCGAGCAGCGCGCGCTCGAAGAGGAGCCCCCCGGCGGCACGACGGCCCGGGATTTCGTCCTCCGGATCGTCTACGAGGAGATGGTCGAGCTCGTCGGCGAGAGCACGGACCTCCCCCTCGAATCGCAGACGATTCTGCTCGCCGGGCTCCAGGGCTCGGGGAAGACCACGACCGCGGCGAAGATGGCGTGGTGGTTCTCGAAGAAGGGGCTGCGTCCCGCGGTGATCCAGACCGACACCTTCCGGCCAGGCGCGTACGACCAGGCGAAGGAGATGGCCGAGCGCGCGGAGGTCACCTTCTACGGCGATCCCGACGCCGACGACCCCGTCGAAATCGCCCGCGAGGGCCTCGCGGCGACCGAAGAGGCCGACATCCACATCGTCGACACCGCGGGCCGCCACGCTTTGGAGGAGGGGCTGATCGACGAGATCCAGGAGATCGACGCGGTCGTGGAGCCGGATCGGAGCCTGCTCGTGATGGACGCGGCGTTGGGCCAGGGAGCGAAGGACCAAGCACAGCGCTTCGAGGAGGCCATCGGGATCGACGGCGTCGCCATCACCAAGCTCGACGGGACCGCGAAGGGTGGGGGCGCGCTGACCGCGGTCAACGAGACCGACTCCTCGATCGCGTTTCTCGGGACGGGCGAGACGGTCCAAGACGTCGAGCGCTTCGAACCCGACGGGTTCATCTCCCGACTGCTGGGGATGGGCGACCTCAAGCAGCTCGCCGAGCGGGTCGAGCGCGCGATGGCCGACACCGACACCGACGAGGAGGACTGGGACCCCGAGGACATCCTGGATGGGCAGTTCACCCTGAAGGACATGCGCCACCAGATGGACGCGATGAACAAGATGGGGCCCCTCGATCAGGTTCTCGACATGATCCCTGGATTGGGCGGCGGGCTCAAGGATCAGCTCCCCGACGACGCGATGGACGTCACCCAGGACCGGATGCGGAGCTTCGACATCGTGATGGACTCGATGACCGAGAACGAGCTGGAAAATCCTCGTTCCGTGGGCGCGAGCCAGACCCGTCGGATCGCGCGCGGCAGCGGCCAGCCCGAGGAACGCGTGCAGGAACTCCTCGAACAACACCGGATGATGGAGCAGACCCTGAAGCAGTTCCAGGGAATGGGTGACGCCGACATGCAGCGGATGATGAAGCGGATGGAGGGCGAGGGCGGCGGCGGCATGGGTGGCATGGGCGGCGGTGGCGGGCCGTTCGGCTGAGGCGCTACGCTCCGGGTTCGATGTACGTCAGGAGTTCCTCGGCGGTTCGGTCAACGATAGCATCGGCGAGGTGGCCCTGGCGATGGGTGACGTCCGCTCGTCGTGGCGAGTGAATCGCCCACGGGAGCACGTAGCTTCGTTTCGGTGTTCCACCCTCGACCCAGTCGTCCTCTCGAATCGGGAGCGCGGCGTCGTGGCCGCTGGTCGAGAGCGCGACGGCCATGTGCTGTTCGTCGCCGAACGGATGGGTGTCGTCGTTCAACACGAGCCACGGGCGGCCGGCCGTTCCGTCTTTGAACGGGTCATCGCTCCACACGACATCGCCGCGGTCGTGGCTCATTCGGTCGTTCCGTCGTCCGCAGCGTGTTCCAGCCACGCCTCTCGATTCTCGCTCCCGTACCGTTCGTCGAGGGATTCGGTGATGCGGTGAAGCGCTATCGCCCCCGTGAGGCGTTCCTCGTCGTCGGTGATCGCCCAGAATCGGCCACGATGGCGGACCAGTCCGCGGTCGTGGAGGCGACTCAACACCGGACCGATCGATCCGCGTTTGACACCCGTTCGATCGCTGATTTCTGACTGCGTCCACGCACGGTCGTCGTTGGTTGCGAGAAAGCCAACGACGCGCTCGGCGTTGGTCCGGTCGAGGGCGTCCGCATCCTCGTCCTCGAACCGTTCGATGTCTATCGACACGGCTGTACTACGTGTCTCACTGTAATAGATGTATTGGCGTCCAACCGAACGACACTCGTCGGCTGTCGCACGCGGATGGAACCGATTTTTGTTCCCGGCGGGTATCGACACGCCAATGAGCGTCGCCGAGGTCGCACGCGAAGCCTACCGCGAGGCACTGCCGGCGCTGTCGGCGAGCCTCGTCGGCGGCCTTCTCGCGGGCGTGGTCCTCGGCGGGATGCGAAGCGAACTCGAAGCGGTCCCGGGACTCCTCGTGCTCGTGCCCGCGCTACTCGCGACCCGGGGCAACGTCTACAGCTCGCTCGGCGCGCGGATCGCCACCGCACTTCACCAGGGACTCGTCGAGCCACGGGTGCGCGGCGGCGATCCCCGGCTCCGGTCGGCGGTCGCGGCGTCGATCGCGAACGGATTGCTCGCGAGTGCGTTCGCCGCGACCGCGGCCTACGCGGTGTTGTGGAGTCTCTCGGCGTCGCCCGCGCCGCTCACCACACTCGTCGGGATCGCGGTGCTCGCCGGGCTGCTCTCGGGCGTGACGCTCTCGACGGTGGTCGTGCTCGCGGTGTTCGCGGGCTACCGGCGGGGGTACAACCCCGATACGCTGGTCGGGCCGCTCGTCACCACCACGGGCGACGTGTTCGGGATCGCCTACCTGTTGCTCGCGGTGCGGATCGTGCTCGCGCTCGGGGGTGGCTGAGTGCCGACCGAGTGGTCGTTCCGGGCGATCACGCGGGCGCTGTTGCCCGTTTTAACTGTTCTCACACTCGTCGAGCTCGGCAGCGGGTTCGTGCTCGGGTCGTTCGAAGCCACCCTGCTCCGCTACCCCGCGCTGCTCGTGCTCGTTCCGGTCACGATCGGCACGGCAGGCAATCTGGGGAGCGTGCTCGCCGCGCGGCTCTCGACCGCCTTCCACCTCGGCACGCTCTCCTTTTCGCCGACCGACGACACCCTCGCGGGCAACGCCGTCGCCACCGTGGGGCTCGCGCTCACCGTCTTTCCGGTCGTCGGCGCTGGTGCGTGGGTACTCACTGCGCTCACTGCCGGATCGAGCCTCGCGCTTGCGACGGTAGTAGTGATCGCGACCGCGAGCGGTGCGGTGCTTTCTGTTCTCGCCGTCGCCGTCACCGTCGTGGCGACCTACGCCGCCTACCGGTTCGAACTCGATCCCGACGACATCGTGATCCCAGTCGTGACGAACGTCTGTGACGTGCTCGGCGTGCTCGTGTTGTTCGGGATCGTCCAGATCGTGGTCTGAACCCGAGACGGGCCCGCCGAAAGTCTCCCGAAGGTTTAGAAGTGATGACGCGATCGTGTGGATATGCACCGCCTCGCGTGGGTTCTTGTCGTTTGTGTCGTGCTCGCTGGCTGTGCAGGAACGACGCCAGGGGCGACCGAACCCACGGAGTCGCCAGCCGAAACGCAGGACGTCACGACCGTCCCGGAAACGACCGTGCCAGCCGGAACGACCGTCGAGCAGGCGAAGGGACGGGCAGCGACCGTCACCAGGATCGTCGACGGCGACACCATCGAGGTCCGCTATTCGAACGGCACGATCGACACGGTCCGGCTGCTCGGTGTCGACACCCCGGAAGTCCACGTCGCGAACGATCCGCCGGAGTTCGAGGGGATTCCCGACACCGAAGCAGGGAGCGCCTGTCTCCGGGACGCGGGCCGGAACGCGAGCGCGTTCGTCGAACGGACCCTCGCGGACGAACAGGTACGACTCGTGGTCGGCGGCGACCGCCGCGACCGCTACGACCGGCTGCTGGCGTTCGTCCGCCACGACGGGATCAGCCTCAACTATCGCCTCGTCGACGAGGGGTACGCCCGGGTGTACGAGAGTTCGTTTGTGGGTCGCGAGCGGTTCGACCGGGCCGAAGCGCGCGCGAGGCAGGAGGGAATCGGACTCTGGAGGTGCGCGACTGACGAGGACGAACCGGAACCGTCGACCAGGGTTCGGACGGAGCCGGGTGGGCTCGTGATCGCCGAGATCGACGCGGACGCGCCGGGCAACGACAACGCGAACCGCAACGAGGAACGGATCGTATTCGAGAATCGAAAAGAGACACGCATCGATCTCGGCGGCTGGACCGTGAGCGACGCCGCCGACCATACCTATACGCTTCCCAGCGGGTTCACGCTCGGACCAGGCGAGCGAGTTACGCTCCACACGGGGGACGGTGCGAACACCGCGAGCAAGCTGTACTGGGGTGCGTCGGGGGCCGTCTGGAACAACGACGGCGACACGGTGACGGTGCGGAACGGGGCCGGAGAGACGGTCGCCGAGCGGTCGTACGGCTGAGAGGCTCGTCCGTCACGAGTGGACGCAGGGCTCAACCGCCTGGAGCCCGTATCCCAAACGATGGGGTCGCGTTTCGAACTCCCGCCGCGCCTGGTCGACTGGTCGATCCTCGGCGCCGTCTGCTTCGCGGTCGCCACCGGCCTGCTCGGTCTCGTGTCGGGACGCACCGGCGACGCGTGGGTGTTCGTGACCCACGGGATCGGCGGGCTCTCGCTCGTTCTCTTGCTGTTCTGGAAGCTCCGGCGGGTACGCCATCGGATGACCAATCGAGTGGCGTGGGATCGACACACCCCGCTCTCGATTCTGCTGGGGATCGTCGCCATCGCGGCGCTCGCCACCGGGGCGTACTGGGCGTTCGGCGGCCGCCTCGGCGTCGGGCCGTGGACGCTACTGTTCGTCCACATGGCACTCGGGGTACTCGTGGTGCCACTCGTGCTCGTCCACCTCCGCGGACGATTTCGCGCCCCGAATACCGACGATTTCGCGGGGCGGCGAACCACGCTGAGCGGACTCGCGGTCGTGGGATTCGGCGCGCTGACGTGGCGGCTCCAGCGTGAGGCCAATCAGCTGTTCGGGCTCGCGGGCGCGGATCACCGATTCACCGGGTCGCGTGAGGACGGCAGCGGCGAGGGCAACGCGTTCCCGGTCACGAGCTGGGTCGCCGACGATCCCGATCCGATCGATCCCGACGACTGGCAGCTCCAGGTCGGCGGCCGGGTCGGGCGCGAACTCGCGTTCGACGGTGGAGCGCTCGATTCGGACGCAGGCCGCCGCACGGTGCTCGACTGCACCAGCGGCTGGTACTCGACACACGACTGGCGGGGCGTTCGAGTCGGCGACCTCCTCGATAGCGCCGAACCGACGGACGAGGCGCAGTGGATCTCGTTCCGATCGGTGACGGGGTATCGCTGGAGCCTGCCGATCGAGGAAGCCCGCGACGCACTGCTCGCGACCCACGTCGATGGCGAGCGGCTCTCTCATGGTCACGGCTTCCCCCTCCGGCTCGTCGCGCCTGGCCGGCGCGGGTTCCAGTGGGTGAAGTGGGTCGAGACGGTCGAAGTGCGGCGGAAGCGCGACGCGAGCGAGTGGCTGGCGATCTTCGTCAGCGGGTTCGACGAGACGAGCGCGGACCGTGCTACGGATCGTCGGTAACTGGCGTCCCGTCTTCGGTCGACGGCGCGACGTGATCGACGTATTCCTCAACCGACGGCTCGTGGACCCGCACCCGGACGTGGATCTCGCCGAGTTCGCTCGGTTCACCGACCGCGAAGTTGACCACACTCTCGAAGGCGGCCTGTTTCTTCAAGTCGAAAGAGACCGTTTCGCCCTGACGGCCGCCGAAGAACTCGCTCCGGGCGGAGTCGAGGATTGCCTGACGGTGGAGGAGTTCGGAAAATCGATCGAGCGAGTGTGTTTCGGCACGGATCTCGCCCGGTTCGCGCTCGATGTCGGCTTCGGGAAAGAGGTTCGCGACCGCGTCGACGACCCGATCCGTGACCTCGGTGTCGCGCACCGGCGCAGTGATCTGCACGTCGACGCGGTAGATCACGACTCGGTCCCCCGCTCAGCGCCGATCACGTCCGTCCGTCCATCGAGTAGCGCCTGAATCCGCTCGTGGAACGTGTCGAGCGAGTGGATGTTCGCGATCCGGAGATCGGCGTCCGCGATCGCGTCGTCCATCCCGAACCCACGTTCGCGCTCGTCGCGCGCTTCGAGGCTCTCGCCGCCCGCCGCGGCCGGGGTGTCGCGCCCCCGGGCGTCGATCCGCTCGGCTCTGATTTCGAAGGGGGCCTCGATCGCCACGAGCGTGAACGCCTCACCGAACGCCGTCTCGAAACGTGTTGCCTCAACGTCGGAGCGGATGCCGTCGACCAGGACGGTGTCGGCGTCGTCGAGTGCGTCCTCGATGATCGGCAGCGAACGCTCGGCGATCGCTTCCAGTCCCCCCTCCTCACGAAGCGCACTCGCCACCTCGCCGTGGTGTGTCGCGGGATCGAGGTCACGATCGCGACACTCGCGTCGAATGACGTCGCCCATCGTCACGACGGGCACCCCCGCCTCGCGGGCGACGGTCGCGGCCTCGCTCTTGCCGCTGCCCGGCAGCCCGACGATTCCGATGACTCCCATTGAGCGCCGGTTGGCCGGAGACGGGGGTAAGCGTTCCGCACCAGACCCGACTGCTTTTCACTGACGGCGCGAATCCCCGAGCGGGGCACGTAGCTCAGTCCGGAAAGAGCGTTTGGCTTCTAACCAAACGGTCGCGGGTTCAAATCCCGTCGTGCCCGTGAGTCATCGCCGAGCGACAGCGAGGCGTGACGAACGACGGACGCGGGATTTGAATCAGGGAGTGAAACGAGCGAAGCGAGTGGAACGACCGTGGTTCAAATCCCGTCGTGCCCGTCCACCTTTTGCTGCGCTCCGCTCGCTAGCGCTCGCTCCGCTGGCAAAATCTGGACCAAAAGCCTCCTCCTTCCCTTCGGTCAGTCGTCAGCCCGCTCGCTCCCTGCGGTCGCTCGCGGTAGAATTGTTGGCGCTCTCCGCGCCGCCCCGCAACCGCACAGCACCGCCCGAGCCCTCGGTCACTCACTCCGTTCGTTCCCTCGCCCTTCATCCGCCAGGCACCGCCACCACACCGCCAGCCGCCAAACGGTTTTGTCCGCTCGCCTGCTGGTTCGAGTATGACACGCACAGTCGTTATTGCGGGCGTCGGCCCGGGCCTCGGCACGTCGATCGCCCGGAAGTTCGGGGCGGAGGGCTGCAAGATCGGGCTGTTCGCTCGCTCAGAGGAATTCGTCGAGGAGCTCGCCGACGAACTCGACGAAACAGCCGGGAACGCGCTCGCGGTGCCGACCGACATCACCGATCCGGAGGCGGTCGCAGAGGGCTTCGAGACCGTCCGTGAGGCATTCGGCCCCGTGGACGTACTCGTGAACCACGCCAGCGGCGGCGCATGGAAGGGGCTACGAGACCTCTCAGTAGAGGAGTTCGACCAGGCGCTCGCGGTCGGCGCGCGCGGTGGCTTTCTTTGCTCGCAGGAGGCCGTCGAGGACATGCTCGACGAGGACGGCGGCACGGTGATCTTCACCGGTGCGACCTCCTCAGTACGAGGCAACGACGGCGCGCTCGCGTTCTCGGCGGGCAAGTTCGCGGTCCGGGGGATGGCCGAGTCGATGGCGCGCGACCTCGGCCCCGAGGGCATCCACGTCGCCCACGTCGTCATCGACGGCGGCATCCGACCGCCCGAACGCGAGGTCCAGAGTTCGGAGGAGTACCTCGATCCCGACGCCATCGCCGAGAGCTACTGGCATCTCGTCGAGCAAGACGAGAGTGCGTGGACGCTCGAACTCGACCTGCGGCCGCACGTCGAGGGGTTCTAACGGGCGCTACTCCTCGAATCCGTCCTCGAACCGGAAGGTTCCGTCGCGCTGGACGATCTCGCCGTCGACTTCGATCCGCGAATCCTCGCCCATGTCCACGATCATGTCGACGTGCTGGGCGCTCTCGTTCTGTTCGTTCTCCTCGCCGACGTTCGCCTCGTAGGCCCGTCCGACCGCCATGTGGACGGTGTCGCCCATCTTCTCGTCGAACAGCATGTTGTAGGTGTACTCGGTGATGTCGCGGTTCATCCCGATCCCGAGCTCGCCCAGCCGGCGCGCGCCCTCGTCGGTGTCGAGGATCGACGTCAGGAGATCCTCGTTCTTCTCGGCGCTGTATTCGACCACCCTCCCGTCCTCGAAGGTCAGCCGGACGTCGGTGATCTCGCTGCCGCGGCGGTAGACCGGCTTGTCGAAGTGAACCTCTCCCTCAACGGAGTCGGGAACGGGTGCGGTGAACACCTCGCCGCCGGGGAGGTTGTTGGTGTTCGTGTCGTTGATCGTGTGGTTGCCCGCGACCGACATCCGTACATCAGTACCCTCGCCCGAGACGATCCGGACCTCCTCGGCGGGGTCGAGGATCTCGACCATCTGTGCCTGGAATCGTTCCTGTTCGTCCCAGTCCTTCAGGATGGCGTCGTAGACGAAGTTCTCGTAGGCCTCGGTGCTCATCTCGGCGAGCTGGGCGTTCGCGGGAGTCGGATACTGAGTCAGCGTCCAGCGATCGCCGAGACGCTCGTCGAGGATCGGGCTGTGGGCGCTTTCGTAGGCCGCGTTGGTCTCACTGGCGACGTCGCCGAGTTCGGTCACGTTCTGGTGGGCTCGAATGACGGCGTGGCAGTCGGCGTCCTCGATCAACGCCTGCTGGTGGCCCGGCGTCTCGAACTCGACGCCGGACTCGTCTGCCGCCTGGAGATACGCCCGGATCGCCCGGCCGCTCCGATTCGTCCGGATCGCGAGCGGGTTCGCACCCCGCTCGCCGGCGATCTCGTAGAGCGCAGTAACGAGGTCGTCGGCCGGGGGTTCGGATTTGATCACGAAGTCGTCGCCCGCCGAGAGGTCGACGGCGTCGGCGACGAGCTGGGCGTGCTCACGGATGCGGGGGTCCATACGCGAACCCCGTCTGGACCGTGCAAACCGTTTTCGGAACCCGGATTTCGACTATTGAAATTCAACCACTCGAAGGACTCGGCCGGGGCGATATCTTCGACCGAAACTGGCACGGTCGGCGCGCGGGAGCGCACGAAGTGCGCGATTCGCGCGAGAGATGAGCACCGCAGCGACCGAAGGGAGCGAGGAGCGCAGTCGGTTGGGGAGGTATGTGGCTGTCGCGGTGTGGTTGCGGTTGCGGTTGCGGTGCGGTTGTGGTTGCGGTGCGGTTGTGGTTGTGGTTCTCGTTTGAGTCAGGTCAGCGGCAGTTTTGAGAGCGATTTTCCCAGTATCCCCATCCTCGACGATCGTTATCCCTCGAAGCCGTCTTCGAACCGGAAGGTTCCGTCGCGCTGGACAACCGTGCCGTCGACTTCGATTCGCGAATCCTCGCTCATGTCCACGATCATGTCGACGTGCTGAGCGCTCTCGTTTTTCTCGGCGTCTTCGGGGACGCACTCGCCAATGGCGTCCCCGACTGCCATGTGGACGGTGTCGCCCATCTTCTCGTCGAACAGCATGTTGTACGTGAACTGATCGATGTCGCGGTTCATCCCGATCCCGAGTTCGCCCAGCCGGCGCGCACCCTCGTCGGTGTCGAGGATCGACGTCAGCAGCTCCTCGTTCTTTTCGGCGCTGTGGTCGACCACCCTCCCGCCCTCGAACCGGAGGAAGGCGTCCTCGATCTCCCGACCGCTCCGGAGGAGCGGCTTGTCGAAGCGGACTTCGCCAGCGACCGAGTCTGGTACCGGGACGGTGAACGCCTCGCCGCCGGGCATGTTCATCTCGCCGTCGTCGTTCGCGGCGTCCATCCCGTCGATCGACATCGTGATGTCGGTGGTCTCGCCCGAGACGATCCGGACCTCCTCGGCGGGATCGAGGATCTCGACCATCTGTGCCTGGAGTTCGCGCTGGGCGTCCCAGTCTTTGTTCACCGCGCGGTAGACGAACTCCTCGTAGGCTTCGGTGCTCATTTCGGCTTTCTGTGCGTTGCCAGCCGTCGGATGCTGGGTGATGACCCACTGTTTGTCGAGGCGTTCCTTGAAGATCGGTTCGTGGGCCCGGCCCCGTGCGGCGCTCATCTCGGGAGCCACGTCGCTGGTTTCGGCGGTGTTTCGCGATCCGCCGATCATGAACACGACATCGGTTTCTTCCATCTCGGCGAGCGTGTGGTCGGCGGTGCGGTACTCGTCGGGGTCCATCGCCCGGGCGTACGCCCGTCCGGCTCGCCCGCTCGACCAGTGGAGCGCGGGTCGTGCGCCGCGCTCGCCGAGGCGTTCGTAGAGCGCGACCACGAGATCCTCGGCCGCCGGCGGGGCGTGAATCAGGACGTTGTCATCGGCAGTCACGTCACAGCAGTGTTCGACGAGAACGTCAGCGTGCTCGCGGACGCGCGGATCCATACCGATCGGTCATCCACGGGTCACAAATCGATTGTGGAACGCAGAGGGTGAGTCGTCGGACATGAGCGCGACTCAGCCCACCGATCGCCTGGCTTTAGTCCGTCCCGCCCGACGAACCGACCATGACCGAGTTCAGTCCCGCAAAGTTCGAGGACAAGTACGAGCACTACTTCCCCGAACTCCAGACCGCATATCGAAACGCCTTCGAGCAGATGGGCGAGCGCTACGACTCCAATCTCGTCCACGCGATCGACCAGCAGGTGCTGAACGAGAGCGAGCCGTTCTACGACGCGGCCGACGGGAACGGCGAAACCGATGGAAACGGGGGATTCAGGATCGATCTCCCCGACGATCCCGCCAAGCGCGTTACCGGCGTGGTGGTCGACGAGGAGAAACTCGACCGCGTTCTCGCGGAGTACGTCGAGACGCTCGAAACGGAGCTCATGGCGGTTTTTGGGCTCGATGACGGGAGTCCAAAAGCCTAAGAAGACAGCCACCGTACCGTGAAACACGATCATGAGCACGGAAACACAGGGGAGCGACGACGACCTGCGCGAGGAGATCTCGAACTTCCTGCGCCGGAACTTCCCCCAGATCCAGATGCACGGCGGCAGCGCCGCGATTCAGGACCTCGACCGCGAGACCGGCGAGGTCACGGTCGCGCTCGGCGGTGCCTGCTCGGGCTGTGGGATCTCGCCGATGACGATCCAGGCGATCAAGAGCCGGATGGTCAAGGAGATCCCCGAGATCGAGCAGGTCAACGCCTCGACCGGGATGGACGGCGGCGGCGCGGGCGACGCCGGCTTCGGCGGCGGCGGGATGAGTCCATCCTTCCCCGGCGAGGGCGGCGGTGACGACGACGAAGGACCCGAAGCCCCGTTCTGAGACCGCCGAGCGCGTTCCCCGATTCGCCATCGATCGTTTTTCACGGCACGACGGAGAGCGTCGCAACCCGGCCGAGTCAGTCGTCCGCGCCTTCGCGCCGAGGGTCGACGTCGAGCCCGAACTCGTTGGCCTGGGTTCGCCAGAACTCCTCGTAGTTCTCCTCGCGTTCGTCGACCGTGCTACGACCGTCGTTGACACGATCGAGCTTGAGATCGACCTCTTCGAGCAGTCGATCGCCGATGTCGTCGGCGATGACGCCGTCGCGCATCGCGTCCTGGATCGCGCCCTTCTCGCGTTGGAGCAGTCGGCGTTCGCCGACCAGCAGCTCCTCGCGCCGGAGTTCGGGGTTCTCCCGCATCAGCTGTGAGATCGCCTCGTGGAGGTCGTCCTGCTCGCGCTCGTACTCCGCGGTGAAGTCCTCGTAGACGTTGCCCGGGATGTCCCCACGCCGGTGGAGGTTTTTGGCGGCTTCGAGCGCAGCGTCGGTCGCCCGTTCGCGGCCGCTGAGGAGTTCGTAGAGGCGTTCGTCGTCCGACTGGGTGACGATACCGAGCCGATCGAGCAGTCCCGCCATCGAGAGTCCCTGGACCACGAGGCTGAACGCGGCGACCCCGAACACCATCGCCTTCAGCTTAGTCACCAGCGGTCCCCCGAGGCCGGACGCATCCAGCCCCAGTGCGAGCGCGATCGGGATCGAGCCGTGGAGGCCGCCCCAGAGCATCACGTGCTGGTAGTTCAGGGGGACCTTCCGGTCGGTGACCTGGTTCGCGATCGCGGTGAGCGGGTAGACCGCCACGGCGCGCGCGGCCAGGACGAGCGGGATCGCGATCAGGATCGGACCCGCGTACTGGACGAGGTTCCGAACCGGCGTGGTCGCGCCGATCGCGACGAAAATGAACGTGTTGGTGATGAACGCAGCCGTTTCGAGCGTGTTGAACACCGAGAGCTTGGTCTGGGGACTCATCGCGTGCTCCGCGCCACGGTTGCCGATGAGCAGCCCCGCAACGACCGTCGCGATCACGCCCGAGACGTGGAAGTAGTGTTCGGCCAGCAGAAAGCTTCCGTAGGTCAAGATGAGGGTGAGCACGATCTCGGTCATGTGCTCGTCCAGGTTGACCATCACGCGGTAGACGGCGTAGCCGGCGACGAGCCCGACGACGAGTCCACCACCGCTCGAGATCGCGATGTCGAGCACGGTCGACCCGATCCGAGAGGGTGTCAACAGCTCCGCAGCCGGCGTGCCGGACTGCTGTGCTTCCTCGGCGAGCGCGAGCAGCGCGGTGAAGATCACGACGCCGACCCCGTCGTTCAGCAGGCTCTCACCCTCGACCAGCGTGGAGAGCCGCTCGGGCGCGCCGAGCTCCTTGAACAGCGCGAGCACGCTCACCGGATCGGTCGGCAGGATCATCGCAGCGAACAACAGCGAGATCAACAGCGGGAACCCGAACGCGAGCTGGCCGACGAACCCGAGCGCGAGCACCGAAACCACGAGGCCGGGAACGGCCATCGCGAGGATCGGAACGAGGTTCGCTCGGAACGAGTTGATATCGGTCGTCGCCGCCCCCTCGAACAGCAGCGGCGGCAGGAGCGCCAGCAGAATGAGATCGTGTGAGAGCTCGAAGGGGAACAGATCGATCCCGGTCACGGTCTGAATCACGGAGATCCCAAAGCCCGCGATCAGGAGCGCGATGGTGTAGGGAAACCGACCGACCTTCGCGACGAAGATGCCGACACCGGCGGCGATCATGAACACGATAAGCAGGTCGATCTCGGTCGTCGCGACCGTCTGTGCCAACATGGCCACGGATACTCCACATAGAATGTTAAGCGCCGTGTTTGCGGGTGCCACGTCGGTCCCGATCGAGAGAACGAACGGAGCCATCGGTGTGCTGACACCGCTCTCGTTCATCCGATGGCGACGCGCGAACGGCGTGTATTTATGCGCGGGGACGGCGACGGGTATGTATGAGCGATCGCGCGTCGAACCGGAACGTCCTGTTCGTCGTCATGGACACGGTCCGGAAGGACCACCTCTCCTGCTATGGCTACGACCGCGAGACAACGCCCGGACTCGAACGGTTCGCCGAGGAGGCCGCCGTCTTCGAGCAGGCAGTCGCGCCAGCGCCGTGGACGCTTCCCGTCCACGCCTCGATGTTCACGGGACTGTATCCCGGCGATCACGGCGCGACCCAAGAAAACCCGTATCTCGAAGACGCCACGACCCTCGCCGAGTCGCTTTCGGCCACCCACACGAGCTCGTGTTACTCCTCGAACGCGTGGATCACCCCCTACACCCACCTCACCGACGGGTTCGATCGTCAAGACAACTTCTTCGAAGTGATGCCCGGCGAGTTCCTCTCGGGGCCGCTCGCGCGGGCGTGGAAGACGATGAACGACAGCGAGCGCCTCCGGCAGGTCGCGGACTGGCTCGTCGGCGTCGGCAACGCGATCCACGAACACCTCGCGAGCGGCGGCGGCGCGGACTCGAAGACGCCCGCAGTGATCGATCAGACGATCGAGTTCATCGACGGGACCGACGAGCCGTACTTTTCGTTCGTCAATCTGATGGACGCCCACCTCCCCTACCACCCGCCCGACGAACACCGAGAAAAATTCGCCCCCGGTGTCGACTCCACCGCTGTCTGCCAGAACTCGAAGGAGTACAACGCCGGCGCGCGCGACATCGACGACGACGAGTGGGAGGCAATCGGTGGACTGTACGACGCCGAGATCCACCACGTCGACGACCAGCTCCACAGGTTATTCTCGTGGATGCGGGCGAACGGCGAGTGGGAGGACACTCTCGTAGTGGTCTGTGCCGATCACGGCGAACTCCACGGCGAACACGACCTCTACGGCCACGAGTTCGGCGTGTACGACCCGATCGTGAACGTCCCGCTCATGGTCAAACATCCCGACCTCGATCCGGGCCGGTACGACGAGCAGGTCGAACTCATCGACCTGTACCACACCGTGCTCGATCACGCCGGGGCGGAGGGGGAGGGCGTGCCGCTCGATCCCGAGCGGTCGCTGCTCGGTGAGGGGTTCCGCGACGAGCCGAACGCGTTCGTGGAGTACTACCGCCCGGTGGTCGAGCTCAACCAACTGGAGGGGAAAGCGAGCGACGCGGGGATCGACCTCCCGAAGAACTCGCGGTTTTACTCCCGGATGCGGGCGGCTCGCCGGCCTGCGGGCAAGTACATCCACAACGAGCGGATCGCGGACGAGGCCTACCGGCTCGACGAGGACCCCGGCGAGACCGAGAACATCCGCGATACCGACGACCCCGTGATCGAAGACCTCGAAACCGCCCTCAGTGAGTTCGAGACCGACCGCGAGGCGTGGACCGATGTCGAGGACGACGCGGTGCTCTCGGGGATGGGCGACGACGCGAAGCAGCGCCTCGAAGATTTGGGATATATCGAGTGATCGAAGCGATCGGGGCGAGCGGGACTACCGCTCGGCGGTTTCCCAGGCTCGAACCAGCCCAGCGAGTGTTTGGCTTACCGGCACAGGACTACTGGCGCGGTCAACGACGGCCCCGCTGATCGCGTCGATCTCGGTCCGCCGGCCCGCACGCACGTCCTGCAGCATCGAGGAGGAGTTCGCGGCAGTGGCCCCGACGACCGCGTCGAGCGCCGCGGCGGCTTCGCCGTCCCCGAGATCGATCCCCTGCTCGCGCGCGACACGAGCGGTCTCACGGGCAGCCTCGCAGGCGATTCCGTGGAGTGGATCGGCGGCGAGCGCACCGTTTTCGACCCGTGCGAGCGCGGTCGTGGGGTTGATACCCGCGTTGACCGCGAGCTTCTTCCAGAGCCGGCGGGGCATGTCGTCGGCGACGGTGGTCTCGATCCCCGCCGCTCGGAGCGCGCGGCCGACCCGCTCGGCCCGTGCCGAGCGACCGCCGTCGGGTGTGCCGAGCGCGACCTCGCCGATCCCGGTACAGTCGATGCGGCCCGGTTCGACGAATCGCGCGCCGTAGGTGCAGGTTCCCGCGAGAACGCCGTCGAGATGCGTGGCGAGGGCTTCCTCGTTGCCGAGACCGTTCTGGAGCGAGCAGACGGTGTCGAGGTCACAGTCGGCGAGCGCGCGGGCAGCATCGTCGGTGTCGAACGCCTTGACCGTCACCAGCGCGAGGTCGGCAGCAGGAGGTGGATCAGTACGTGCGGCCGGACGGACGGTGAAATCGAACGCACCGCCGACGTGGAGGCCAGAATCGCGGACTGCCCGGATGTGAGGATCGCGTCCGACGAGAGTTACGCGGTGCTCGCGGGCGCACAGGCCGCCGACGAGGCTGCCGAGGCTGCCGGCACCGAAGACGACGATCTCCATTCGATGGAGCTAATCCTCGGTCCAGTAATAGATGTCTTCCTTCGGTGCGCCGCAGGACGGGCATTCCTCGGGGATGTCGTCGATCTTGCCGACCTCGCCACACTCCCAACATCGCCACATGAGGTCCATCTCGCCCGCGCCTGGCGTGGCACCTCGGGAGTGTTCGGTTTCGAGCGGGACGATACCCTCCTCCGCCGTCACGTAAAACCCGTCGTCGTCGAACCCGCGGATCGTTCCCAACTCCTCGCCGTGCTCGTCGTACACCGTCTGCTCGAAGCGCAGCCGCCGGCCGTCGGACGCTCTGACGTGTTCTTCACCCATGTCACTCATGCCCATAGACTTGGGCAGCAGCGGTAATAAACACTTGCGCTGGTTGTACCGACGGCTCGAAAGAACGAGTCCGCCCCGGGTGTCAGGGGGTTCGGCAGTGCTGTGCGGTTGCGGGGTGGTGCGGGCCTGGCGGATGAAGGGCGAGGGAGCGGAGCGACCGAGGGCTTCTCTACGGTGCGGTTGCGGTTTGCGGTCAGCGGTGGCAGTGCGGAAAGCGCCAGCAGTTCTACCGCGAGTGAGCGCGGAGCGCGAACAAGCGGGTGTTTTTCATGAACGTTTTTGCGAGGGGTTGAGCGCGAGCGAACGAAGTGAGCGAGCGCGAACCCCCGAAGTAAAAAGGTTCGTTTACATGAAATCGGCAATCCCGCTCTGCTTGTTCTTATCATTTTCGAAAACACTCTCCAAGGTTCGATCGAGCACTTCGAGGCGCTGTTTGGTGTAGTCGCGAGTACCGTACTCTTCGGCGACCCGAGTGGCGGTGTCGATGTACTTCTTCACCGATCCCTCGTGGACAGTCAAGTTCACGCCGCCGCCGCACTCCCGGCACTCGCCCGTGAGCGGCATCCGGCGGTACTTGGTACCGCAGTCGAGACACCGGGTCTCCTGGCGCGAGAACGCTCTGAGATTGCCGATGAGGTCGGGGAGGAAGTGGTACTCGATGATGCGCTCGGCGACGTCGGTCTCATCGACGGCGCGGAGCTTTCTGGCGAGTTCGAGCTGGGCGTCCATCTTCTCGGTCATCGCGCCCAGGGTCTTGTACGCCGACAGCGACGGCCCGAGCGCGAGGTTCGAGGTGTCGTGGGTGTGGCGAAAGCCAGTGTACTCCGTGTCGGTGCCGATACTTTCCTCGGCGATCTCGATGTCGACGCTTCCGGGATCCGCCATCTCGAGGGTCGACTCGTAGAACTCGCGGGGGTAGCGCTCGACCACGTCCATGTTGTGCGCCTCGTCGTCGATTTCGGCGGGATCGATCCGTGAGGACATCACCAGCGGCGCGTCCATCCGCCCACCCCGCTTGTCGGGCAGGTACTCCTTCGAGAAGTTCAACAGCCCGTCCATCAACAGCATGACACAATCCTCGTCGCCGTCACAATTGCGTCGCTTCGAGGCGTGAAAGTACGGATGAGCGTAGCCAACGGCGGCGCTCGTGAAGCCGACGACCCGCCCAACGACCGCCGCCGAGGTGTGGGGGGCCATCCCGAAAACGAGTTCGCCCACGAGGTCGTCGCGATCGTCGAAGTCGTAGAAAGTATCGAGGCCGTAGTATTTCTCCAAGAGGTCGTCGACGAAATCCGCCGTTCGGAGGAGATGCTCGGCCGCACCGTTCGAGAGCACGACGTCCTGAACCCGGAGTTCGACCAGCTGGTCGGCATGATGGAGCGGCTGGCCGTCGATGTCTTCGTGGTAGCCGAGCTCGCGGAACTGATCGACCGAGACGTCGAGTTCGGCAGGACGGACGCTCGTCACCGGAAGGTCGGTCATGTCGTACCTGACTGTGCCGTCCTTGAACGACGAAACGCCGTGTTTCGCGCGCAGGACGCCCTTCTCCATCGGTTCGGGCGTTTTGAGCTTCGAGGTCAACCCCTTCACGCCTTTCACCATGTCGAAGGCGCTCTCGCGCTCACCGACCGCGTCGAGCGCGTCGTGGAACTCCTCGCGGATGTCGACCGTGCGCCACTCGGTCGGGGTTGCCTCACTGCCGCAGCGCGGGCACTCGGCCCGCCCCGACTCGTCGGGTTCGACCGCGATCTCGCAGTCGCGACACTCGTAGCGCGGCTCGGTGACGCCGCCGCAGTCGGGGCATCTGGTCTCGTAGCTCTGCTCGCCGCAGTCGACGCACTCACGCCGGCCGACCTGCACCGGGACGACACCGCGCTCCCCGACGTCGTCGTGGACGTACTCGGCCGCTTTGCTCACGTCGCGCTGGTTGCCGCCGGCCTCGCCGATCGGAAACAGGGTGTGGACCGCGGGCGAGAGTTCGCGCTGCTCGGATTTTTCCGGCCGCCCCATCCGGCCACCGATCCGGGTGGGGGCGCGTTCGCGGAGCGCGAACGGTGCGACCTCGCGGGCGGCCTTCATCGCGTTCGACCACGCGCGCGCCCCCTCGGAGAGAGCGTCCCACGTCCGATCACAGTTCTCGTCGAATCCGAGGGATCGGACGAGCGCCTGGTACTCGGCGACGCGGAGTGCGTCGGCGGCCTGATTGTGCGGAACGAGTAGGTCTTCGAGCGCGTCACGGACTTCGGGCGCGGGTTCGAGCGCCAGCTCGCCGTCGACGAGTTCTCCCGCCGCGACCGCATCGGCGAGCGTTGTGAACTGCTCGACCGAGATGTCGTGCCAGCAGTAGGTGTACTCGGGGTGGAGCGGGGCGTCGAACTCGATCGCCCACTCGATCGCTTCTTCAGAGGAGGGGTGTTCGAGGTCGACCCGCGTCGAGTCCGCGAGCGCTTGGACGTTCGCGTCGGTCGCGTCGAACTCCTGGATCCACCAGTCGTGGGTGTAGGAGGCGGGTGCGAGCGGGTGATTGTTCTCGACGAACTCCCCGTAGTTGACGAGGTACTCGCCGAGATCGAGGATGGCCTCGACCCCGTTTCTGAGTTCGAGCGCGGTCTCGGGGTCGTCGATCCGGCGGACGTCGCCGTTCGCCAGTCTGACGGTGGGCCCCTCGATCGAGTCGACGGGGACGACGCCGGCGGCCTTGCCTGGCCGTTCGGTCTTCAACTGGGTGCCGGTCGCGAGGAAGTCGTCGACGAGATGCATCGTCGCCGGATGGACGCCCGCGGTCGCGAAGCCGTGGTTGCGCGCGCGGCCGTACCGCAGCCGGAACCCGCCGGCCTCGCTCGGGTGGCCGAACACCGGCCGGCCGGCGATCAGGTCCCGGAGGAACTTCGTCGAGGGCTCGGGCCTGAGCGGACCGTCGGGTTCTGAATCCTCGTCGGCAGCCGACTCCGGTTCGTCGTCGGTTTCGTCGCCGTCGTCGACTTCGTCGGGGTCTTCGGTAGCGTCGGCGTCGCCGTCGTCGGTCTTTCCGACAGTGCCGGCGATCAGGTCGTCGAGCCACGGCCAGTCCACCTCGTCGAGATCGGTCGTGTAGCGCTCGATCTTCGGGGCCTTCTGGGCGATCCCTTCAGCGAGCACGAGACACATCCCGCCGCGTGGGTTGTTCGTCCCCACCCGTTCGAGGTCGCGAAAGCCCGAGACCTCTTCCTGGCCGGTGGCCTCGCCGTCGAGCATCACCGGCGAGTTCCGGGCGATGAACTTCGTCTCGGCGTCTTTCGGGGAGTACTGGAGGCCAGTTTCGGAGCCGTAGAGGTCGACCTCCTCGGCGTAGCGTTCGACTTCCTCCTCACGGGCCTCGTATTCGGCGAGACCGAGCAGTGCGCGGGTGTAGTCCGCGACGAGTACAGAGAGCGCCTGAGCGGTCCCACCGGCCGAGCGGATCGGTCCGGCGTAGAACACCCGGACGAACTCCGAGCCGTCGGGATTTGCGGCGAGTTCGACCCGATCGATACCCTCGATCGGGGCGGCGACCACGCCCTCGGTGAGGAGCGCGACTGCGGTCCGGACCGCACCCTCGATCTTGCCGGCGTCGGTCTCGTAATCGCCGACGCGGCCCTCAGCGAAGTCCGTGGCGAGTTCGAGGGCGGCCTCCTCCCGGCTCATCTCGCCTTCGAGTTCACGCACCCGATCGGCGACGCCCTCGATCCCGAGGATGTTCTCCACGCGGTCGGCCATGTCCTTCGCCACCGGGATCTCGATCTCGGGAGTCGGATCGCCGCCCGTCTCGCGTGCGGTCTCGGCGACCGCGAACGCCTCGTCGAGCTGGGATTCGATCCGTTCGAAGTAGCGTTCGTCGTCGGCGTTCATCAAAACGGCCAGAGATCGAGATCAGTCGTCTCGTCGTGCTCGCGTTCGAGGTGGGCGTCGAACTCCCGGAGGTATATTTCGCCGGCGAACACCGTTCCAGCGTTCAGGTGGCCCGCGATCGTCGAGCCGTCCTCGCGCGAGCAGACTGCATGAGTGTGGGCGAAACGATCACCCGAGAGCCACGAGACGTTACCGACGCAGGCCGCGACTTCGAGCGGTTCGTCGAACTCGATCGCGTCGTACTCTTTCACGTCTTGGTCGTAGAAGTAGAGTTCGGCGTCCTGCACTGCGCCGAGCCCGAAGAAAAAGCCCGCATCGACGCCAGCATCGGCAGCGAGCGCCTCGATCTCCGCGCGCCAGTCCGCGCCGTGATCCAGCCCAGCGACGAACTCGCGACCCCCGTCGAGTTCCCGGTAGTCCATATCCATGCGGTCGCGCGGCGGCGGCAAAAACCTTGACCTCGGAGGAGCCGTGGCAACGATCGATCAGCCAGCCGAGGAACTATTGTATCACGGTCGTGATCTCGATTGCGTATGGTCGATCTCGTCGTCGTCGGAGTCGGTCTCTTCGCCTCGGTGGTCGGACTCGGGGCGTGTCTCACGGGCTGGCGAAAGCGCAAACACCACCGTCTGATCACCGAAACACCGACGACCGACGTCCGGCACATCGACAGCGAAGGACCGGTCGAACTCACGGGCGAGATCGACGGAACCGCGGACGGAGATGGGTTCGTCTCTCCCATCGGACGAGCGGACGACACCGTCCTCGCCGCATGGGAAGTCGAGGAGTGGAACGAGAGCGGAGACCGCAGCAACTGGCGGACGGTTGGCTCGGGAATCGACTCGACGCCGTTTCGGCTCAGCGATGGGACCGATCAGGTTCGAGTAGCGATCGAAGATCGGGACGACGATGTGATCCGAGAGTGGGAGGAGTTCCCCGTCGTCGAGAACGTCGGTGTGGACGACGAACCGCCCGAGCATATCGAGACGTTCGAGCGCGAGCACGATCTCCCCGAGCAGTCCGGGTCGATCACCAACGTCGTCGACGTCGGCAAGGCCCACGGCGACCGTCGCTACTCGGAGCAAGCGCTCGGCCCGGGCGACGGGATCTACCTGCTCGGCCACGCACGAGCCGCCGAGGGCGCGACCACACCGCTCCATCCGGACGAGGCGGTCGTGACACCGGTCGACGACGGAACGTTCATCGTTTCCGACCTCGCCGAGGATGCGCTGACCGACCGACTCAGCACCAGCTACCGACTCTGGCTTGCCGGCGGCGCGATCGCGGTCCTTCTCGGTATCGGCGTGGTCGTCAGCGAGACGACACCGTTGTTGTAAGCAGTCGGATACCGGGGGTGTCACCCCTCCTGATTCCGTCCCGCACCATCCAACTCCGGCTCGAACAACTCCTCAATTCGGCAATCGAAGTGAGCGGCGAGCTTGAACGCCAGTTCGATCGAGGGGTCGTACCGGTCGCGTTCGATGGCGTTGATCGTCTGTCGGGTGACGTCGACCGCCGCCGCGAGATCGGCCTGGCTCGACCCGTCCGTTTCCCGCCGCTGGCGGAGGTCGTTTTTCATCCGCGATACCGGAGGATGGCGTAGATACTGCCCCACAGCAGGTAAAGCCCACTGAATGCGGAGATAGCGCCCCAGAGGAACGGCGAGATGGCGTAGTGCCTGGTCGCATCGAACAGGTACAGACCGATCACCACCGGGAGGCCGACCATCGCGACCAGCGTCACGAGCGCGCCGCTGGCGCGTTCGTGAAGCCGTTGCTGGCGTTCGTCCGCCAGTCTGACCGGGCTTGCGAACCGCAGATACAGCAGTGCCGCGACCCCGGAGAGGCCAGTGGCCGAGTACACGACGAGCCCCACGACGTGCCGGTCGAGGGCCATGCCAACGAAGAGACTCAGAACCCCCACTGCGAACACCGCGACGACGATTCGATTGTACCGCTGTCCCCTCTGGATCGGTGGTGTCTCTGTCATGGTCGTTGCGTAAAGCGGAGTTCCGTAAAGCTCGCCATACAGTAAAGCGTGCTTTACATATCTGCATGAAGCTGTCGCTAAGAACGGTACGGACGGTACAAATCAACGAAAGGCAGGATGGTTCGGTGAACCGACAGGTGGCGAGAAGTTCGCTGCGTTAGGGCGTCGGCGGGTCGTCGTAGGCGTCGTGATCGGTGTAGAAGTTCAGCATCGCGTATTTGAGTTTCCCGGGGGCAACGTCGACGAGTTCGGCGCGCTCCTCGTCCGGGAACGTCCCGCGCACGCTGTACTTCCCCATCTCCTCGTGGCCGCGCTGGGTGTAGCGCGCATCGAGCAGTGCGCGGACGCCGATCTCCTCGGGCGAGCGCAGCACCCGGCCGAGTGCCTGACGCGTCTTCCGGATCGTGGGGATCTCGACGGCATACTCCCAGCCCGAGCTGTCCTCGAACGCGGCGTCGTAGGCGTCCTCGACCGCTTCGAGTCGGTCGTCGAGATGCGGGTAGGGCACCCCGACCACGAGGACCGTATGGGCGTCGTCGCCGTCGAAGCTCACACCCTCAGTGAGCGTGCCCCACAGCGAGGTAAAGAGCGCGCCGTTGCCGTCCGCCGCGAACCGCTCGCGGAGCGATTCGACCGACTCGCCTGGTTCGTCGAGATACGTCGACGCTGCGGTTCCGGCAGCGATTCGATCGTGATACCGCTCGGCCTCGGCGTAGCTCGGGAAAAAGAGGAGCGTGTTGCCAGGCGTGAAGCGAATGGCGTCATCCACCGTGCCGGCGACCGACTCCTGGACCCCGGGATCGTCGCGCTCGCTCGCGAACAGCGCTGGCGTATCGACCGCGAACGTCCGGCGGTTGGCTTCAGGAAACGTGAGCCCGTACGCCATCGTTACCGGGTCGTCGAGGCCGAGCACGTCTTCGAGGACCCCGAACGGACGGAGCGTCGCGCTCATCAGCACGCTCGCGTGGAGGCTCGAAAAGAGCGGTTCGGTCACGTCACGCGGGATCGACGCGAACGATTCCGCACGGCCGTAGACGCCATCGGGCCCCTCGCGCACCGACACCACGGGATGCCGCCCTCCAGAGGCACCGTCGGACTGACTTCGCTCGCCCGACGAGGATCGCGCGCCCTCGGCGCGCTCACTCCCGTCGGCGAGCCACGACTCGACGAACCGCAGGGTTTGGAGTGTCTGGCACTCCTTTCGGACCTGGGTCTCGCCGTTGCGGTACGCCCGGTCGTACTCCCGGTCGAGCGCCGCCCCGAGCGCGAGTCCGGCCTCCACGTCGCTTTCGATCCCCTGGCCGGTGTAGGCGTCGAGAAAGGCGAGCGTGAGATCGTCGCGGCCCTCGGAGTTGGCGATCGCGAGGTCCTCCCAGTCCTCGCCGACGCGTTCCGCACCGCCAAAGCCTAGTTTCTCGTCGTAGGTCGCGACGAGCGCGCGCCGGAACGCCTCGACGACGTTTTTCGCCTGGTCCGCTCGCGGATCGCCCGCGTCGTCAAGCTCGGCGAGCGCGGAATCGAGCGTGGTCTCGGTCAGCGTACGAGTAGCGTGTTCGCGTGCCGCGCTCTCGACGTTGTGGGCCTCGTCGAACACGGTGATGACGTCCTCGGGATCGCGGCCGAGCCACCGGAAGAACTGTTCGCGGATCGCGGGATCGAGCAGGTGGTGGTAGTTACAGACCACGAGATCCATCGCCTCCATCCCCTCCTTGAGGAGTTCGTACCCACAGAGATCCTCCTGCTCGGCGTACTCGTAGATCTCCTCCGGAGTGCGGACGTCACTCCCGAGCCACGCGTAGAAGGCGTCGGTGTCGGCGGTGAGGTTGTTGTAGTAGTGCTCGCAGATCGACTCCCCCTGGAGATCGTCGACCTCGCTCTCGACGTGCTCCAGTTCGTCCATCACCGTGCTTCGCGCCTCGGTGGCGTCGCCGTCGCCCGACTGGCTCGCCGCGAGGAGGTCGTCCTCGCGGGCTTCGAGCTCCGCGAGATCTTCCTCGGCGTCGACGAGCTCTTTCGTGCTGTCCCGGAGCACCTGGCACTCCTCGTAGTCGACGTCGATGTGACACATCGCGGCCTTGCCCTTGAACACCGCGGCCTTGAGGGGTTCGTGGTCGTTGATCGCGCGGGCGTCGGCGACGAACTGGCGCATCTGCTGGTGGACGTTGGTGGTGATGACCACCGTCTTGTCGTGCTCGCGGGCGAATTCGAGGGCAGGCACGAGCGCCGAGAGGGTTTTGCCGGTTCCGCAGGCCCCCTCGAAGAGGACGTCGCGTTCGTCGCCGAGCGCGTCGTGGATGCGTTCGATCGCCGCGTCCTGGTTCTCGTAGGGGGACTCGTACGGGAAGAATCGCAGCGAGGGAGACGAGTCGGCGGCCACAGTAGTCGGTTTTCCGGCGCGTTCGGACAAAAGGGTTCGTGTGGCGCGGCGGAAGTGGTCGGGTCGAACGGCGTTCGCGGTCCTCGATCAGACCTCGGGTTCGATATAGACCTTCCGCACCTGGGGTTGGGTCTCCATCAGGGCGTTCTCGATCTCGGTGATGGAGTCGTCGATGGCCTCGGTTTCGAGGTTCGCGTCGAGCGCGACGTCAGCGGTCACGAGGAGCTGTTCGGGGCCGAAGTACACCGTTCGAAAGTCGACGATTTCGTCGACGCCGTCCCAGCCGACAATCAGTTCACGGAGCTTGCGCTCCTCGTCGGCCGGCAGACTCTCGCCGAGCAGGAGGCGCTTGTTCTCCCACGCGAGCGCGATCGCAAACCCCATCAGCATGAGTCCGATCAGGAGCGCGGCCACCGCGTCGTAGAGCGGATTGCCGGTTGTGCGCGAAAGGAACACCCCGAACAGCGCGATTCCCGCACCGGCCATGGCGATGGTGTCCTCGGTCAGCGCCGTCAGCGTGGTCACGTCGCTCGTCTTCCTGAACGCCTCGCGGTACCCGCTCCAGCCGTGTTCGTCGATCTGGCGAGTCATCTCGTCGTTGGCCTTCTTGAGCGCGTACCCCTCGAAGAGGATCGCGCCGATGAGCACCACGTAGTTGACCCAGACGCCGGGAAACGAGCCGATCACGGGGAGCGACGCCTGCCCCACCTCCGCGGCGTGGGGGTTCACGATGGCGTTGTAGCCGTGTTTCGCGCTCTCCCAGCCCGCGATCCCGAAGAGGAGGACGCTCACGAGGAAACTGTAGAAGAACTGTGCCTTGCCGTAGCCAAAGGGGTGGTCGCGGCTGGCCTCCTTGCCACCGTACCGGATCCCGATGAGGAGGAAGATCTGATTGCCCGTATCGGAGATCGAGTGGTAGGTTTCGGAAAGCATCGCCGCGCTCCCGGTGAGGAGAAAGCCGGCGAACTTGAGGATCGCGATCGCGCCGTTGGCGATCAGGGCAGCGATCACGACGGACCTGTTGCTTGCCATTGCACGGTCTGCACGCGCATCGCACAAAGGTTCTTTCGCAACGGACAGACGGGCGACGCGTTGGCCAGCCGCGTTATTCGGCGCAGAGATCGACGAAGTTCCGCAAAATCTGCAGCCCGGTCTCGCCGCTCTTCTCGGGGTGGAACTGCGTGCCGAACACGGTACCCGAGTCGTTGGCCACAACCGACGGGAAGTCGACGCCGTACTCCGTGCGGGCGACGACCGCGCTCTCGTCGTCGGGCTCGGCGTAGTAGGAGTGAACGAAGTAGGCGTACTCTCCATCGACGGAACCGCCGGCGGCGGTTCCGTCTGTCCGTGGCGTCTTCGACGCCACGCTATCCACCCCTTCGACGAGCGGGTGGTCGCGCTCGATCGCGAGCTCGTTCCAGCCCATGTGGGGGACTTTCAGATCGCCCTCGAACCGGACGTTCCGGCCGGGGATCAGATCGAGCCCCTCGACGTCGCCTTCACCCGCGCGTTCGGCCTCCTCACTCGTGGTGAGGAGCATCTGCATCCCGAGACAGATGCCGAACACCGGCGTCCCTGCGTCGGCAGCGTCGAGCAGTGCCTCCCGATAGGGGCCGGCGTTCTCGACGCCTTCCCGAAACGCGCCGACGCCCGGCAGCACGATCCCGTCCGCGGCCGCGAACGCGTCTGGATCGTCGGTGATCTCCACGTCGGCCCCCGCGCGTTCGAGGCCGCGGGTCGCGCTCCGGAGGTTGCCGAGGCCGTAGTCGACCACGACCACCGACGCCGTGGTCCGCTGGGTCTGCGTTTCGCTCATGTCGGCGCGTACCAAGGGACGGGCTAAGTCGCTTTCCGTCGCGGCGGCGTCGACGACCGGCTGCAACCATCGCCCGCAAGGACTATGATCCCGTCAACTGTTGATCCCTTTGTGGTTTACGAGACTGGAAACGCGACGATCGACGACGCGGTGGGGCGTGTTCTCGACGGCGAGCGCCTCGACCGGACGGACGGCGTGGCGCTGCTCGCCCAGCCGGTCGACGAACTCGCCGCCGCCGCCGACTTCGTTCGAGCGGAGTTCGGCGACGGCACGGTCGACGCGTGCTCGATCGTGAACGCGAAGGCGGGCGACTGCGCCGAAGACTGTGGCTTCTGCGCGCAGTCGACCCACTTCGACACCGGGATCGACACCTACGGCTTCCTCGACCCAGAGGAGGTCCTCGAAGCCGCCAACCGCGCCGAACGCGACGGCGCACAGCGCTTCGGGATCGTGGTGGCGGAGAAGGGCGTCTCGAAGGAACGCCGCCCCGAGGAGTGGGACGACGTGATTCGGGCCATCCGGCTCGTGCGCGACGAGACCGCGGTGGAGGTCGACGCCTCGCTCGGCCTCCTCACCGAGGAGGAGGCCGCGATCCTCGTCGAAGAGGGACTCAATCACTACAACCACAACATCGAGACCTCGCGCCGGTACTTCGACGAGATCGTGAATACTCACGACTTCGAGGATCGGCTGCACACCCTCCGGGTCGCCAAGGAGGCCGGGATGGACCTGTGTGCCGGCGTGATTCTCGGAATGGGCGAGACGTCCACGGATCGAGTCGAGGCCGCGATCGAGTTGCAGGAGATCGGGGTGTCCTCACTCCCGGTGAACGTCCTGAACCCCGTCGAAGGGACGCCGCTCGGCGACGCCGACCACGCCGACATCTCGACGGCGGAGCTGATCGAGACGATCGCGATTTACCGGCTGCTCCACCCCGAGGCGCGGGTCCGACTGACCGGTGGGCGCGAGGTCAACCTCAGAGAGGACGAGCAGCACCTCCCGTTCGAGGCGGGTGCGGACGGCGTGCTCACGGGCGACTATCTCACGACCGCTGGCCAGTCGCCAGGCGAAGACATCGAGACGATCGAGCGCGCCGGACTGGAGCCGAACATGGAAGCGAACGAGTTCGACCCCGCCGACGTGAAGGCTCGCGGACGGGACGATTCTCCGGTGGAGACCGCGGCGGGGACGGCCACGAGCAACGCGAGCGACGACTGACGATGGCACACGAACAGACAGACATGGACGACATCAGATTCGCGGTACTCGGAACAGGTGGTATCGGCCGACGAGCGCTCGAAGTATCCCAGGCCAAGCAGGGGCTGAAGCCCGTGGCGGCGTGTGACCGCCACGGCATCGCGGTCGATCACGATGGCCTCGACGTCGACGAACTCCTCGCTGCGACGGAAGGGAACGTTGCGAGCGCGGCCGACCGGCGGGAGGCCGCGGACGGGCGAGCGGCGACCGACGGGAGCCGCGAGCCGCAGACGGATGGCGGCGCGGCGGCGGTCAAGCAACACGGCGACCAGGCGGGCGTGGTCGCGTCGGCACAGGCCCGCCCCACCGAGACGCCGATCGCGGACACCATCGCGGAGAGCGACGCGATCGACGCGGTGTTGATCGCGCTCCCGAACCTCGAACACGACTTCATCCCAGAAGTTGCCTCGGAGTTCGCCGCGGCGGGCTACGAGGGCGTACTCGTAGACGTACTGAAGCGCTCGCGCGTGATCGGACTGCTCGACGAGCGCGCCGAGACCTTCGAGGAGTCGGGGATCACGTTCGTCTGCGGCGCGGGCGCGACACCTGGCTTTCTCACTGGTGCGGCGGCGCTCGCCGCCCAGTCGTTCGTCGAGGTCGAGTCGGTCGACATTCACTGGGGCGTCGGACTGAAATCGGGCTACGAAGACAATCGTGGCACAGTCCGCGAGGACATCGCCCACCTGCCTGGCTACGACATCGAGAGCGCGCGTGACCTCTCGGACGGCGAGATCGAGGCGATCGTCGACGAGCACGACGGCGTGATCGAGTTCGAGGACATGGAACACGCCGACGACGTCCTTCTGGAGCGCGCGGGAATCTGTGACGCCGAGAACGTGACTGTCGGCGGGGTGCTCGACGTGCGAAACGACGAGAAACCCACGACGACGACCGTCTCCGTGACTGGCAAAACGTTCGACGGCGAGCGTGCGACCAACACCTTCGAACTCGGCGACGAGACCAGCATGGCGGCGAACGTCAACGGCCCTGCGCTCGGCTACCTGAAGGCGGGCGTGCGGCGCAACCGGGCGGGCGAGTACGGCGTGTTCGGTCCCGCCGACCTGATGCCAGGGTTCTGATGGCCGAGCAGGACGCGAGCGCCGCGAGCCGGACGGAGACCGTCGAGGACCACCACCAGGATTCGGGACACGGTTTCGCCCTCCGAGAGCGCCTCGACGCGCGCGAGCAGCGTGGCTTGCGGCGAGAGCTCACGCCGACCGAGCGGGTCGCGGCGCGGAGTCGCGTGGCCGCCGATCCGAGCGGCGATCCACCGGAGTTCGAGGGCGACGAACAGGTGATCCTCGCGTCGAACAACTACCTCGGGCTGGCCGACGACGAGCGTGTGCAGCGCGCTGCTGCCAACGCGGCCAGAAAAGTGGGAACTGGCGCTGGCGCGAGCCGACTCGTCACCGGCGATACACCGATCCATCGCGCGCTCGAACGCGACATCGCCGCCACCAAAGAGACCGAGCGCGCGCTGGTCTTCTCGTCGGGCTACGCCGCCAACGTGGGGACGATCGCCGCGCTCGCGCCCGACGTGATCTTCTCCGACGAGCTGAACCACGCGAGCATCGTGGACGGCTGTCGGCTCGCGCGTGCGGAGACGGTGATCTACGATCACGCCGACGCCAACGCGCTCGCCGCGGCGATGGCCGAGCGAGACGAGCAGGCAGAGGAAGACGAGTCGTGGCTGGTGGTGACCGATTCGGTGTTCAGCATGGACGGTGACGTCGCCCCGCTCGCGGCGGTCTGTGACGCCGCCGAGCGCCACGGCGCGTGGGTGATGGTCGACGAGGCCCACGCCACTGGGCTCTACGCCGACGGTGCGGGGATCGTCGGGCGCGAGGGGCTCGGCGACCGAGTGCAGGTTCAGATGGGGACGCTCTCGAAGGCGCTCGCGAGCCAGGGCGGGTACGTCGCCGGGAGCGAGGCGCTGATCGAACACCTCGCGAACGCCGCGCGCTCGTTCGTGTTCTCGACCGGCCTCGCACCACCGGCGGCGGGCGCGGCGCGCGAGGCGCTCGCGATCGCCCGCGAGGATGAGCGTCGCGAACGGCTCTGGACGGTCGTCGAACGACTCCGCGACGGACTCGACGGGATGGGGTATCGCGTGCTCGGCGAGACCCAGATCCTGCCGGTGGTCGTCGGTGACCGGGGCGAAGCGGTGGCACTCGGGGAGGAACTCGCCGAGCGCGGGATCGTCGCGCCCGCGATCCGCCCGCCGACGGTGCCCGAGGGAACCAGTCGAATCCGCGTCGCGCCGATGGCAACCCACACCGATGCCGAGATCGAGCGCTGCCTGACGGCGTTCCGCGCGGCGGGGCACGCCGCTGGAGTCCTGGATGAGTGAGACGTCCACGAGGGAGACATTCGCGGTCGTCGGGACCGATACGGGCGTGGGGAAGACGATCGTGACCAGCGGGCTCGTCGGCTGGCTCCGTGAAGAAGGTGTAGCTGCGCGCGCGGTCAAGCCGGTCCAGACCGGCTATCCGCCGGACGACGATACGGAGTTCGTCGCCGAAGCGTGCGGGACCGACGACGCCGCGATCTGCATCGAACGACTCGAACCGCCACTCGCGCCGCGCGTTGCCGCCGAGCAAGTGGGGGCGGAGCTTTCGTACGCTGCGATCCGCGAGGGCTGCGAGCGAGCGCTCGCCGCGAGCGAGGTCGGGGTTCTCGAAGGCGTCGGGGGCGTACGAGTGCCGCTCGCCGACGGTCGGGAGGTGATCGATCTCGTCGCCGATCTCGGTCTCAGAGCAGTGGTGGTCGCGCGGTCGGGTCTCGGAACACTGAATCACACTGCGCTCACGGTCGATGCGCTCGCGGCGCGCGGCGTCGAGACCCACGCCGTCGTCCTGAACGAGTACGCCGGCGAGACGATCGCCGAGCGAACGAACCAGGCCGAACTCGAATGCATGACTGGCGTGCCGGTTCACACACTGCCGTCGTTCGATCTCGCCACCCCTAAAGACGCCGTCAGCGGGGTTCGCGAGGGACTCCCCGCGGACGTGTTTCCCGTGACTCGGTGAGTGGCCGGGTCAGAACCCGTCGAGACGCGACTGGCCGCTGCCGTCGTTCTCGGTCACGCCGGCGATCTCGGCGGCCGTCGCGATCGTCGACTCGAACGTTTCCTGCTGGCTCGCATCGTACAGCGTCGCCGCGGGGTGGACACAGATCAGGACGCGATGGGGTGTCCCGTCGAGGCGCGCGTCCTCGATGGTGCCCGCCTCCTTCGTGACCGCGGCGTCGCGTTCGAGAAGGTGTTCGGTGGGGACTTTCCCGAGCGTGACCACGAGTTCGGGATTCACACGACTGATCTCGCGTTCGAGATACCCCCGACAGTTCGCGAGCTCCCCTTTGTGGGGGTCGCGGTTCTCCGGCGGTCGACACCGGACACAGTTGGTGATCCGGACGGCCTCGCGTTCGAGGGCGTGTTCGCGGAGCGCGTCGTCGAGGACGGTTCCGCTCCGGCCGACGAACGGCTCGCCGCCGTCGTCCTCGTGTTCGCCCGGTGCCTCGCCCACGAACAGCAGGTCCGCGTCGTCGGGGCCCGTTCCGTTGACGATCCGGCTGCGCGACTCGCAGAGTTCGGGGCAGCGCTCGCACTCGACCACTGCCAGCCCGTCCATCTGGCCCGTATCGTCGCTCACACGCCGGGTTCGCCGGCGGTCGTCTTAACCGTCCGGCTTCCGGGCGATCGTCACGATAGAGGCCCACGATGAATGCGGTTGGCGCGTGGGAGCAGTGCGGGACCTTCGGTCCCGCAGGCCGTGCGAGCGGGCGCGAATCGCCCGCGAGCAGACGCCGAAGGCGCGACTCGCGTGCGAGGTCTGCACGAGCGAAGCGAGTGCAGGCTCGTCAGAGCTTTGCTCTGACGGTGGGTGACTGAACGAGCAGAGCGAACGGAGTGAGCGAAGCGAGTGAGGGAGTCGGCTGGGGAGGGTGTGGCCTGCGGTTCTCACTTGTATCGGGTTCGGTTCTGGTAGCGCTCTCCCAGAGAACGGTACCCACATCAGTTTGCCGTGTCGAAATCGCTCCCATCCATTGCCCGCCACGCGTCGGCAGCGCGGGCGGCCAGCCGGGCGACCCGCAGCGGCTCGGGCCGGCCGCCTTCCGGTGTGAACGCGCGGACGACATCGCCGGCCTCCTCGTCTGCCAGACCGACACTCCGGACGAACACCGTCTCGTCGTTCACCGACAGTCGACGACGCGGCGGCTGGGCGCGGTAGGTGTCGAGGCGTGATTCGAGCGCCTCCCCCGAAAACGCCTCGTGGAGCGCGGATTCGAGGCCGGAGCTCGTCTCGAACGAGATCGAGAGCACGGGACGGTCGACGGCAGCGTGGAGAGGTTGGAGAGCGAGGAGATTGTACCACGCGGGCGCGATGCCGGCGAAAAACAGGTAGGCGACGTCTGCGCGGTCGAGGCGATCGGCGAGAGCGACGACGGTCTCGGTGGCGTCGGTGCCGCCCACGGTACACGAGCCGAAGACGAACCCGTCAGCGACGCGGTCGGCTCGGACCACCGCGCCAGCGAGGGTGCTCCGTGCGGCGTCGGGGCGGAACGATTCGGCGACGCCGAGGGCGCGAACCCCGGTCTTCATCTACTCCTCTTTGATGTCCTGGAGTCGGTCGAGGAGTTTGTCGTTCGACTCGCCGAACTCGAAGCTCACCTCGCCGGTGTGGTCGTTCTCTTCGGTTTTGAGGTCGCCGTCCCCGTCCTCGTAGTCGGTGTCGTACTCCTGGTTCCCCTGCTCGGATTCATCGTAGCTCCCAAAGCCCATACACACCACTAAGGGAATCCCCACGGAAAAAACATTTGTAAGTGTATGAGAGCGTTGCCAGCACACTCAAGCCGCCGGCAGCCAAGGACGAATCATGGACGCGATCACCGTCACCGAGGGTGCCGAGACGTTCACCTGCAACGCATATCTCGTCGACGGCGAGCGGACTGTGCTGATCGACGCCGGGACGATGGACGGCGTCGTGGACGTGATCGCCGAGCACGTCGACGACCTCGACGCCGTGTACCTGACCCACCAGCACGGCGATCACGTCGGCGCGCTCGATGCCGTGCTCGATGAATTCGATCCCGAACTCCTGGCCTACGCCGACCACCCGCGGCGCACGGGCGCGCTCGACGACGGCGACGTGGTCGGGATCGGCGACGAGGAGTTCGCGGTGATCCATACACCCGGCCACGCCGACGACCACGTCGCGTTCGTCTCGGAATCGACGATCCTCTCGGGCGACGTCGTGGTCCACGACGACGGCGCGTTCGAGGGCGGGAGCTTCGGACGCACGGACATGGCGGGCCAGTCCCGCGAGGAGCTCATCGAGAGTATCGAGCGGATCCTGGATCGGCTCCCCGAGAGCGTCGAGCACATGTACGCCGGCCACGGCGGCGAGTTCCACGGCGACGTGCGCGACGTGATCGAGACCGCACTCTCTCGGGCGGAACGGCGCGAGCCGAAGTATCCGGAGTGATCGCACCGCGGACGAGATCCCGCAACCGCAGTCGCACCGTGAGGCGCGTCACGATGGCCGTGTCCTGGCTGGGCGGGACGGGCAATTGAAGCACTTAACACACCGCCCTGAGAAGAGGTGGCCATGAGTCAGGCAACGAAGGTCGTGGTGGGAACGGTCGGGGTCTCGGCACTGCTCGCGGTGGGCGTCATCCTCGCGCTCGCGCTCACGTAGCCGCCATGTTCGAGCAGCGGGCCCTCACGGACGAGCTCGCCTCCGTTCGGGACGAACACACGCCCGATGCGCTCGTCCTCGACTGTGAGCGCGATTTCGAGACGCTCGATCCCGCGGTCGCGGAGTCCCTCGGACCGCTCGTCGACGGACTCGATCCGCACAGCTACCCGGACGAGTGGCTCCCGCCGGACGCTCCCGACGCACTCGAACGCTACGCCGGCGACGCGTTCACGATCGGGATGCCCGGCGACGGCGGGATCGCGTGGACCACCCAGACGAGGCCGCCGACGATCCTCGTCAAACCCCGTCTCCGTGGCTCGCCCGACGCGTTCGTCGACTTCCTGCTCGCCGACGCGCTCGTCGAGGCGGGTCTCGGCCTCCCGGAGCACTTCCTCGGCTTTTTCGAGGCCTCGTATTCCGACCTCGCTGCCGCGACGCCGCTCGGCCCCGCAGACACCTACCAGCTCGCTGCCGCGCTCTACGACGCCTATTGCGGCCTCCACACCCGCGAGACCTTCACGGCGTGGCGCGACGATCACCCCTCGCTCCACGACGCGTGGGCCGACGCTGGCGAACGCCTCGAACCACGGCTTGCCGACCTCTCGAACGAGATCGCCACCGGTGACACGTCATTCGCGGCGGCCGCGGAACTCGCCTGCAGCGGGATCAAACACGACCTCGACCTCCCGACGCCGTTCGGCGCGCTCGACACCAAGGCCTATCGTGAGTACGGCTCGGAGTACGCGGTCGAGTGGACCACGAAGACCTTCGAGAAGCTCGACGAGTGACACGCCGCAGCGACCAGGCGCTCATATCGCGATGACCGGAATGGCTCACGCCGTGGTGATCGGGAGGTCGTGTTCGTCCATGAGCACCGCTTTCGCCGTCTCGAACTCCTCCTCGGCGAGCGGTGTCTGAGCACAGACGTTAACGTAGCGTTTCGCTTCCGTGCCGTACTCGTTGTAGTGAATGACGACGTGTGGCGCTCGGAACGGGCGTTTCGGCCGCGGGTCGATCGATTCGATGGCACGAACCGGGATCGTTCGCTCGTCCGTATAGCCACGAAACCACCGTCTGAAGAGTTTGCGGACCAGAAAGTAGCCATACACGACCACGAGGAATCCAGCCGCACCGGCGATTCCCAGCACTGCGAACCACTCGTTACCGAACATCACTGCATACAGAAACTGTCCGACGCTGCAGACACCCATCAATAGAACGAACCCGAAACGGAGCACTCCTCGGTCGTACCGCTGTCGGTGGGCGAGTTTGAGGTTCTCGTAGCGCCGCCCGAGCCGACCACCGAGGCCGAGAGATTCGAGGCGTACTTCACCGTGTTCCACCACACAGCGGCCGCCTTTCGTCCGAAACTCCCCCATCAATTCCAGCCACACGATCCGGGAACAAATGCCTTGAGGTGAGAGTCGTCCCCGCGCTGATCCGAGCGGTCGTCAGAACTCGCCTGCAACGGTGTAAAACACGCTCTCGCTACCAAGGCCTATCGCGAGTACGGCCCGGAGTACGCGATCGAGAGTCGAGCGGAACTGTAGCCGTTACTCTGCGCGCTTGACGAGCCGTTTCAGATCGAGGTGACCGGCTCCGTGGTAGGTTTCGCCGCCGGGCGCGCTGCCCGCGGTGTCCTGGATGAGCGATTCGACCTCTTCGACGCTGGCGTCGGGTCGCAGCGAGCGCACGAGCGCGGCCGCACCCGCGACCTGCGGAGCGGCCATCGAGGTGCCCGCTTTCCAGCCGTACCCCGGCTCCGTGTCGATGATTTCACTCGGCCTGTTAACAGGATCGTCCTCGTCGTCGTCCGGTCCGTCCTCGTAGGTCGTCTTCACGATGGTCGAGTAGACGAGGTCACGTTCCGCTTCGGGAATCCTGTCGAGTGCGTCGCGGTCGGCGTCGCCACCCGCGGCACTCACGTCGACGGCGTTCCCGTAGTTGGTGTAGAACGCCGGGGAATCCGTCGGATCCTCCAGTCGGTTGCCCGTGAGCCACTTCGCCTCGTTGTCGCTGTGTTTGCCGCCCCAGCCCATGCCGATGGGACCGGTCGCGGCGACGCCGAAGACGCCCTCGGCCTCCGTGGGGATGCTGAGGGTGTTCTCCGGAGACATGTTGAGTGAGTCGTTGCCCGCGGAGTTGACGATGACCGTTCCCTGTGAGCGGACGTACGCCGCGATCTGTTCGGCGATGCGCAACTCCTCCGTCAGGTATGGGTACTCGTCGACGTAGACGTACGGTGCGGGGATGCCGACACTGTAGTTGATGACGTCACAGTCCGCTTCGGCGGCTTTCATCCACGCGGCGTAGCCGTCGCCCTGTTTCCCTTCCTCGCCCGAGAACATCCGGTAGGAGACGATTTCAGTGTCCGGAGCCGTCCCGAGAACGCCGCCGTCGGGACCGTCGTTGCTGTTGGTTGCCGCGATGGTGCCGGCGACGTGCGTTCCGTGACTGCCCGCACCGTTGGGCCGCCAGTCGTACTCGTCCTGGGTGACGTTCTCGGAGAGTTCGTCGTTGACGACGTCCGCGAGATCGGGGTGGGCGTCGTAGACGCCGGAGTCGACGACAGCGACACGGGTGCCCGCACCGGTCGTCGTGTCGTGGATGGACTTGCCGCCACCCGGTTTGTCGGTCAGTTCGTTGCTGACGCCCTGTTCGCGCTTGTCCCACTGAAGCTCGCTGTTTTTCGGTGGGCCGTCGTGGTTGTGGCTCGATCCCTTGCCGTCAGTCGTCGGTCCGTCCCGGGATTTGACGGCACCTGTGCGGTCGTCTCCTCGATCGATAACGCGGTCGGCGACCGTCGTGCCGTTCACACGGTCTTGGTCGCCACGAGCAACGAGAACGTCGGCCTGCGAGAGATCGTGGATGATCTCGACATCATCAGGGATCGCCGAGCGATCGACGTCGCGGAGGTTGATGAAAAAGCGCGAATCCGAGGTGGTCGCCGTCGCGGTGCCTGCACCGAGCGTTGCAGCGCCGATCGCCGTGCCGGTCAGTCGGAGGAACGTTCGCCTGTTGTGCTGTGACATGGCAATATTCGGTTTATCCCCGAAATTGATAAGGATTGTTTTACACAATGTTATCCTTTGTCATGGCATGTCGGAATTTACTCACAGATCCAGTTCTCCGTCGGTCAGCAACAGTCCGTCCAGAGCGACGTGAATACCGCCGGGGCCGTCAGAACTCGCCGGTTACGTTGTCGTCCGGGTCGAGCGAGATCACGCCGTCGAACAGGTCGCGGTAGCCGTCGACGATACTCTCGTCGTGGACCTCCTCCGCGAGGTGGAAGAGTCCGACCGCGTCGTGTTCGTCGAGCAGATCGAGCAGGGCTTCGACCGCCTCGCGAGCACGATCTTCGTCGGCGTAGTACGCCATCTCGGTGATCGAGTCGACGCTGACCCGGCGCTTGCCGTCGGTCGTCGCGAGGAACTCGCGAGTGCTCTCGACGATCGCGTCGAGGTCGTCCGGCGAGGCGACGTAGTGGACGTCGTCGCCCGAGCGCCGCGAGTAGCCCCGTTCGACGCTGAGCGCGTCGAGGATGGTCGCCTTCGATCGATCGACCGCGTAGTGTTCGAGCTTCTGCTCGACCTCGCGCGCGGTGGTTCGGGTCGAGATCACGAGAAAGCGGTCGGTGTCGGTGCTCAGGAAGTCGGTATCGATCCGGTCGGTTTCGCCGGTGCTCGGATGACAGAGAAGGATTCCGGTTCCGGATGGAATGGTGTCCGGCGTGTCTTCGACGGTGAGCGCGTAATCCATGCGCCGAACCGGGACGGGAGTCGTCTTAATCCCTGCGACCCCGCGGCCCGCTCGGCCACTTCGAATGGGTGTCCGGGATCCGGTTCCCGCAAAACACGCCGGTTCAGTACACGCTGTCCGCGGTGGCCGCACCCACGACGCTGAAGATCGCTCCAACGGTGATCGCCCGGATCGTCACGCCGAAGCGCTCCATCGCCGGCAGGTCCGCGAGAAACGTCGCCGGCGCGCCGAACACGAGCGCGAGTATCGTGACCGATCCGAAGGCGACGCCCATCAACGAGACGAATCGGACCGGGATCCCCACCACATCGCGCTCACGCTCGGGGTCACGGTCGGCGTCGGCTCCGTAGAGCGCGCCGTAACCGATGGCGAACACGAGCGCGGCGGTGGCGAGTCCGTGGAGCCAGCCCATCTCGGTCGCGAGCGTCCAGACCTCCTCGGTGACCACGAACGGCCCGGCGAGCAGGAAGCCGCCGACGACCTGCTGGGCGATGTCCGCCACCTGGAACTGGGGTCGCCATCTCGGCATACCGATCGCTCGCAGCGGGGAAACAAGACGCCTGCGCTATCTCGCGGGCGAGGCGGACCTCGGACCCAGTTTCGACGATTGCGAGCGTCCTCCCGTTCCGGTCCATGAACGACCGCCGAACGATCGGCCCGTCGAACCGGTTTTCACGGTCGCCTCCCTCGTCCCGGTATGAGCGTCAGAGAAGAGTTCGACGCGTGGGCCGCCGAGGGCCGTGACCGCGGGATGGAGGAACGCCACTGGCACACCGCAAAGCACGTCCTCGCCCGCATCCCCGTCGAGGCCGGCGACCGAGTGCTCGATCTGGGCTGTGGCAGCGGCTACGCCGGGCGCGCACTCCGCGAGACCGCCGACGTGCGGAGCTACGGTCTCGACGGCGCACCCGAGATGGTCACAAACGCCGCCTCGTACACCGACGATCCCGTGGTCGGCTTCCTTGTCGGTGACTTCGAACACCTCCCCTTTGCCGACGACAGCCTCGATCACGCCGTCACGATGGAGGCGTTCTACTACGCGAACGATCCCCGCGCCGCACTCCGCGAACTCCGGCGCGTGCTCCGGCCGGGCGGCACCTTCTACTGTGCGGTGAACTACTTCGAAGAGAGCGTCCACACCGTCGGCTGGGAGGAGAACGTCGGCGTGGCGATGACTCGGTGGGAGATGGCCGAGTACCGCGACGCGTTCCGCGAGGCGGGCTTTCACGTCGCCAGCCAGGACACGATCCCCGACCGCGAGATCGAGATCCCGCCGGACGAGGAGTTCCCGACCGACGAGTTCGACACCCGCACGGCGATGGTCGAACGCTACCGGACCCACGGAACGCTGCTGACCGTCGGCGTCGTGCCCTGACATCTCGACGGGGACGGCCGCGATCGCGGCCCACGCGACGAGACGACTGTCTGCGATTTACGCGTACTGTTCGGGATCGTCCTCGAACGCTTCTTTGCACTCCGTGGCGTCGAAGTAGTACGTCTCGCCGTCGTGGTTCGTTCGCTCCGGTGCGTCGTCTCGATGCACGTCCGTTCCGCAGACCACGCATCGTGTCATCGTCGCACCTTCGGCCCGAACACGCCTAAATCCCAGTCCAGCAGTTGCAAGCGACGGGAGAACCACCCCTGTCTGCTGCCGACTCCGTCACTCCTCGTCGCCGACACCGACGATGAGGGTGTTCTCGACCAGCGTGCTGTACGCCCGCCGGAACCGCTCGGAGAGCGCCTGGTGAGAGATATCGAGTTCGGTGGCGAGATCGTCGAGGGTGATGTCCCGAGGCACTTCGTAGTGGCCATGCTCGAACGCCGCGACGAGGGTCTCGTGTTGGGGCTCGCTGAGCCCGAACCGACCGTGGCGATCCGCGTCCATCTCGTAGATGTTCCGGATGTCCATCGTGAGCCCCTCCGCCTCGCAGAACTCGTGGGTCGCCGACAGCGCCTCGCGCTCGGGGAACAGGATCCGGAACTCCCACCGGCCATCCGTCCCGAAGGCGTCGAGCACCGTCGCGTCCGACTCGACGAGGATCTGGACCACCACCTCGATCTGTGTGGTCCAGTCCATCCGGTAGAGCCGTTCCTCACCGAGATCGGAGAGGAGTTCGAGGTTCTCGATGCTCGAATCGTTCTCGAACGCCCGTTCCACGTCGTCCATGTGGTCGCTCGATACCCAGATGAACGGCATGACGCGTTCGTCGTCGTGGGCCACGACGCGTTCGACGTCGAGTTCCAGATCGGGCACCGCGACGAGTGTGTCGTAGAGAGCGAACTCGTCGGCCGGAATCTCGATGTTCGCGATAGTGCTCATTGGGAACCCATTCACCGCGTGTTTGCATATGCGTGTTGATCCGGCGGATCGCAAACCATTCTCGGTACCACCAGTATCGATCGGTCGACTACGCTGTCTCCGCGGCTCACATTCGTTCGCCGCTCCGATTCGAGGGCTTCCTCGCTGCGCTCAGTCGTCCTCGCTCGTCTCGACCGTCCCACCCGCTTGCTCCCACTCGGTCAGACTCCCCTCGTAGAATCCGAGATCCTCGAAGCCGAGATGCCGCAGGACGAGGTAGGTGTGACTGATCCGACGGGCGGTGTTGCAGTAGAGGATCACTCGGCGGTCGCGGGCGATACCGTGATCGTCGAGAATCTCCTCGATCGCCGCTCGCTCCTTGAGACCTCGCGTCTCGTCGTCGACGAACTCGCGCCAGTCGAGCTGGATCGCGCCGGGAATGTGACCTTCGTCGTACTCCCACGCCTCACGAGTGTCGACCAGCAGTCCATCGCCGTCGTCGACCGCTGCGGTGATCGCTTCACGATCGATCAGTACGGTGTCATCGGGTCGTTCGAGGGCGTACTCGACGGGCTCGGTCGTGGTCGGTTCGGTGATCGTCTCGTGGCCACGACCCCACGCACTGTAGTCCCCATCGAGGAGGTGGAGCTTGTCGCGGTCGTGGCCATAGCACTCGGCCGTGACGAGAAATCGGGCGGCGAACACGCCGTGGGTGTCGTCGTACGCCACGATCTCGTCGTCGCGCTCGATCCCCGCCTCGCCGAGGAGGTCGGCGAAGACCTCTTCGCCGGGCAGCATTCCCTCGTCGCCGTCGGGAGCCCGGAACGAATCGAAGGGGATGTTGACCGCACCGGGCACGTGGCCGATCCCCTCGAACTCCCACTCGTCGCGCACGTCGACGATCCGCACGTCCTCGCACTCGTCGAGCCACTCGGCGGATACCACGACATCGGACATGGCTTTGCTACTCGATGCGGTGGCTTGAACCCAACCATCCCACGTGACCACGGTTCGACACCGCTGCTGACGGCGGAGTACAACGAAGGAACTAGTTGGAGGGTGCGAGCGGACCGTTCCACGAGCGATACTACCTATTCAAGCAGGAACGCTTTGTGCTCGGTCGACGAAGCGCGGACGGATCATGAGTGAGTATGCAAACGATGTCCTGGTTTCGGCCGACTGGGTGGAAGACCACCTCGACGACATTCAGAACGACGATCCGGAGTACCGACTCGTCGAAGTCAACAGCCCCGAGTCGCCCGAGGACGACGATTTCCCGTCGCGGTACGACGAGGGCCACATCGCCGGCGCGATCGGACTCCAGTGGGACGAGGATCTCTCGGACGAAACCGAGCGCGACATCCTCGATCAGGAGGGGTTCGAGGCGCTCTGCGGAAGCCACGGCATCGCGGACGGTTCCACAGTAGTGTTCTACGGCGACGGCCACATCGCCAACTGGTTCGCCCTCTTCGCCTACTGGGAGTTCAAATACTTCGGCCACGATGACGCGCGCGTGCTCGACGGTGGGAAGGACTACTGGGTACACAACGACTACCCGTTGACCGACGAGGTGCCCGAGTTCTCGCCCACCGAGTACGCCGCCGGCGGCCCCTACGACAACATCCGGGCATACAAGCGCGAGGTCGACGAGGCGCTCGAAACCGGCATCCCGATGGTCGACGTGCGCTCACCCGCGGAGTTCACCGGCGAGAAGATCGCGCCCGAGGGGCTCCAGGAGACCGCCCAGCGCGGTGGCCACATCCCCGGCGCGTCGAACGTCCCGGTCGCCGAAGTCCTGAACGACGACGGGACGTTCAGGTCCGCCGACGAACTCCGCGAGCTCTACGCCGATCACGGCGTCGAAGGCGACGAGTCGATCATCACCTACTGCCGGGTCGGCGAGCGCTCCTCGATCGAGTGGTTCGCGCTCCATGACCTGCTGGGCTACGACGACGTCCGGAACTACGACGGCTCGTGGACCGAGTGGGGGAATCTGGTTCGTGCGCCGATAGAGACAGACGAGGGCGACTGAGCGTAGCGAAGGAACCCTCGAATCGAAGCGGCGAACGAACGTGAGCCGCGGAGCAGGGCGAGGGCGAACCGCGGAGATCGATACGAAGTAGCTCATCCGCTGATCGACACTCGGAGATACCAGCAAAAAATTCTTGTTCGTGGCACGTCACTCGGCAACTCGCATCTATCGGTCGTCATCGGAGCTCGATCGACCTGGCTTACCGCGCTCGTCCCCAGTCTGAACCAGCAAAATTTTCTGGTACATGGGTGATGGTGACGTGATCTGCCGAGAGTATCGGTAATATATGCCCCCGGATCGAAACGACGAGTGGTCATGAGTGACTACGCAAATGACGTGCTCGTTTCGGCCGACTGGGTCGAGGAGCACTTGGACGAGTTTCAGGACGACGACCCCGCATACCGGCTGATCGAGGTCGACGTCGACACGGAGGCGTACGACGAGGCCCACGCACCGGGTGCGATCGGGCTGAACTGGGAGACCCAACTTCAGGACCAGACCCGACGCGACGTCCTCTCGAAGGAGGCCTTCGCGGACGTGATGGGCGAGCACGGACTCACGGAGGATAGTACAGTAGTTCTCTACGGCGACAACTCGAACTGGTTCGCGGCGTACACCTACTGGCAGTTCAAGTACTACGGCCACGACGACGTGAAGCTGATGAACGGTGGCCGGGACTACTGGCTGGCGAACGACTACCCGACCACGACCGAGACCCCCGACTTTTCGAGCCAGGACTACGCCGCGAGCGGTCCCTACGAGGGGATTCGGGCCTACCGCACCGACGTCGAGAACGCGATGGAGCGGGGCGTTCCGCTCGTCGACGTTCGCTCGCCCGAGGAGTTCAAGGGCGAGATCCTCGCGCCGCCCGGACTCCAGGAGACCGCCCAGCGCGGCGGCCACATCCCCGGCGCGTCGAACATCTCGTGGGCCGCGACGGTCAACGACGACGGGACGTTCAAGACCGCCGACGATCTGCGTGAGCTCTACGAGTCCGACGGCGTGACCGACGACCAGGAAGTCGTCGCGTACTGCCGGATCGGCGAGCGCTCCTCGATCGCGTGGTTCGCGCTGCACGAACTGCTCGGCTACGACAACGTCGTGAACTACGACGGCTCGTGGACCGAGTGGGGGAATCTGGTGAACGCCCCGATCGAGACTGGCGAGGCGGAGTGAGCGCAGCGAACTCCGCCTCGTAGCGGAGCGGGGAGCCGTCGGGCAACCCACGCCACAGCAACCATCCACCGTTTTTCAGTAACCGATAGCAGCCGCTTCGAACGATCGATGTCGTTCGTGCTCGGGAGAGGGCGATGGGTACAAACCGCCTGCGCGTCTGTGAGCGCATATGGATCCGAGCCAGTTCGTCGATAGCGTTCGCGAGGACAACCGAACCGCGCTCTCGCGGCTCGGCTCCTCGAAGTCGCTGTACGCCGACACCGAGGGCGCAATGGAGTCCGCGCCGGTGCTCCGCGCGGCCGCCGACAGCGAGTTCCACGCCCATGAGACGTTCGAGGAGTGGGCCGACAGCGAGGGCAGCGATGCCGCCCAGGAAGCATTCGCCACCACCGCCAGCGAGGAGGACGACCATTACGGCCAGGTCACACAGCGCCTCGACGGCGACCACGAGCCGGACGAGACGCCGGCCATCCACGAGTACCTTCGCGGCCTCAACGACACCGCCGGTCGTGCGGGCGCGTTCGTCGGCCGCACCATCGCAGCCGAGAAGTCGAAAGAACAGCTCGTCGGCTTCTTCGTCGGCCAGGCCGACACGAGCGGCGCACAGCTCTTCCGCGACCTCGGCGACGACGTCGACGCCCAGCTCGAACGCGGCAAAGACCTCCTCGGCGACGTCTGTGAGACCGACGACGAGTGGGCGCGTGCCGAGGAGGCCGCCGGCGACGCGATCCAGACCGCCTACGACGAGTACACCGAACGGCTCGAATCGATGGGCGTGAACCCGAAGCCCGTCTGTTAAATCACCGTTTACTACGGTCGCGCGCTCGGGGGCTTACCCGCTCGGACGGTCCGCGACCGCACCGCTACCGCACTGTTATCACTACTACCGCCGGTCAGTCCACACGGGATTGACCCACAGTCCTTTTTGAATCTCGGTGCCTTTCAGTGGGTATGAGCGACTTCGACAAGGAAGCCGAGCGCGAGAAACTCCGCGAGCGGTTCGCCGAGGACGAGGAGAAACGCGAGACGACCGAGCAGATGAGCGAACTCCTCCTCCAGGGCGCGACGATGACCAACAGCCACTGCGACACCTGCGGAAACCCGCTCTTTCGCTACGAGGGACAGACGTTCTGCTCGACGTGCCAGCGCGCCGAAAACGGCGAGACCGCTACCGACGCGACGGCCGCCGCGGACGACGCGCCGGCCGCCGGCGGAGCGACGGGAGCCGAAAACGAACCGGCGGACGAGAGCCGACAGATCCCCGTCGACGATCCTCGCGACGAGAGGGCTGTCGAATCCGATCGCGCCGTGGAGTCGCAACCCCGAGAGACGACTGCGGCGGCGGGACAGCCGGCGGCGACGCCGACCGATGGCCGACGTGCGCCATCGCCACAGTCACACGGCGACGCGGCGAACGCGGGGACCGATCGGCGCGACACCGAGAGCGCGGGCGACCTCGCGGCGACCGAGGCGTCGCTCTCGGGCACGCTCCATCGGCTCGCGAGCGCCGCCGAGAACATCGACGATCTCGGACGAGCACGCGAACATCTCGCCGCCACACACGAGGCCGCCGAGGCGCTCGAAGCCGTGCGGAACGCACGACGGTAACGGAAACCGGATTCGAGTGGTAGCGAGTCCGCCGAATTTCTGCCGTGGAGAGCGAGAGAGACGAGTGGATGCCGCCGAAGCGGTAGCGTTCCCGATTGTTTTCAGCGCCTGACCCGCATGTCGCGACGAACCGCTATCGCGACAGAGAGGAGTCCTCCCACGACGAGGGCGATGGTCGCCACTCCTGCACGGGTACCGGCGGCGAAGAACATCCGACGATTGAACAGATACGACTGACCGTCGTATCTGACCGTCAACTGTCCGGTGTACGGTATTGTAGGGGTTTTCGGGAGCTTGGCCTGTCCCTGGAAAACGTACCGGTTGCCGTCGATGGCCCCTTCGATCAGCCGCTGTTCGGCCGGCGGAAAGTCGGCGTAAACGGCGAAATGACCGCTCGGGGGTGGCGACGCCACGACCTCCCGGAGCACGAACTCGTAGCGAAAGGCCGCGAGGCCGACGACCACCGCCGTCGTGAGCGCCACGATGCCGGCGAAAAAGAGGAGATGGCGGCGTCCTCGCGAGTTCATCATCCCCAATTACTTTGGTTAGTGTAATTATTCTTGCGGAGGGAAACTTCGTGGTACGCGCCCGCTCATCACGGCTCGTAGTCGCTGCCGACGACCTCGCGGATCCGCTCGGCGGTGACCTCACCGATCCCGGACACCTCGCGGAGATCGTCCTCGTTCGCGATCATCACGCCCTCGACCGTCCCGAACGCGTCGAGCAGCGCGCGCGCGGTGACCGGCCCGATGTCCGCGATCGCACTCACGACGTACTCCTGCTGTTCGGCCAGCGTCTTCGCACCTTTCTCGCCGTGGACGCTGACCTCGCGGTCGGCCACTTCCTGTTCCCGCCCGGCGATCACGGCGAGGAGGTCGGCGGTGTCGGCCTCGTCGGTCGTTCGGAGCACGCTCGCGCCGAAGTCAACAGCGAGGGAGGCGAGCGCGCCGCGGATCGCGTTCGGATGGACGTTGCGTTCGCCGTAGAGGTCCTCACCCTCGATCACGACCACGGGCCTGGCGTAGTGACGCGACGCGTCGCCGACCTGCTCGAACAGTGACCTGTCCCCACCGGTCAACGTGTCGAGGAAGTCCGCGACCGACTTGCGCTCGACGACCACCCGGTCCGAGAGCACGTAGTCGCCGACCGCGAGCGTCTCCAATCTGGTTTCGGCCCCCTCGCGTGTCGAGAGGTCGCGCGCGATCGACGAGTCGAGTTCGCGCTGGTCGATCACGATCTCCGTGCTCTCCTCGGCGTCAGCGGCAGCTGTCGCCACGACGCCCGCTTCGTCTTCCTCGTCCGCGTCGTCCGGAGTGGCCGACTCGGCAGTCCCGTCCTCGGCGGCGACCTCCTCTGGCGTCGCGAACGACGCAAGGCCCGACTGCCCGCCGTCACCCGCGGCCGCGTTCGCGGCTGCGTCATCGTCCGTCGTGGCGGATTCGCCAGTCACCGTCGCGTCGCTGCTCTCGAACGAACCGAGAGCCGACTGGGCGAGGTCGGACTCGATGGCTCCGGCGGTGCTTTTCAGCGTTTCGAGCTCATCCTCCATTCGAGACTCCTCGTGGCGGGACTTCCAGAAGTACGCCTCGTCGCGGGTGTCCTCGGCGAGCAACACCATCACCCGCCCCTCCGTCTGGCGACCGGTCCGGCCCTTGCGCTGGATCGATCGGATCGCGGTTGGGACTGGCTCGTAGAAGAGCACGAGGTCGACCTCGGGGACGTCGAGGCCCTCCTCGGCCACCGAGGTCGAGACGAGGACTTCGAACTCGCCCGCCCGAAACTCGTCCAGAGTTTCCTGTTGCTCCTTCTGCGTCATCCCGTCGGATCCCTCCTTGTCGCCCTGGCCCACGAACTTCCGGGTGCTGAAGTGCTCGCCGAGGAAGTCGGTCAGGGTCTCGGCGGTGTCGCGGGACTCGGTGAACACGATGACGCGCTCACCGTCCTCGATCCCGAGGGTTTGGGCGAGCAGGATACGTGCCCGGCGGAACTTCGGGTGGAGGTCGTCGAAGCGCTCTGCCTGATCCATCGCGTCCCTCACCTTGGCCTCGGAGGCGAACCGCTGGGCGGCCTTCGACGCCCCCGAGGAGCGGGCGGCGTTGCGCTGGCGCTCGAAATATCGGCGAAGCGACTCCACGCTCTGAGTCTCGGCGAGCGTGACCGCTCGGCGGAGCTTCATCACCTCGGCGTGGATCGACATTCCCTCGTAGCCCTCGGACTGGTCGTTGTCGATCAGCTGCTGGAGCTCGCTCCGAATTCGGTTGAGGTCGCGCTGGGAGATGTCTGCGCTGGTCGAACGCGTCACGCCGAGTTCCTTCAGCCCTTCGAGCCGGTCCTCGATCACCGCCACGAGGGCGTCGCGGATCGCGAGGATCTCGTCGGGCAGAGTCACGCGCTCCCACTCGACGTCGGTGCGGTGGGTGTACTCCGCGACGTCGGCGTCGTCTTCGGTCATCACCGTCACGGTCGCGAGCCCGAGGTTTTCACAGACCGACCGGATCGCCTCCTCGTCGCCGCCCGGCGAGGCACTCATCCCGGTCACCAAGGGAGCCTCGCTGTCGGCGTGATAGCGCTCGGCGATGTAGTTGTAAGCGTACTCGCCCGACGCGCGGTGACACTCGTCGAAGGTGAGATGGGTCGTAGAATCGAGATCGATCCGGCCGCCGATGAGATCGTTCTCGATCACCTGGGGGGTGGCGATCACCACGCGTGCGCGCTCGAAGAGTTCTTCTCGGTCGTCGGGGCGGACCTCGCCGGTGAACACGACGATCTCCTCGTCGGGGATCGTGAGGGCCTCGCGGTAGAACTCGGCGTGCTGGGTCACGAGGGGCTTGGTCGGCGCGAGTAAGAGTGCCGTTCCACCCACCTCGTGGAGTCGATTCGCCGTCACGAGCAGGCTCACGGTGGTCTTCCCGAGTCCAGTGGGAAGACAGACAAGCGTGTGCCCGCGCGCGGCCTCGCGCGCGAGTTCGACCTGATACTGCCGGCGTTCGAGGACATCCGAAGCCACGAGCGGGCGCTCGACGGACTCCTCGCCGGTCGTCGCCATTGGAGCGCGGTTGTGCACCACTGGGGTTAAGCGTTCGCGTACCGGGCTGGAACTGATCGACACACTCCGGCGGTGTCGGCTGCTGGCGATAGTCATAAGACGAACAGAAATACTAAAGTACATTTATTTGAATATCCAAAAACTATATTGCGAGTGTTAGCTCGTAATATATAATATCGATACTGATATTTACTAGAGCGAATGAAATCTGTGTACGATGGATACCCCCATCAACCGAACCACCGGCAGAAACGCTCTCGTCATCGCCCTCATCGTCGGTCTCGTGATCGGCGGCACGGGCGTCGCCGCAGCACTGACCTTCACCAACCTGAACACGGAGAAGATATCGCTCTTCGGCGCAGACACGGCGTCATCGGATCTCAACATCAAGAGCCAGGATACCTCCGTCTACAGTGAAGACCGGATGGTCGTTCGGCTGACCGCGGAGAACACCGACGCCGACAACCCTCACGAGGCGGATGTCACCGTTCAGATCCTCGACTCGTCCGATAACGTCGTCGCCAAGATGACGAAGCCAGCATCGGTCGCGGCGGGGTCACAACAAGCACTCACCTTCGACTTCAACGAACCCGGCGTCGCTCAGGACTACCAACGCACCTACATCGTCGTCGACCAGACGAGCTAACGACGCGGGCGGATTATCGACCGCCACGATTTTTCGACGCAGCAGAGCCCTTTTAGGAGAGCTATCCAGCGTGAGCAATGGATCGGACGAGAACACTCCCCTAGCGTGGTCCGTGCCTGATACTGAAACATCACTCGTGAGAGGCTGTATCGACGACTTATGAGTAGGGATGGTCGATCAGAGGAACAGCTGTGGCCCTTCGATACCCACGACGAGGCCGGCCTCGATCGCCGCCGCCGCGGCGATCGGGATCGTGAGGTTGTCGTCGATCACGTACCCCCGGACGACGGGCTTCACGCCGTCGGCGATCGTCGCGGCGATCCCCCCCAAAACGGCGGGCACGGCCGGAACGAACGGGATCGCGATGGCGAAACAGATCAGAAAAGTGATCGCGAGCACCGACGCTTCCTTCGCGGTCCGGAGCTCGCCAGATCCGAGCAGGCCGCTGATCGGGTCCGCGATCGTCAGCATCAGGATGGCGGGGAGCGCGACCCGTGGTTCGAACGCGAACGCGACCGCGGTCGCGCCGATCATGTAGAGCGCGTAGCCCGCGATGTTGTCCTGTTCGTACTCACGCGTGAGCGCGTCGTACAGTCGCCAGTCGAGGCCGACGAGTAGTCTTATGGCTTCGAGACAGAGCGCGACGACAGCCCCGGCGAGAATCAGCCACCGGAACTGCCGATACGTCACGAAATCAGCGAGATACGCCACCGGGAGAAGGGTGCCGCTGACGTGGACCGCGCGCCGTCCGACCTCGCTCATCAGCTCTCGAAAGAATCGCCCGCCCGGAGCGCCGCGAGCCGGGACGGCAGCTCCTCGATCGCGACCCGCTGCTGGCCTGTGGAGTCGCGTTCGCGTACCGTCACCGTCTCCTCTTCTAGCGACTCGTAATCGATCGTGACGCAGTAGGGCGTCCCGACCTCGTCCTGACGGCGGTATCGCCGGCCGATGTTGCCCGAGTCGTCGTAGGTCACCGCGAGCCCCGCTTCACGCAGGTCGGCCGCAATCGCCCGCGCGCGCTCGCCCAAACCATCCTTGTCCATCAGTGGGAACACGCCGACGAACGTGGGTGCGAGCTCGTCGGGCAGGGCGAGGTAGCTCCGCGATTCTCCTTCGACCTCGTCCTCGCGGTAGGCGTGATCGAGCACGGTGTAGAGTACGCGCCCGATGCCAAAGGCCGGCTCGATGACGTGGGGAGTGACGTGCTCGCCGGTTTCCGTCTCCTCACGAACTGCAAATCCGGTCGCCTCGGTCGGCACGGAGTGGGTCTCACCGTCGACTTCGACCGTGACCTCGCTCCCCTCGAACGCCGAGGGATCGCGTGCGGCGAGCGACGCGAGTTCGTCGGCGACATCGCCAGCCAATCCCCCGAACTCCGGCCCGAGCACGCTCATGTCGGGGTCGACCGTCGGGCGTTCGGTGGTCCGGGGTTCGTCGTAGGCCTCGAACACCGAGTAGTCCTCGTCGGAGTGGGCGTCGTGTTTCGAGAGGTCGTACGCGCCCCGATCGGCGAACCCGGTGATCTCGATCCAGTTGCCGTCGATCTCCGCCTCGGCGTCCCAGCAGTCCGAAGCGTAGTGGGAGAGTTCGCCAGGCAGGTGCTGGCGGTAGCGGAATCGATCCATGTCGATGCCCATCCGGTCGTACCACTTCCTGGCGATTCCGAGATAGTACGCCACCCACTCGCTCGTGATCGTTCCGTCGGCGAGCGCCTCGCCGATCGTCGTCCACTCGACGCCGCCGTTGCCGTCGTCGGCGTCGCCGTCGTCCTCGCCTTCTTGAGCGGCCGCCGAGTACAGCGGGACCGAGATGTCCTCGACCCGCTCGATCGGGGGGTCGTCGGATTCGGGGTCGACGAAATGTTCGAGCTCGGCCATCGTGAACTCCCGGACCCGGATCAGCGACCGCCGGGGGCTGATCTCGTTGCGGTAGCCCCGACCGATCTGGGCGACGCCGAAGGGGAGCTGGTTGCGGGCGTACTCCGCGAGCCGGGGGAACTCCACGAACATCCCCTGGGCGGTCTCGGGACGGAGGTAGCCACGCGACGACGAGCCGGGACCGATCGAGGTCTCGAACATCAGGTTGAACGGTTCGACCGACTCGCCCGCCAGAACCGTGCCGCACGACGGACACGCGATGTCGTGCTCGGCGATGATTTCGGCGACGCGCTCGGTTCCCAGACTCTCTGCCTCCTCGATGTCAGTGTTGTCCTCGACGAGATGGTCGGCACGGTGAGTCGCCCCGCACTCGGGACATTCCACGATCATGTCGTCGAACGTGTCGAGGTGGCCGGAGGCCTCGAACACCGCTTCGGGCGTCACAGTGGGAGAGTCGATCTCCATGTGGCCCTCACGGGTCACGAACCGATCGCGCCACGCGGCTTCGAGGTTGCGCTTCAGCGCCGCACCCTCGGGACCGTAGGTGTAGAAGCCGCTGGTGCCGCCGTACGCCTCGTTCGCCGGGAAGAAAAACCCGCGACGCTTCGCGAGCTCGACCACCGTCCCGGCGTCGGCGGCCCCGGAGGCCGTCCGCTCGTCCGCTGCCCCGCTGGAATCGCGGGTCGTGTCGGTGGCGTCAGGATCGGTCATACAGGTTCTCCAGCAGGTTCGCGTCCCGGACCACGCCGACGAGTTCGCCGCCGCTCACCAGCGGGATCTGCTCGATGTCGTGGGTGAGCATCGCCTGGGCGACCTCGCGTGCGGGCTGGGTCTTCCCGACGGTGACGACGTCGCCCGTCATGAACTCCCGGACGGGTTCGGCGGGGATCTCGACGTTCCGGGTCGGGAGATAGCGGTTGCCGACCGCCTTGATCCCCTCCCACATCCACTCGTCGTCCTGGTTCGCGATCGATTCGCCGGTTTCGGCCTCGCCCTCGACGATGCGTGCGACGTCGAGGATGTCGACCTCGGTGAGGACGCCACACATCTCGGTGTCGTCGCCGAGCACCACCGCGTAGGGAACGTCGGCGTAGGAGATCTCGCGTTCGGCCACCGTGAGCGGCGTGTCGACGTAGACCGCGTTCACGGTTCGAGAGGCGAGCTCGCCGACCTCGGTGTCGCCCGCGACTTCGTCCTCGGCGATCGCGCGGATCACGTCGGTGATGGTGACGATCCCTTCAAGCCGGCCGTCGACGACGGGCACCCGGCGCGCGCCCTCGGTGACCATGAGGCGAGCGGCGTCCTCGATCGACGTGTCAGCAGTCGTGGTGGGGCCGTTCTCGGCGAGAAGCGCGAGCTGGTCCTCGTCGGGACGTTCGATCAGCGTCTGGCGCGAGACGAGCCCCCGAAACGTCTCCTCACCGTCCTCGTCTTTCACGACGGGGACCGAGGAGAACTCGCGTTCCTGGAGGTATTCGAGCGCGTCGTCGCGCGTGCCCGGCAACGAAACGGTGACGAGTGCGTCGCGGGGCGTCATCACATCGGCGACGTTCATGATGAACCCACTGGGCCGCCCGCCTACTAAGTCGTTACACTTTCGTGTTCAGTCGTCCCGTGGAACGGCGTCGGCTCCCGGGAAGAACTTCTCGGGATCGTCGTGACGGAACGATCCCAACTGCGTGCCGTCGAGCGTCTGGACGTGGGTGTACATCTCGTCGGCCTCGCTCGCCGCTTGTGCGAGCTCCGCCGAGAGGTGGCGCTCGAACGTCCCGGCGAGCAGGATGGCGGTTTCGCTGGCCGGATCGAGGAGGACGGTCACGACGAACACTCGACCGGCAGCCTCGTTCCGGAACACGTCGTATCGCGGGAACTCGCCAGCGGCGTGCGCCTCGGTGAACGCCTCGGCCCGGTTGTCCGGGATCACGTGGGCCAGACCGAACCGGTCCTCGTCACCGGCGTCGGGCGGTTCGGGCGCGGTGTCACCGGCCGAAATCGTGAGCGTGTTCCATCCCTCCTCGTCGTACTCGGCGGCGAGCGCGTCCATGTCCTCGCGCGTCGCCGCCCACGCGTCCTTGAGCGCAGCGGTGTCGGCGTCGAACGCCTCGGTCCGGTCGGTGTCGGGATCGATCTCGGGCATAGTGGTGGCTGAGGCAGCCACGTGGTAAAACCCATTGCTCGGCTGGAACAAGCATACGGTGTCGAGTCACACTCACGGTGAGTGCAGACATTCCTCATGGCGATTCCGGTGTTTGACCCGCGACTGTGGACCGAATTTGCCATATTAATCCATCGGTAACGACAAAGCTTATCACGTCGCACCCGAACCTCACGTTGGACTATGGACGAATCCGATCTGTCACGCCGTCGTTTCCTCCAAGCAACCGGTGGCGCGGCCGCCGCAGCGGCCCTCGCAGGCTGTTCGGGCGGCGGTGGTGGCGACAACGGAAGTGACGGTAACGGCAGTGGTGGCGGTGGCAGCGGAAACGAGAGCACACCCGCTGGGACCGAAGGGGACGCATCGGGCGGCAACGCAAGCGGGGGCAGCGGCAACCAGTCGGGCCAGCAGACCACCGAGGAGGGTCCAGGGAAGACCGACAGAACGTACGAGCTCACCGCTGGGACGATGACCACCTTCGACCCGGTCGCGGCGACCGACACGGAATCCGGGCGGGTAATTCAGAACGTCTTCGACGCGCTGACGAACTACCCGTCGGGGAAGATCAACGTCGAGAACCTCCTCGTGTCGGAGTACGAGACCTCGAACAGCGAGACAACGTACACGTTCACGTTGAAGGAAGGCGCGACGTTCAGCAACGGTGACACGGTGACGGCCTCGGACATCGTCTACTCGTTCGAGCGCCTCGCCGGTTCGGAGCACACCCGACGGTCGGGCTTCATCCTCGGCGATCTCGCGGTGACCCACGAAACCGACGGCGAGGGGAACTACCAGCCAGGGTCGCTCGGCGTGAGCGCCGAGGACGAACGGACGGTCACCATGGAGCTGTCCGAAGCGAACCCCGCGGCGCTGGAGATCATGGCGTACTCCGCCTTCTCGGCGATGCCCGAGAACATCGTGGGCGACGTGCCGGACTACGACGGCACAATGGCTTACCAGGAGTTTTCGTCGTCGAACCCCATCGGTGCAGGGCCGTACACCCTCGAAAGCTACAACAGCGGCACCGAAGCCTCGGTTACCGCCCGTGACGACTACCACGGCGAAGGCCCGATGACCGCGGGTTCGCACTGGCAGATCATCTCCAAGAGCAACGCGCTGTACGCCTACAGCGTCACGAACCGCAACGCGGACCATCCCGTGGTGCCGACCGCGCAGTACAACGCGAGCAACGAAACGAAAGAAGGCGAGAACGAGGCGGGCTACGCCACCGGAACGTACCAGCTCGAAAACGGTCTCTCCGCGGACTTCTACCGGACCGAGGAGCTGGGATGCTTCTACATCGGGTTCAACTGCAGCGCCGTTCCCCAGTACGTCCGCCAGGCGATCGCGTACACGAACAACAATCAGGAGATCGTCGAGAACATCTTCAAGCGGCCCCAGAAAGCGGCGTCCCACTTCGTGCCGCCGAAGATCTACCCCGGCGGTCGGTCGGCGTACGAGCAGCACGCTCAGGACTACCCGTACGCACCTGGAGAGACCGCGATCGACCAGGCTCGTCAGCTCATGGAAGAGAACGGTCACGGGCCGGACAACCCGTACGAGTTCACGATGACGGCCTACGTGTCTTCGACCTGGGCCACCATCCTGAACCTGCTCCGTGACAAGCTCCGGAGCGCGCACATCCGGATGAGCATCAAACAGACCCCGTTCTCGACGCTGGTCGAGCAGTCCCGCTCCGGGAACACCGAGGGATACACCCTCGGCTGGATCGCGGACTGGCCGGCCGCAGGGAACTTCCTGAAGCTCCTCTACCCGCCATCGACCGACACGTCGGCCGACGACAACCTGAGCGGGTTCAACTGGACGGACAGCGATCCCGCCAATCAGGCGGCGAGTGCGTGGGAGAAGATCCAGAACAATCCGGAGCCCGAAGCGGGCCAGCAGGCACGCAACGAGGGTGCCGTCTCGATGCTCGAAGCCACGTGGGAGGGCGTCCCGATGCTGCCGATCTATCACTCGGTTACCCAGCACATGGAGTACCCGTGGGTCTACAAGGATCGCATCGGCGCGATGGGCGGCTCGCGCGCGAAGCACAACACCGTGCAGATCGGCGAGCGTCAGAGCTGAACACGACGGGACGGCCGTCGATATCGGCGTCTCCCGTTGATTCGCCGGTGAACCGACGCTTCGGCCGAGATAGCCGAAACGACCTTACCGAAACAGTCCCAACGAGTGGCAATCAGACACATGATGCGAGCAGGTCACCCCACGACACACGTCGCCAGCGAGTGGCCGGATCGGCGGTAGTAGTTACATGACCAGACGACACACCCGACGAGACATGATTCGACGAAAGAACGATGAGTAGACTCACCTACTTCGCAAAGCGGATCGGGCTGATGATACCGGTCGTGATCTTCGGCACGTCACTGACCTACCTCATCCTGTACGCCGGCCCGATCAACCCCGCAGTGGCGATCGTCGGCCCGAGTGCGGACGCGGCACAGATCAGACAGATCGAACAGCAGCTCGGTCTCAACCAGCCGCTCTGGGCACAGTACTTCGATTTCCTCGGACGGATGCTCACGTTCGACTTCGGTCAGTCGTGGGTCATCAATCCGAACACGTCCATCGTCGACGTCATCGCCCACCGAGTCCCACGGACGATCTGGCTCGGTTTCTGGGCGATCCTGCTCCCGCTGTTCATCGGGATCCCGCTCGGCTTCCACGCGGGGCTGCACCCGAACTCGTGGAGTGATTACCTCGTTTCGCTTGGCGGCATCGTCTGGCGTGCGGCACCCAACTTCTGGCTCGCGGTCATCCTGTTGTTGGGGCTGTCGAACTCGGAGCAGTATCTGTTCGGTTTCAACTGGAAAACGTTCCTCGTGGACACACCACAGCTGATCGGCGCGCCACCGCTCGGCTTCCTCTCGGATCCGCTCGGCGCGATCACGAACCCGGGAGAGTGGTGGACGCAGTTCCTCGCAGCGTTCAAGCGGATCCTCCCGGCGGCGTTCGTTCTCGGTTCGGCATCACTCGGGAACGAACTCAGGATCGGCCGCACCGCGATGTTGGAGACCAAGAACTCGAACTACGTCGAGATGGCACGAGCGAAAGGCGTGAGCGACCGACTACTCGTCTGGAAGCACATGTTCCGGAACGCGCTGATCCCGCTGGTGCCGGTGATCACTGCGGAAGCGGGTCTCCTCATCGGCGGCTCGATCATCGTCGAGGAGGTGTTCTCGATCAGCGGGATCGGACAGCTGTCGTTCCAGGCGATCATCCAGGGTGATGTCCCGCTCGCAGCGGCGCTGACGTTCATCTTCGTGCTGCTGTACGTCGTCATCAACATCACTCAGGACTTCCTCTACACGGTCATCGACCCGCGAGTCAGCTTCGAAGAATAACAATGAGTCAGAAACTTACCCAAGAAGACGAAGGAATCGGAAGCCGGATCCGATCGAATCCACGGCCGGCGTTGGTGTGGGTGTTCGGTGCGCTCGTGTTGCTCGCACCCGAGTTCGGTGCGATAGTGCATCTCATCACGGGAGCCATCCCGGGTATCGGTGCGGTCGACCTCCCGACGCTGCTCTCGCGTGAGCTGATCTCGAACCAGGGCTACCAACTCCCGAACGGCAGTTGGGAGGGGACGTTCCTCGGCCTCTCAGCGGCGGCCGCGTGGACGGTGCGGGTCGTCCTCATCTACGCGTACGCGTTTGCATGGCTCGGGTGGCTCTGGTACGGCTATCTCACGTTCCGCCGGAACTACCGGTTCGCCGACTGGACGCCGACCGACGACCGGATCGACCGGCTTCGCGACCACCGCTGGGGGCAGTTCGGCTTCGTCGTGGTGTTCGCGTTCGTGATGTTTGCGATGTTCGCCCCAGCACTCGGTCCGACGACACTCGAAAGCAACATCGTCGATCCGTACAGCCACGAGGTGACGTACTACGACGACGAGGTGGGCGAAGTCGCGACCGCCTCGGTCGGCACGGCGAACCTCGCCTCACAGTCACAAGGGACCCCTGACGAGAACTACGGACTGTGGAGTTACGACGAGTACGATCGGTTCCACCCCGCAGGAACGATCACGAACGGCAAGGACATGTTCACGTTCTTAGTATATGGGGCACGGATATCGCTGTTCATCGCGCTGAGTTCGACGCTGCTCGCTGGCGGGATCGCGCTCGTGCTCGGTCTGATAACGGCGTACTACAAGGGACTCGCGGATCTCGTGACCGTCGTCGCCAGCGACGCGTTCGCGTCGATACCGTTCTTGCTGTTGCTGATCATGCTTTCGGTCGTGCTCAGCGACACGTGGATCGCCAACGTCTACAACGGCGCGCTCCTCCTCGTGTTCATCTTCGGCCTGTTCTTCTGGCCGGGCTACTGGCGGACGATCCGTGGTCCCGCGTTTCAAACTGTGGAGAACGAGTGGATCGACGCCGCGAAGAGCTACGGTCAGGCACCGTTCACGCTAATGAGAAAGCATATCGCGCCGTACGTCGTGAGCTATCTCCTGATCTACGCGTCACTCGGGCTTGGCGGGATCATCATCACCACGGCTGCACTGTCGTATCTCGGGCTCGGCATCACCGCACCGACGCCCGAATGGGGCCGACTCGTCAATCTCGGCCAGCAGTACGTTCCGACGGTCTCGTGGCACATCTCGATCATCCCGGGGCTCGCGATCGTGCTGGTCGTGACCGGGTTCAACGCGCTCGGTGACGGGATCCGCGACGCGATCGATCCCGAGAGCGAAGGGAGCACCGAAGGTGGCGCTGCCGCCGCCGGAGGTGGCGGATGAGTCAGCACCAGGCGAGGCGATCGACGCGCGGGGACGGGGAGACCGTCCTTTCGGTCGAGGAACTCCGGACGGCGTTTTTCACCGACAAGGAGACGATCTACGCCGTCGACGGCGCGAGCTTCGACCTCCGGCGGGGCGAAACCGTCGGGATCGTCGGCGAGAGCGGTTCGGGCAAGAGCGTCACCGCGCGCTCGATCATGGGACTGATCGAGTCCCCCGGCCGTGTCCTGGATGGGAGTTCGATCAAGTACCACAACCCCGAAACCGTCGAACGGCTCGCCGACCAGTTTGCCGGCGAAGTCACGTACCGTGACGGCGACGGCGAGCCCGAGGGCGATGGCTGTATCGTCCTCGACGACGACGAGGGGACGAACGGAACCCGCGGCTACGTCGACCTCGCACGTGCGCCTCAGAAAGTCGTCAAACGGACCCGTGGCGGCGACATCGCCATGATCTTCCAGGACCCACTGAGCAGCCTCAATCCCGTCTACACCGTGGGCAACCAGATCAAGGAGGCGCTCAAGCTCCACCGAGATATGAGCGGGCGCAGCGTGACCGACGAAGCCGCGGAGCTGCTCGAAGCCGTCGGGATCCCCGACGCCAGGATGGCGCTGCGGGAGTACCCCCACCAGTTCTCCGGCGGCCAGCGCCAACGGATCGTGATCGCGGTGGCCTTAGCTTGTGATCCCGAGGTGCTGATCTGTGACGAGCCCACCACCGCACTCGACGTCACGATCCAGGCTCAGATCCTCGATCTCCTCGACGACATCCAGCGCGAACGCGATCTCGGGATCGTGTTCATCACTCACGACATGGGGGTGATCTCGGAGATCTCCGACCGCGTGAACGTGATGTACGCCGGCGAGATCGTCGAGACCGCACCGGCAGAGACGCTGTTCACCGATCCCGCCCACCCCTACACCCGAGGGCTTCTCGAAAGCATTCCCGGTCGAAATCCGGGTGCCGATCGGCTCACGACCATCGAGGGCGACGTTCCGACCCCGAACCAGCCAGCGACCGACTGTCGGTTCGCGCCCCGGTGTCCCGAACAGTTCGACGCCTGTACCCAGGTTCATCCAGAGTCGGTCTCGGTCACCGAGGCCGCGACCGATCACACCACGGCCTGTCTGCTGTACCCCGACGACCGCTCGCGCGAGGACGCAGTCGACCTCCACGAGCGCCGCGGACGCGGGGACACGGACGACGAAGCCAACCGAACGGAGGCACGACGATGAGCCAGGAGATCACCGCGACCGACGAACGGCAGCGCTCGGACGCCCTCGTCGAGATCGACGGGCTGAAGACCTACTACGAGAGCGGCGGTATCCTCGGCGGCGATCCGGTCAAGGCCGTCGACGACGTCACGTTCGACATCCGTCGCGGCGAGACGCTCGGGCTGGTCGGGGAGTCGGGCTGTGGGAAAACCACGCTCGGCCGGACGCTCGTTCGGCTCGAAACCGCCACCGCCGGCGACGTCAGCTACGACGGCACCGACATCACGACGCTGTCGGGCGGCGATCTCAAGGAGTGGCGATCGAACGCCCAGATGGTGTTTCAGGACCCCGATTCGAGCCTCAACGACCGGATGACCGTCGGCGAGATCATCCGCGAGCCGCTCGACGTCCACGCCCGTGGCACGCGCCGCGAGCGCCGCCAACGGGTGCAGGAGCTGCTCGAAACCGTCGGGCTCCAACAGCAACACTACTATCGGTACCCTCACCAGTTCTCCGGCGGCCAGCGCCAGCGGATCGGGATCGCCCGCGCGCTCGCGCTCGAACCCGACTTCGTGGTGCTCGACGAGCCCGTGAGCGCGCTCGACGCGTCGGTGCAGGCGAAGATTCTCAATCTCCTGGAGGATCTCCAGGACGATCTCGGGCTCACCTACCTGTTCATCGCCCACGATCTCTCGGTGGTACGGCACATCTGTGATCGGGTCGCAGTGATGTATCTCGGCAACGTCATGGAGATCGGGCCGGCCGATGAGCTGTTCGCCGATCCGGCGAACCCCTACACCCACTCGCTGCTGTCGGCGATCCCGGACACCGATCCGACGACGAGGATGGAAGACCGGATCACGCTCCGCGGGACGCCGCCCAGCCCGCGCAATCCGCCGGAGGGGTGTCCGTTCACCACGCGGTGTCCGGCGAAGATCCGGCCCGAGGAGTACGCCGACATCGACGACGACGTCTGGGAACGCATCGAAGTGTTCCGCGAGGTCCTCCGTGAGCGGGCGCGCACCGATCGATCGCTTTCGGAACGCGCGAAGGAGCTACTCGGAATGGAGACGCGCTTTTCGGATCTCGACGAGGCCGAGGCCGAGACGTTCGACGATGTCGACGTTCCCCCGGGCGTCCAAACCGAGCTCGATCGCGCCGCCGAACTCGCCCACGAGGGGAGCGAGAGCGACGCACGCGAACATCTGCGCGACACGTTCGGCAGCGAGTGTGACCTCGAAGCACCGACCCACCACGAGGTCAGCGAGGCGGGTCGCCAGAGCCTCTGTCACCGACACAAACCCGAGCACGACAGCCCCGCGGCGTTCTTCGAGGGACACTCCGTCGGCGATCGATGAACGACGACCACCCTCGTCAGAGGCCGGGCGAGGGGGCGACGAGGCGCGACCAGCCACCGGTACTGCTGCTCAAGCTGCTCGATCTCTGTCTCTACGGCCTCACGATCGCGATCGTCCTCGTCTGTGTCGCGACGGTCGTGAGCTTCGCGTTCGGGGCCGGTTGGGGCGGGAGCAAGTATCTCCTGTTCGTGATCGGATTCTTGCTGTTCGGGCTCGGTGCGATCGGAATGCGTCCGAAAGGAGCCTGGAAGGACGACGACGACGATGACGACGAGGCGCGACGCGTATCGAGCGACGACGAAACCAGATTCCAGGCGTTCGTTCAGTCGATCCCGCCGTTGCGACGGTACGAACTCGACCCCGACGACCGGCTCTCGCTCGCCGCGAAGCTGTTCGTCGGAAGTCTGCTCGTGCTCGGCGCGTCGTTCGCCATGGAGACGGTGTTCGGCATCAGGATCTGAAACCGGCGAAGCGTGATCGCTGAAACGGCGTCGTCGGGCAGCTCCTTGTCACGCATTAGCGATCGAGTGAACGGCATCGAACAGCGACCGTTCGATCGGTTCTACGACGATTAGTCGACCGGGAAAACGTGTTCCGATAGCATCGGTTCGACGCGTTTATATTCCGGTGGTATGTACTCACATAGTATGACGCCGGATGCGACCGCCGCGGCGGCACCCGTCGTGGCTGACGACATCATGGCCTCGGTCGACGATGACGGCAGTGTGGAGCGGTTCGTCATCGCCGACATCTCCCGCGACGACGCGTGGGTTGCGATGGCGCTCGACGGGGCAGCATCGCTTCCGGACTGGCGATAGGGCTTTTCGCGGGTATCGACGGCACTCCTAACCGTTCGACGAGCCGCTGTCAGTGACTGGGGAGCGGCAGCGTTCTGACCTGTTCTTCGTGTCGTGCGTCGTGAAGCACCAGCTCCGAGATCGTCCACTCGATCGGTTCGACCTCGACGGCCGCGAGGTCGCGAGCGCGGTCCGTGGAGCCGCCGCGGGCGAGGGTCACGTGGGGAACGTACTCGTCGCCTTCGAGGTCGGGGATCGGGTCGAACGCCGCGACGAGCCGTCGATGGATGTCGTGGAGACCGGGGCTCTCGATCGCGACGTACGCCACTGGGCCAGGCCCACGAACCGGGGTCTCGAACCAGTCGATTCCCGTCGCACGTGCCTCGACGGCTGGTGCGCCGGCGAGTGCACGGCGCACCCGTTCGAACAGTCGATCCGGCGCGAGGTCGTCGGCCTCGAAACGCTTGCACACGAGCGTGTGGCGCTCGCGGACCCGATCGAACCCGACGAGGCGGGGGTGGAGAGTGGCGGCGAGACGTTCGATCCCGCCGGGAATCGGGACGTTGAGGCTGTACACGACCACGCTCGGCGCGCCGGCGTGATGACGATGACGGTCACGTGGCGTGGTCGCACGGAGTGAGTGGTGCAATCGTTGCCGTCCCAGAAGGGTTTAATATCCCCGCCGCCCCAGCTACAGGTACATGACGAGGACCCGCCGCACCGGCTCGCCCCGCGCTGCCGGCGCGTCCCTCTCGCTTCGACCGCGACGACCGGGCCGTTAGGCCCGCACAAACTCATTTCTCCGACTCGTTTCGCTCCTCAGCCCCCCACCCGAAGGGTTCCGCTGGGCGAATTTACGACGACACCGAACAACGACGACACCATGACACCCCCAACCGAATCCACACAGCAATCGACCGATCGCGTCGCGCTCGCCTTCTCCGGCGGGCTCGATACCACCGTCTGCGTCCCGCTCCTGAAAGAAGAGTACGGCTTCGACGAGGTGATCGGCGTCACCGTCGACGTCGGCCAGCCCGAAGGCGAGTTCGCCGAAGCCGAGGAAACCGCGACCGCGCTCGGTCTCGAACACCACGTGGTCGACGCGCGCGAGGCGTTCGCCGCAACCTGTTTCGACTCGGTTCGCGCGAACGCCACCTATCAGGGCTACCCCCTGGGAACGGCGCTCGCACGGCCCGTGATCGCCCAGGCGATCCTCGACGTCGCGCTCGCTCAGGACTGTGCGGCGCTCGCCCACGGCTGCACCGGGAAGGGCAACGATCAGCTCCGGTTCGAAACCGTGTGGCGTGGCTCCGATCTCGACGTGATCGCGCCCGTCCGCGAGCTCGGACTCACCCGCGAGTTCGAGCAGGAGTACGCCGCCGAGCGCGATCTCCCCGTGGAGGGCGGCGACGGCGGCGCGTGGAGCATCGATACGAATCTCTGGAGTCGCTCGGTCGAAGGGAGCGATCTCGAAGAGCCGAGTTACGTTCCCCCAGAGGACATCTACGACTGGACCCAGCCACCCGGGAAAGAAATCGAACTGCTCGACATCGAGTTCGAAGACGGCTATCCGATCGCGCTCGATGGCGAGTCGATGGAACCGATCGCACTGATCGAGCACCTCAACGAAGTCGCGGGCGCACACGGCGTCGGCCGGACCGACGTGATGGAAGACCGGATGCTCGGGCTGAAAGTGAGGGAGAACTACGAACACCCCGCAGCGACGGTTCTCCTCAACGCCCACGAGGCGCTCGAATCGCTCGTCCTCACCAAAGAAGAGCGGAGTTTCAAGAAACAGATCGATCACGAGTGGGCAGAGAAAGCCTACGAGGGACTGCTCGCCGCGCCGCTGGTCGACGCCTTGGAAGGGTTCATCGCGTCGACCCAGGAGCGCGTCACCGGCACCGTCACCGTGAAACTCGAAGGTGGTCAGGCCCGCCCGGTCGGTCGCGAGAGCGAGTACGGCGTGTACTCCGCGTCGGCAGCCTCGTTCAACACCGCGGACGTCGGCGGCGGAATCGAGCAGGCCGACGCCACGGGCGTCGCGAAGTACCACGGCTTCCAATCGCGCCTCGCGGGAAGCGTCATCGACGACGCGAACGCGACGGCAGAAGCGGTCGCCGACGGCGGGACGACGGCCGAGAGCGAGAACGGAGCGACGGCGGACGACGAAAACGGAGACGAGTGAGATGAACGGAGAGGAGAGCGACGTGGTCCGGCGCGATCGGTTCAGCGGCGGCCCCGCCCGCGCGTTCCTCTCCTCGATGGATCACGACGAGCGGCTCTTTGAACCCGATCTCGCGGTCGACCGCGCCCACGTGGTGATGCTCGCCGAACAGGGCATCATCGACGAGGCGAGCGCAGGCGCGATCCTCGATGGGCTCGCCGACGTCGAAGCGACGGACTACGACGCGCTCGACGGCGAGGACGTCCACGCCGCGATCGAAACCGCGGTGATCGAGCGTGTCGGCGAGGCGGGCGGCCGGATGCACACCGCCCGGAGTCGGAACGACGAGGTGGCGACGTGCATCCGGTATCGGCTGCGCGAGGAGCTGCTCGACGCCATCGACGCGACGCTCGTGCTCCGCGAGGCGCTCGTCGAGGCGGCACGCGAGCACGTCGAGACGCTGATGCCTGGCTACACGCACCGCCAGGCAGCCCAGCCGACCACCGTTGCACACTTCCTGTGCTCGTACGCCCAAGCGCTCGAACGCGACACGGATCGGTTGCTCGCGGCCTACGACCGGACGAACCGCTCGCCGCTCGGTGCGGCGGCCTTTGCGGGCACGCCGTTCGACATCGATCGCGAGCGGACCGCCGACCTGCTGGGGTTCGATTCCGTACTCAACAACTCGATGGACGCGGTCTCGACCCGAGATTTCCTCGTCGAGGCGGCGAGCGCGTTGTCAGCTTGCTCACTCACGCTCTCGGGGCTTGCGACCGACCTGATCGAGTTCGCGGCGGACGAGTATGTGGAAATTCACGACGACTACGCCTCGACCTCTTCGATCATGCCCCAGAAGAAAAACCCCGATACGCTCGAACTCGTCCGCGCGGCGGCCGGGAACGCGAGCGCGGGACTGAACGGCCTCCTGACCACGCTGAAGGGGCTGCCCCGGGCGTACAACCGCGACCTCCAGGAGGCGACGCCCCACGCGTGGGCCGCCGTCGATGCGGTCGCCCCTGCAACCGAGGTGGCCGCGGGCGCGGTCGCGACCGCGACGTGGAACGAGGACGCGCTCGACGCGGCGGCCGGCGACGGGTTTGCAACTGCGACCGGCGTCGCCGACCTGCTCGCGGCCAATGGAGTACCGTTCCGCACGGCCCACGAAATTTTGGCCCAGGCTGCCGAAAACGACGGAGACTACGCCGCCATCGAAGCGGCCGCCGACGCGGCACTCGACGAACCGCTCTCGGCGGTCGTCGAGCGCGAGGCGATCGAAGACGCGCTCGATCCCGCGGCGAGCGTGGCGAGCCGCGACTCGGTCGGCGGTCCCGCACCCGAGGCAGTCGCGGCGGCGCTCGACGAGGCGTGGGCGAAAATCGAGGACGATACCGACCGCCACGACGAGCGGCGCGATCGGCTCGACGCCGCCGCCGCAGTGCTCGAACGGGAGGTGAGTCAGTATCGTTGAGCGACCGCCCCCGCGAGGGGGACGAATTCATCTCGTCGGCGACGACGAAACGCTCGAACTGCCCGATTTCGACCCCGAGAGGCCACAGTACGTTTTGTAAAATATCAAACAAGTTCGAAGGGTTTAAGCGGATACACGGGTGAGGGTGGCACATGGCGAACTGTCCCGAATGCGGGGGCGAGGTGTCCCTGCACGACGACGCAGAAGTCGGAGAGATCATCGACTGTGGAACCTGCGGAGCCGAGCTCGAAGTCATCGACACCACCCCACCGGTCCTCGAGACGGCCCCCGAGCTCGAAGAGGACTGGGGGGAGTAAGAGTGGAAATAGGCGTCCTCTACTCTCGGATCCGTCACGACGAGAAGCTCCTGCTCGGTGAGCTCCGGGAGCGCGGCCACGAGGTGACGAAGATCGACGTCCGCGACCAGCGCTTCGATCTCACCGAGCCGCCAGCGGCGTTCGCCGACGTGGATCTCGTCGTGGATCGGTGTCTCGCAACCAGCCGGAGCCGCTATGCGACCCGCTTCCTCGCCGCGTACGGCATCCCGGTCGTGAACGATCCGGACACTGCGGCGGTGTGTGCGGACAAGGCCGAGTGCAGCCTCGCGCTCGCGGGGGCCGGCGTGCCGACGCCCCGGACGGAGGTCGCCTTCACGAAGGAGAGCGCGATGGAATCGATCGAGCGGTTCGGGTATCCCTGTGTGGTGAAACCCGTGATCGGCTCGTGGGGGCGGCTGCTGGCGAAGATCGACTCCCGGAGCGCGGCGGAAGCGATCTTGGAACACAAGTCGACCCTCGGGCACTACGAGCACAAGGTGTTCTACGTCCAGGAGTTCGTCGCGAAGCCCGGCCGCGACATCCGGGTCGTGGCTACTGACGGCGAGCCCGTGGGAGCGATGGTGCGCTCGTCGGACCACTGGCTCACCAACGCGGCGAAAGGGGCCGACACCGAGGAGTTCGACCTCGATAGCGAGGCCCGCGAGCTCGTCGCGCGCGCGAGCGACGCCGTGGGTGGCGGTCTCTTGGGAGTCGACCTGATGGAGACCGACGATCCCGACGCCGAACACTCCTACACCGTCCACGAGGTGAACCACACGGTCGAATTCAAGGCACTCGACGGCGTCGCCAACGGCGACGTACCAGCGAAGGTGGTCGACTGGCTCGAAGAGAAAGCGGAGACCACAAACGAAACTGCGGTCGCGGCACCATGACCCACACCGCGTCGGTCGTCGGCGCGAGCGGGTTCACCGGCGGCGAACTCCTCCGGCTCCTGCGGGGCCATCCCGAGTTCGAGATCGTCCAGGCCACCAGCCGCGAGTACGCGAACAAGACCGTGGGATCGGTCCACCCCAACCATCGGGAGCTCGATCTGCGGTTCAGCGAGCCCAGCGATCTCGACGAGGTGGACGTGCTGTTCGCCGCGACGCCCCACGGCGTGTCGATGGAGCACATCGACGCGTTTCGGGACGCGGCGGACACGATCGTCGATCTCTCGGCGGACTTCCGACTCGACAGTGAGGAACAGTACGACGAGTGGTACGACGGCCACAGCCGGCCTGAACTGCTCGACGAGTCGACGTACGCACTCCCCGAACGCCACCGCGACGAACTCACGGGTGCGTCGCTGATCGCGGCGGGCGGCTGCAACGCGACCGCCGCCATCCTCGGGCTCGGTCCGCTGTTCGACAGCGGGACCCTCGCGGGTGACGAGCGGATCGTGGTCGACGTGAAAGTCGGTTCGTCGGAGGGTGGAGCAGGCGGTGGAAAGGCGTCTTCCCACGCCGAGCGCTCGGGGGTCGTGCGGCCCTACGCCCCAACGGGCCACCGCCACGAGGCCGAGATCGAGCAGGAGTTCGGCTGCGAGACGGCGTTTTCGGCCCACGCGGTCGACATGATCCGCGGCGCGGCCGCGACCTGTCACGTCTTCCCGAGCGAGCCGGTGTCGACGGGCGACCTCTGGAGTGCCTACCGCGAGGCTTACGACGACGAGCCGTTCGTCCGCCTCGTGGCCGGTGGTTCGGGCGTGTATCGCTACCCCGAACCGAAGGCGGTCGCAGGGTCGAACTACGCCGAGGTCGGGTTCGAACTCGATTCGAATAATGAGAGGATCGTGGTGTTCGCCGCGATCGACAACATGATGAAGGGATCGGCGGGCCAGGCGATCCACGCCGCGAACGTCGCCCGCGGGTTCGACGAGCGCGCAGGGCTCGACTTTCAGGGACTCCATCCAGTGGGGGCACCCTGACCATGACGACGGTCGTGAAGGTCGGCGGCGCGCGGGCGGTCGATCCAGAGGGAACGATCGAAGACGTCGCGGCGCTCACAAGAGAGGGCGAGGGCTGTGTGGTCGTCCACGGTGGGTCGACGGCGGTCGACGAGACGCTCGAACGGTTGGGCGAAGAGCCGGAGTACGTCGAGACGCCCCAGGGCGTCGTCGGACGATTCACCGACGAGCGCACGATGGAGACGTTCGAGATGGTCCTGCCAGGCAAACTCAACACCGACCTCACGGCATCGCTTCGGAAGGCCGGTGTGGACGCCGTGGGACTGTCGGGCGTCGATGGCGGGCTCCTGACCGGCCCCCGGAAATCGGCCGTCAAGGTCGTCGAGAACGGCAAGACGAAGATCCGCCGGGGCGAGCACTCGGGGAAAATCACGTCGGTGAACGCCGATCTCCTCACCGGGTTGCTCGACGACGGGTACACGCCCGTCGTCACGGTCCCGATGCTGGCCGACGATGGCACCCCCGTGAACGCCGACGCCGACCGGGCGGCCGCAGCGGTCGCCGGCGCGCTCGGCGCGACGCTGGTGGTGCTGACCGACGTACCAGGCGTGCTCGCCGATCCCGACGATCCCGAAACGCTGATCGGACAGGCGAAAACGCCTGACGAGCTCGCACGGGTGGAGTCGGCCGCCGAGGGGTTCATGCGCAAGAAGGTGATGGCGGCGACGGAGGCGCTCGACGGCGGTGCGGCGTCGGTCGTCGTGGCCGATGCGAACGCCGACGATCCCGTGCTCGCGGCGCTCGACGGCGACGGGACGCACTTCGCGCCAGCAGCGATCGAAGCCGAAGCGGAGGTCGACGCATGAGCGGGTTCGTCCACAACGAGAAACCGATCAGGCTCCACGAGGGAGACGGCGTCCATCTCTACGACGCGGACGGCACGGAGTACCTCGACTGCGGGGCGAGCTATGCCTGCGCGCCGCTCGGGCACTCCCATCCCGACGTGACCGCGGCGATCACCGACCAGGCCGAGCGGCTGACGTTCGTCCAGGCGTCCTATCCCGTCGACGCGCGCGACCGGGCGCACGCAGCGCTCGAAGCCGCCGCACCCGACGGGTTGGAGAACGTCTGGCTCTGTAACTCCGGGACGGAGGCGAACGAGGCGGCGCTGAAGTTCGCGCGGAGCGCGACTGGAAACTCGAAGATCGTCGCCACGATGCAGGGGTTCCACGGCCGGACGATGGGCGCGCTCGCAACCACGTGGGAGAGCGAGTACCGCGACCCGTACGAACCCCTGATCGGCGACGTCGAGTTCGTTCCGTATGGCGACAGCGACGCGCTCACGGAGGCGGTCGACGACGAGACCGCAGCGGTGATCCTCGAACCCCTCCAGGGCGAGGGCGGGATCAACCTCCCCACCGAGGGGTATCTCGCGGCGGCGCGCGAACACACCGAGGCGGCGGGTGCAGCGCTGATCCTCGACGAGGTGCAAACGGGGATGGGGCGCACCGGCACGCTCTGGGCGTGCGAACGCGCGGGCGTCGTTCCCGACGTCCTCACGACCGCGAAGGGGCTCGCAAACGGCCTTCCCGCAGGAACCGCGCTGTGCGCCGACTGGATCGCCGAGGATCACGGCTCGCACAACGCCACCTTCAGCGGCGGGCCGGTGGTGAGCGCCGCGATCGACGCCACCGTTTCGACGCTCGTGGAAGAGGACGTGCCGGCCAACGCAGCCGCTGTCGGCGGGTATCTCGCGGACGAACTCGACGCCGCACTCGGCGATCGGGTTCGTGACGTGCGCGGCGAGGGGCTGATGATCGGGATCGAGGTCAAGCGCGGTTCGAACCGTGTGCTCCGGGATCTCGCGCTCGATCATCGGATCCTCGCGCTCCCTGCCGGCCGGTCGGTGGTCCGGCTGCTGCCGCCACTGATTCTCGACGAGAGCCAGGCAGATCGGATCGTTGACGCCTTCGCGGACGTGCTCGGGGGGCGGTCGGAATGAGCGAAGCGCTCACGGGCGTCTCGGCGAGCGCGGCGCGCGATCTGCTCGTCGAACTCGTCGAAACCCCCTCACCGACCGGTGAGGAGACAGCGTGCGCCGAGCGGCTCGTCACGTTCTTCGAGGATCACGGACGCGAAGTGTTCGTCGACGAGGTCGGCAACGTCCGTGCGCCCGCCGACGACTCCCTCCTCCTGACCTCCCACATCGACACCGTGCCTGGCGATATCCCGGTACGGATCGAACCAGGTGAGGACGAGCGCGATGGAAGCGAGGTGCTCTGGGGCCGGGGCAGCGTCGATGCAACCGGGCCCCTGGCTGCGATGACGGTCGCCGCCGTCCGCACCGGAGTGAGCTTCGCGGGCGTCGTCGGCGAGGAGGTCGATTCGAGCGGCGCGCGCCACCTCGTCGAGACCCGCGACGCGCCCGACGCGGTCGTGAACGGCGAACCCTCGGGCTGGAACGGGATCACGCTCGGGTATCGCGGGCTACTCGCAGGCACCTACGTTGCCACGAGCGAGTCCGGCCACACCTCTCGGCCGGAGAACAGCGCGATCGAGGACGCGATCGACTGGTGGGAGCGGGTGCGGGATACGGTGGCCGATGACCGCGACGAGTGGACACCCGTGTTCGAGCGCGTGACGCCCAAACCCATCGAGGTCCACGGCGGAACGAGCGACGATGGGCTCTCCGTCGAGGCGACGATGGACGTCCAGTTCCGCGTACCACCGAGCCTCACCGTCGAGGAAGTCCGTGAGGCCGCCGACGGCGAACTGAACGGCGGCACCGTGCGGTGGTACGACGAAGTCTCGCCGGTCATGACTTCCCCACGGAACCCGGTCGCACGGACGTTCCGCGGTGCGATCCGGCGGGCGGACGGCGAGCCGCGCCTGCTCCGCAAGACGGGCACGAGCGACATGAACATCTACCAGACGTGGGACTGTCCGATGGCGACCTACGGACCAGGCGATTCGGACCTCGACCACGCACCCGACGAGCGCCTCTCGCTCGACGAGTTCGACCGCTCGACGAGAGTGCTCGAAGACGTCGCCGAACGGCTCGGAGGCAGCGCATGACACGTCATTTCACCGACATCGACGATCTCTCGGCCGACGAACTCGAAACGGTGCTCGACACCGCTGCCGAGCTCAAGACACAGGTGGAACACGACGAGCCACATCCCCTGCTCGAACGGCGGACCCTCGGAATGGTGTTCGAGAAGCCGAGCGCTCGTACCAGGATCTCCTTCGAGACCGGGATGACCCAGCTCGGCGGCCACGCGATCTTCTTGGGTCCGGACGACATCGGGCTCGGCGAGCGCGAACCTCTCAAGGACACCGCCCGAACCCTCTCGGGATACGTCGACTGCGCGATGGTCCGGCTGTTCGATCACGCGGATTTAGAGGAGCTCGCGGCTTACGCCGATGTGCCGATCGTCAACGGACTGACCGACGACGCCCACCCCTGTCAGACCCTCGCGGATCTGCTGACGCTCCGCGAGACGGTGGGGTTCGACGCGCGGGTGGCGTGGGTCGGCGACGGCAACAACGTCGCGCAGTCGTTCGTTCTGGGGTGTGCGCTCGCCGGGATCGACCTCACGGTGGCGACGCCCCCGGAGCACGGCATCGATCCCGGCGTGCTCGATCGCGCCGCAACGATCGGGACCGCACCCGACGTGACGACCGACCCGGAAGCAGCGGTCGCCGGTGCGGACGCGGTCTACACCGATGTCTGGGTGAGCATGGGCGAGGAAGCCGAGCGCGAGACGAAACTCGCCACGTTCGAAGAGAGTGGGTTCCAGATGAACGCCAACCTCCTCCCGGAGGACGCGACCGTGCTCCACTGCCTGCCCGCCCACCGGGGCGAGGAGATCACCGAGAACGTGCTCGAAAGCGATCGAGCGGCGGTGTGGCAGCAAGCCGAAAACCGACTCCACGCCCAGAAAGGACTCCTCGCGTTCCTCCTCGACGCGCTGTGAGACCGAAACGACGCCCGTGAGGGCGGAATCGTACGGGAGACGTTTGCCGCTACTACCCAGATAGCGACACATACGAACGGGAAATTTCGAGAGAGTTACGCGGGACTCGACCAGCACTTGGAAAAATTACTATTTATCCAGGTGTGGCACTCGGACTCGTGCGTCACCGCACACGAGACCAATGAGTAACGAACCAGACGACACCGAACGCACCGACAGTTCCTCCGTACTGGGGGACGCAAGCGAGTATCTCCCCTCGCGGCGATCGTTCATGACCGACGCGGCGACAGTGGGCGGCGGCGTGTTGGCCTTGTCGGCGCTCGGCGGAACGGCGGCAGCCGAGGGTCACGAGGGTGACGGCGGTAACGGTAGCGGAGGTGGAAGCGGAGACGTCAGCGACATCGACGTTCTCAACTACGCGCTGTCGCTGGAACACCTCGAAGCCGCGTTCTACAACGACTTTCTCGACAGCCATTCGGAGAGCGAGGTCGAGAACACGGACGTCGCGAAGTACTTCGCGCGACCGACGCTGCGGTACTCGGTGTACCAGCAGATCCAGGACGTCCGCGATCACGAGGAGGCCCACGTCGAGGCGCTGACACAGACGATCGGCGATCTCGGCGGCACGCCCGTCGAACCCGCCGAGTACGAGTTCTCCTACGACACGATGGAGGAGTTCGTCGCGATCGCCGACCGGCTCGAAGCCGTCGGCGTCTCGGCGTACGCGGGCGCGGCACCGCTGCTCTCGAACCCCGACCTGATCCCGCCGGCGCTCTCGATCCACAGCGTGGAGGCCGAACACCAGACGTACTTCCAGCTACTCCACCTCCAGCGACCAGCCCCCGACGCGTTCAATCCCGCGCGCTCGATGGACCAGGTGCTCCCGATCGCCAACCAGTTCGTCGCCGGCGCGGACGGTGGCGGTGGGCGGATGTTCACCGCGACCGTCGCAAACGTCTCGACGCCAGGCACGCTCGACGTCGATCGGGCGGACGGCGTCGTGCCGCTCTCGCCGCCCGTCTGGGCGGTGTACTCCGGCGGCGAGAACCCCGCGTTCGTTCCGGGCGAGGATGCCAACGAGGGAACCGAGATCGTCGCCGAGGACGGGTTCCCGATGACGTTGGCCCAGACGGTGGCGAGCGCCGAGAACACCACCGATAGCGGCGTCGCTCCCTCGCCAGGCGGCTCGCTGGAGACGCCTGCACTCGGTCCGGGCGAGTCCGTCGAGTTCGGCTTCAGCGCCGCACCGGGCGATCAGTTCACGATGGAGACGATGTTCGTCCAGTCGAACGACTGGTTTTACGGGTTCGAGGGGCTCTCGCTGTTCAACGGTGAGGAGCCGATTTCTGGCAGCGTGACCGACCACATCGCGGTCTACGACGCCGGCACCGAGGCCGACACCGCGCCGGGCACCGGTCCCGACCAGAAGCCCGTCCAGGACCCCGAGGCGATGGACGTCGGCCCCAAGGAAGACGAATCGATACAGTTGGCCGCAGAGCGCCACCCCGACTTCGACATCCCCGACGCCAGCGAGATCCTCGAGGTAACGATCACGCCCCAGTGAACGCGATGTGGACGCCGGTTTCAGGGTGCTCCGCGTTTTTTGCCACGGCGAGCGATGTCTCGTGCTCGAAACGGGGGCCCAACATATATCCCCAGGGCGCGAGAGTGGGTTCGAGAGCGAAGATGGAGAAGGCGCTGTGGTATCTCTTTACGGCGACGCGTGGCGGCGTGAACCGCGTCCGCGTCGTCCGGGCGCTCGCCGAGCGGCCGAAAAACGCAAACCGTCTCGCCGAGGAGTTGGACATCGCCTACACCACCGCTCGCCACCACCTCGATATGCTCTGTGATCACGACGTCGTCGAACGAAGCAACGAGGACTACGCCGCGCTGTTCTTCCTCACCGACCAGTTCGAACGAAACCGTGATGAGTTCGAACGCATAGCGAAACACGTGGAGACCGACGGATGACAACCCTCCCTACCATCCTGATGAGCGACACGATGACGATCGCCAGTTTGCTCTCCGGCGTGAGCATCGTGATGCTACTCGCGCTCACGGCAGTGTGGCTCAACAACTACCGGACGTTCCGGACGCCGCTGGTGCTCGGACTGGTCGCCTTCGGCGCGGTGTTGCTCGTCGAGAACGGCGTCTCGCTCTACTACTTCTTCACCATGCGAAGTCTGTACGCGATGGACCCGGGCGTCCAGCAGGTAATCGCGGCGATGCGGGCGTTCCAGGCGGTCGCGCTCGTTTTCCTGACCTACGTGACGATGAAGTGACGGTGGCGTCGTCGTTCTGACGGCTGGCGAAAAATCGAAGTTCGTTTCGGACGGTTCAGCGGAGCGCCGCGTAGACGACGCCGAGGAGCAGGCCGTAGACGGCGTGTCCTGGCAGGCTCCCCGGCAGCGCGAAGTTCGGGAACGGTGGCGCGCCCGCAAAGCCCACCGCACCGAGCCAGAGCGGCATCACGACCGCCGCGAGCACCACCCAGAGCACGACCCCGTAGACGAGGCCGACCACCGCCGACCGGCCGACACCCCGCCCGACGCCGGTGCCGGTCGCGACGGCAGCGAACACCACGCCGAGGATCGCGCTGTGGGCCATGTGGACGACCCAGCCCGCGAGCCCGTTCGGTGGGGGCGCAAGGGCGTACAGCGCCGGGATCGCCACCTCGATCACCGGCTGCATCATCATCGTGATCATCGCGCCCATGGCCGCGCCACCGACGAGGCCACCGACGATACCCGCCTGCCAGTCGGCGAGCCCGGTGCTGGTCGTCGTCGCCGTTTCGGATCGAGTTTCTTGGCTCATGCGCGAGGTGATACACTACGAAGCGACATAACCGCGCTGCGCGTTGACAGCCAGCACGCAATGGCGTGGACCACACACGACCGAGGGCCGAGGTTTATGCTCCGGGCGGTCGAATCGGGACCATGACCGAGGCCGACCCCAGCCCCCAGCGGTTTCGCGATCTCATGCTCGATTCTGAACCGGGGTTCGAGGAAGTGATGGTCTGTGTGTTCGACATCCAGCGCCACGAGACGCGGACCTACCGAACGCTGCTCGATCAGCCGGACAGTACCGTCGAGGAGTTGGCCACGGAGCTGGAGCGGGATCGCTCGAACGTCAATCGATCACTATCGACGCTCCGCGAGAAGGGGCTCGCAGAGCGGGGGCGGCGACTCCTCGACGGCGGCGGGCACGTCTATCAGTACACCGCGACGCCGCTGCCGGAGGCCAAGGAGCTGATGCACGACACGCTCGACGAGTGGACGGCGTACGTCCACTCGCGGATCGACGAGTTCGGCGAGGAGATGGTGTAATCGTCCGCGAGGAGCGCTCACGGGGTGGTCGTCGACTGTGTGGCTGCACCCGGCTGTTCGGGACGACTGCCGAGCGTGAGCGAGAGGGTTCGTCGCTCGCCGTTGCGGAGCACGGTGACGTCGATCGTATCACCGGGTGACGCCTGAAGCGCGAGATACGACGAGAGTCCCTGAAGGGTGTCGATCCGCTGGCCACCGAGTCCCACGATGACGTCACCGCGCCGGAGTACACCGGCCGACGGTCCGTCGCCGGAGGGGTCACGGGTGATGACCACACCCCGAGGTCGATCGAGACCCACTTGCTCGGCGGTTCGCGGTGTGACCGGCTCCAACCGCACGCCCATGTAGGCGTGGTCGTACTCGCCGTTCTGGATGAGTGCGGGCACCACACGGTCGACGAGCGCGGCCGAGATGGCGAAGGCGAGGTTGTCGCCGCCGCCGGAGTTGATGACGCCCACGACCTCGCCGTCGAGGTTCACGAGCGGCCCGCCCGAGTTACCGGGGTTGACCGGAGCCCCAGTCTGAATGCCGTCGGGGATCGTGTAGCCGTTCGGCGCGGGGATCGACCGATTCACGCCGCTGACGAGTCCCGACGTGACCGATCCTTCGAGTCCGTATGGATTGCCGATCGCGACCACCTCGGTTCCGATGGCGGGCTGGTCCTCGACCAGCGGGAGCGGTGTCGCGTGGTCGGGCGGGGTCCGGACGTCGAGAACGGCGAGATCGCTCGACGGATCGGTGCCGACGACCGACGCCGAACGCCACTCACCCTCCGAGAAGCGCACCTCGACCGTCGAGGCGTTGCTGACGACGTGAGCGTTCGTCACGACGTAGCCGTTCCGGAAGACGAACCCCGATCCCTGGCCGCCCCCACCTATCCCACCAGTCACGCTGACCAGCACGACCGAGCCGACCGTCTGGCGGTAGACGCGCGTGTACGGGCTCGGTGTGTCGCCGGCGGTCGCGTTGCCGTCGGTGGCGGTCGCGGTGTCGCCGGTCGCGTTCGCGTCCGCGGTGGCGGCAGTCGCGTTCGCCGGGCCGTCGGCCGTGGTTTCGGCGGGCGTCGAGCGGGTCGTCGAGGAAGCAGTCGTCGAGTTGGTCGTCGTTTGATCGCCGAGTGCGCCCCCACAGCCGGCGAGCCCGGCGGCGAGTGCCGTCCCGAGCGCACCGAGATACGCCCGGCGCGTCGTCCGCGCGTCGTCCATACCCGAGACAGGGATTTCGGACGGGTAAGTGGCGTGCTTTCGAGTGTCTCGCCACCAAATACCATTCATCTGGACTGTACGAACCTCACGGACCGGCCCACTTTTGCCCGCCCGGGCAGTCCCGTCGCGTGATGACCGATCTCACGCTTGCGCGCGACGAGCCAACGCCCGACGTCGCGGCCGACGGCACGTGGCTCGCGTGTATCGAGTGCGGTGCGGTCCACGCCCCGTTCGACGCACCGATCTACCGATGTCCCGACTGTAGTGGGCTCCTCGAAGCGCGCTACGCCGAGTATCCCACCTTCGAGACGTTCGCCGAGGAGGGTCGCGGCGTCTGGCGCTACGCCGCGTCGCTGCCCTTCGAGAGCGGCGTGTCGCTCCCGGAAGGCGACACGCCACTCCACGCCGTCCCACGGCTCGAAGACGAGATCGGCACCCGGACGCTGCGGATCAAACACGAGGGGATGAACCCGACGGGGAGTTTCAAGGACCGCGGGATGACCGTCGGGGTCCGGGTCGCTGCTGAACTGGGTGTCGGCCGCCTGGCGTGCGCCTCGACCGGCAACACCAGCGCGGCGCTCGCGGCCTACGGCGGTCGCGGCGGGATGCAGACGCTCGTGCTCCTCCCAGCAGGAAAGGTCGCGGCGGGGAAGGTCGCCCAGGCGAGCCTCCACGGCGCACGAATCCTCGAAGTCGACGGTAACTTCGATGCGTGTCTCGATATCGTCGCCGAACTCGCCGACCGCGGCGAGGCCTACCTCCTCAACTCGCTCAACCCCTTCCGACTGGAGGGCCAGAAGACGATCGGGTTCGAGATTCTCGAACGGTACCAGGCCGACTACGGCCGGTATCCCGATCGGATCGTTTTGCCGGTGGGGAACGCGGGCAACACCGCAGCGCTCTACAAAGCCTTCCGCGAACTCGTCGCGAGCGGAGCGCTCGATGCCGAGGACGTGCCGAAGCTCACCGGCGTCCAGGCCGCGGGGGCCGCGCCGATGGTCGAGGCGATCGAGGAAGGGGCCGCGGACATCGAGCGCTGGGAGTCGGTCGAGACCCGCGCCACGGCGATCCGGATCGGCAACCCCGTGAACGCCCGGAAGGCGCTGCCTGGCATCCGGAAGACCGGCGGGACGGCGGTCGCCGTTGCGGACGACGAGATCACCGACGCCCAGCGCGCGCTCGCGAGCGAGGGCGTCGGGGTCGAACCTGCCTCTGCGGCGAGCGTCGCCGGCCTCCGAAAGCTCCGCGAGGCGGGCGTCGTCGAGAGCGACGAGGACGTGGTCTGCCTGACGACCGGCCATCTCCTGAAGGATCCCGACGCCGCGGCCGCAGCCGGGACGGAGCCGGAGCCAGTGCCGAACGACACCGATGCGGTGCTCGATCACCTGCGTGGCGAGTGAAACTGGAAGGTATGAACAACAGACGAGATGAGAGACTATCAGTCGATACGTCCCGATCTACCATCGCTCTCACAGGCGTACGCCGTCGGTACGGCTATCGGATTGACGATCGCTGCGGTTGCGGCAGCACTCGTTAGTGTGGCTGTGATCGGGACTGTTGCCCGCACTCTCGATCTACAGGGAACAGTTCTCGTCCGAATAATCCAGTTTGCACAGGTTCAGATTGGCTTTTTGCTCGTCGCAGTCGGCTACCTCATCCGTCGAGACACGCCACGTCGCTCTCTCCGATTTCGTTTCCCGTCCCTCCATGATTTCGGCTGGCTGGTGCTGTTGTGTGCTCTTATCGCTGTCGTGAGCGCGCCCGACAGTACGTGGTTCCTCACTCCCGCACTCACTACCGATCCAGTCGCGTGGGTCGTCGTCTTCGTCTGGTGGTTTCTGATAACTGCACCGGCCGAGGAACTGCTGTTCAGGGGTATCATACAGGGACGCCTCAAATCGTCGTTCTCCGTGATAACGGCTGTAGTGCTTGCAGCCGGGCTCTTCGCCGGAATGCACGTCGGGTTCGCGCTGTATCGTGGCTACGGAGGAAACTTTCTCGGACTCGCTGCGGTGATGTTCGCTACTGGCCTGCTTTTCGGAAGTGTCTACGAGAGAACCGGGAACCTCGTCGTTCCGAGTTTCGCACACGCCCTCTTCTGGCTTTCACCCGCGTTGCTCGCGTATCTGTGATGGTGTGAGTCGAGTTACAAGAGGGTATCACACCTCATGCGCCTGCTCGCGGCCGATCAGTCGAACGTCGATATGCTGCGGTCATCGACTACTACCGCGAGCATTCCCACGCGGCTGAAGAATAAAGACCAGCGGTGACGTAGTACAGGTGAATAGAATGGCACAGTCCACCGAAAACGACTACCGGGAGGAGCGAGCGCGGCTCCGCAAGCAGGTCAAAAACGCCGACTCGGAAACCGAGCGGCGCGAAGCGATCCTTCGGCTCGCGGAGATCAACCGCGAGATCCACGCCGAGACCTACGAGAAGCTCGCCCGCGAGTAACGCAGGCGCTCGGATACGATTCCCTTACTCCGTTCCGTTCAGCGCGATGTACCGCGTCTCGATCACGCGATCGTCGTCCTCCAGCCGGTTCTGGAGCTCCTCGGAAACCGGCTCGTCGAGATTGTACACCGTCATCGCCTCGCCGCCGATGACCTGGCGGGCGTTGAACATCCCCGCGATGTTGATGTCCGCATCGCCCAACACGGTGCCGATGAAGCCGATCAGGCCCGGCTCGTCGTCGTTGCGCGCGACCAGCATGTGGCCGGCGGGGATCGCGTCGACACGGAACCCGTCGATCCGGACGATCCGGGGGTCCTCGCCGGCGAACAGGGTGCCACAGACGCCGATCTCCGTGTCGCCGTTGGTGACGGTGACGGTGACGAGGCTCTGGAAGTCTTCGGCCGTGCGGGTCTTCGATTCGACGACCTCGATCCCGCGCTCCTCGGCGATTCGCGGGGCGTTGACCGCGTTGACCTGCCATTCGAGCGGTTCGAACACCCCTTCGAGGGCGCTCGCGGTGACGAGATCGACCTCCTCGCTTGCGATGTCGCCCTCGTAGGTTACCTCGATCGTCTCGATCCGCCCGTCGAGGAGTTGGGTCGCGATCTTGCCGGCGGTCGAGGCGATGTCGAGGTACGGCCGAACCCGGGGGAACGCGCTCGCGTCCATCGAGGGGGCGTTGAGCGCGTTCATCACCGGTTTCGACTCGAACGCGGCGAGCACCTGATCGGCGATCGAGGTCGCGACGTTCTCCTGGGCGGCGTGGGTGCTCGCACCGAGGTGGGGGGTGACGATCACGTCCTCCACATCCAGGAGGGGGCTGTCCGACGAGAGGGGTTCCTCAGCGTAGACGTCGATCGCCGCGCCCGCGAGCGGTCCGTCCTCCACTGCGGCAGCGAGTACCGCCTCGTCGACGACGCCGCCCCGTGCGCAGTTGATGAGGTAACCGCCGTCGAGCGCCGCGAGTTCGTCCTCGGCGATCAGGTTCTCGGTCTCGGGCGTGAGCGGCGTGTGGAGGGTGAGGACGTCCGCGCTCGCGAGACACTCGTCGAGTTCAACGAGCTCTGCCCCCAAATTGGCGGCGCGCTCCTCCGAGATGTACGGATCGTACGCCACGAGGTTCATCCCGAGCCCGTCGAGCTTCTTTGCGACCTCCTGACCGACCCGACCGAACCCGACGATCCCGAGCGTCGCGCCGTTGAGCTCAGTGCCGAGATAGTCGCTTTTGGCCCACTCGCCGGTTTTGAGTCGAGCGTGGGCCTGGGGGATCGATCGCGCGGCCGCGAACGTCATCGCGACGGTGTGCTCGGCGGCCGCCCGGACGTTGCCCTCGGGAGCGTTGGCGACGATCACGCCGGCCTCGGTCGCGGCATCGATGTCGATGTTGTCGACCCCGATCCCTGCCCGGCCGACGATCACCAACTCCTCGGCGGTCGCGAACAGTTCCTCGGTGACGTCGGTGCCCGATCGGACGACGAGGGCGTTCGCGTCGGCGACCGCTGCGTGGAGCGCGTCGCCAGTGACGTCGTAGGCCGTCTCGACGGTGTGACCGGCCTCGCGCAGCCGGTCGAGACCTGGCTCCGCGATGGGATCGGTGACGAGTACTTTCATATCGGGGCGAACGACGCGGCGGGCATAACCTTTGCTTCCCGGGCACAAATCGCCGGCCAGTGGTGACTCGAACGGCTCAGTTGCGGTACAACGAGAACGCGATGCCGAGTGCGACCGTCGCGCCGCCGGCGAGAACGTCGCCGAGACCCCCGTCCACGCCGAACCGAGTCAACAACACGAAGACGAGCGCGTAGAACCCATAGCCGATCGTGCTGGCGACGACCGCCCAGACGAACGCCGGTCCGATCGACAGCTGGATGTCCCACTCGCGGTAGAGCGTCGGGATCCCGACACCCACGCCCAGCAGCGCACCGAACGCCAGGAACGAACCGCCAGCCCACGCTTGAGTGATGTAGGCTCCCGCAACACCGAGTATCGACCCAGTGAGTGTGACGACCGTCGACGACGAGATCGAATCGATCCCGAACCGTGACGACGAGTCGGTTTCGGACATATCGGAATCACGATCGATCGTGTTGTGAACCTTCTGGAAGAAACGACGACGACAGACAGCGACCGTCGAACGATGGTTCGTAGCGGTCGCGCCGTCGGCGGAACAGGAAAGCGAGCCAGCACGGCTGCACCCGAGCGCTTATTCGGATCCTCGCCCATCTCCCACCGATGAGACGTCGGCGGTTCCTCGACGCGGCCGCGGCGGCCGGGATGATCGGGCTCGCGGGGTGTTCCGGCGAGAGCGATCGAGACGGAGCCGCGACGGATAGTCCGAGCGATACGGCCGAAACCGGCCAGGAGACCAGCAGCGCGCGGCGGAGGCAAACGACGGCCACCGAATCCGCGCCTGCGGGTCCGGATTTCGTCTGGGCCGAGCAGAAGATCTGGCGGGACGAGCGCGTGCGCGAGAACCTCTTCGCGTTCGCCGCGCGTCACGATCTCGTGGTGGTGATCGCGAAGGCGGATGCCGACGCCGACGATCTTCCGGCACTCGAAAAACCCCTGGCTGCGGCCGCCCGCCACGGCACCGAGGTGTGGCTGAACGTCGGCGTTCTCAAACAACTCACGCCGAGCGAGTTCGTCGGTGATGGGGCGAAGCGCCGCCGCCACCTCGACGGGCTCGAAGCCGTCGTCCGTCGCTATCGGGACTTTTTCCCAACGGGGCGGATCGTGCTCTGGCAGGAGGCTCCCGTCGGCGGGCGGTGGAACGAGGACGGGACGTGGAACGATCGCGCCGTCGAGAATCTCGAACGCCTCGGCCCCCGGATCTTCGCCGCGCAGAAACGACGCGTCGAGAACGTTGCGCCGAACGTCGACGTCGGGATCTTCGTCCATTTCCCGTACATCGTGGACGGGAAACAGCCGGAGACGTTCGAGACGCTCACGGCGGACCTGAAATCCCGGGGCGCGCTGCCCGATTTCACGTTCACCGACTTCTACCGAGGCTGGTACGCCAAAGACGTGGGTCCCGGCCCCGCGAACGCCGCGGTTCGGAGTCTCGTCACGAACGCTCGGGAGCTGACCGACGATCGGCCGGTCAGCTACCTCGGCGAGCCCCACACGATCAACCCCCAGTACACCCCGAGCCGACAGGCGATGTGGATGGATCTCCGGGCGGCGCTCGGAGCCGGTGCGGAGGGCGTCGGCTGGTACGCGAGAACGGCGTACAAGGAAACGAAACACGGGTTCGACCCCTTCGTTCCGAACGTCGGACCGGCGGCACGCGACGGGCCACGCGCCAGCACGCTGACGTTCGCTCGCGACCGCTACCAGTACGCCTACGCCGCGCTTCGGGCGAAACGCGATAGCGATATGGCCGGTGGTCGGGGTGCGTCCGAGCGCCGATTCGATCTCTGGCTCGCCGGCTCCGAATTCGACTTCTACGAACACCGACTCTCGTTGCGAACCCGGGCGGGCGAGTGGCAGTTCGTCGGGGATTTCGACGGATACGTCGACGGTGACTACCCGTACGGCGACGGGAGCGATCAGGTGTCGATCTTCCGGGGCCTCTCGCGCGAGCGCTTCGATCGGGACGGCAGCCTCGAAGTCGCCGTCGAAACCGCCTCCGACAGCGACGGCGCGCGTCTCGACGCCGTGCTGGCGATGCCCGAAGACGTGAGCACCTATCTCGCGGAGCCGGCAGCGACGGAGCTCTACGGCTCGCGAACGGACGTCCACGAGTTCGGAGTAGGCCACGAACGCGTGAACACACGGCTCGCAGCCGGCGATTCGCGACGGTTCGGCGTGGAACTCGGTGAACCACAACGCCCACTCGACGAGCTCGTCTTCCCCGATCACCGCACACAGCGCGAGCGATTGGGACGGCTCGAATCACGCGACAGGTTCGACCCCGACGACTACTTCGACCTCTGGGTGTCCACCGAGACGACGACCGAAGACGGGAGCGAGTCAGGAAGTATCGAGGAACTCGGTCTGGTCGGTGACGACGGACGAAAACCGCTGAGCGAAGCGAGCACGGCGGTATCGACAGCCGACGGCGGAGCGGTCTGGTACGGCATCGATCGCAGTGATCTCGCCAATCGTGACGGCTCGATCACCGTCGAGGTGACCGGTGACGCCCGGGAGCTGGTGACCGGTGTGTACGCGATGCCGTACGCCGGCACCGTCACGTTCAGACCCGCTGCGGAAGCGATGGAGCTCCTCGAAACTGATCGAGCGAGCGCGCGGACGTTCGCCATCGCCCACGAAGAAGAGTGATTCGTCCGCACTAGCTCGGCGATCACCGGATTCGGATAAGTTGAAACGTCGCGCGCCGAAGGCCTCCTCATGAAACTCGTCGCGTTCGACTTCGACGGCACGCTCTCGGACTCGGAGATGACGGTCCTGCTCGGTGCACAGCGCGGCGTCGCCGACGAGATGGAGGCGATCACCGAGCGTGCGATGAACGACGAGATCGGCTACGCGGAGAGCCTCCGCGAGCGGGTCGGCCTGCTCGAGGGGCTCTCGGCGGACGCGGTCGAGACGGCCTTCGAACAGGTCGAGCTACGACCCGGAACCATCGAGACCGTTCGCGCGCTGAACGACGCGGGCGTGGTCACGGCGATCGTCACCGGCGGGTTCGGCCGCGGAGTCGAGAGCGCGCTCGCGCGGAACGATCTCCCGGTCGACACCATCGTCGCCAATCAGCTCGTTTTCGACGACGAGGGCGACCTCACCGGCGAGGTCGAGGGACCGCTGATCGAGGGGACGAAAGACGATGCGCTCCAGGCGGTCGCGAACAACGCCGGCCTCACACTCGACGACACGGTGGCGGTCGGCGACGGTGCGAACGACCTCCCGATGCTCGAAGTCGCGGGGTTCGCGGTGGGCTACGAACCGAAACCCGCCGTCGAACCGCACTGTGACGAGGTCGTGGCGTCGATGGACGAACTGCAGGAACTTCTCGAAAGACGGGGTGTGCTCCCCGAAATGTGAGTGGGCAGCAACTGTCGGCTACGCCCGAGTAATCCGTACTGGCGATCCCTGATCTGATCACTCCGGTATAGGAACGTTGTCGGCGCTCCCGCCGTAGCGATACATATTATCGCTAGTTGTCCACTCTGGCTCAACAGCCCAGTAGCTGATACGTTGTAGGAACGAAGCGGATGAATCAGTGACCTG
>NZ_JAQJDA010000039.1:0-14874 GCF_028617175.1 Halococcus sp. PRR34 | reverse complement strand
TGAGTTCATTGGCTGCTTGGTTTGGCTGCATCAACCGACCGAGCAGCCCACTCACCTAACCCGCTTTGTGAACTACTCGACTCTGCACGTTCATAAACTCCCTTCAGAATGGAGGAAGAGGTGGTCGATTTCCTCCATCAGTCCGTCGAGATCACGGTCTGGCTGGTCGCGCACCCACGAAAACATGTTGTAGATCGCCTCTTTGAGGCCGTGTTCAAGCTGCGCTCGGAGCGACGAGGCTTTCGAGACGAGTCGCTCCGAGGCGCTCGATTCGGGACCAAGGCGAAGGAGGCTGTAGGTCAGCATCTGAAGGTGCCAGTGACGACTGGCACCGTCAGAATCACGCACCTCGCAGTCTCCAAGGCCGAGATCCTGCTTCGAGTCCTCGAAGAACGTCTCGATTCGCCACCGATAGGAATAGCTCCGAATGAGATGGGCCGAGGGCGCGTCGATCTTGTTCGTTGCGAGGTACTTGACCGGGTTATCTTCGTCCTCATCAGTGACTTTCTCGGCGATCACCAGTCGTACCTCACCTAGCATCGAGACTGGCAGCGTCCTCGTCCAGATTTTGTACGTTTCCTCGTCAATTTCTCGCTCCACCTTGTCGATGCGCTCTTCCAGCGCATCGACGCGCACCTCCTCGTTATCGAAGGACACCTGACGGTTGCTCCGTAGCGGTCCAATCCAGTCCTTGCCGTAGGATTCAACGTGCTTGATCAGGTCCGAATCGTGGGCGAACCACGAGTCGAAGAGGTAGGTGTCCGCAGGTACACCTACCTCTTCTTCGAGTTCCGTGATCATCTCCCGAGCGAGGTCATACTTCGTCTCGTTCTCGTCGTCCTGGTCTTGGTCGTCGGCTTTCTCGTATTGGCGGAACACGAGCGGATAGGACGTTTTGCCGTCGGTGTAGAACGCGTAGACGAGGTCCTGTCCCCAGACGGGTTCTCCTTCAGTGTGATCGTAGAACTCTCCAGCACCGGGAAGTTCCTTCCCGGTTCGCTGGAACACCGAGTCGTCGATAACGATGTAGCCGTCCTGTGACCAGCGCGTCTTGCCGTGTTTTTGCAGCTCCTCTAACCGCTCGTGGTTGAGCTGGTCTTCGTCCCAGTCGTACTCGGTGAGAAACTTGTTGAGCGCTCGGTCGCCCTGGGCCGGAAGGACTTCTCGTGCGATCCCGGTGACGGTCTTGCTGCGGCCCGCAGCAAGACCTGTCGCGTACGTTTTGGCGTGATGCGTCTGGTGATACGACAGCGAGTCGAACTCGTCCAGTGGATCGGTGCAGGACAGGAAATCCGTAATCGGAAGCATCGGCCGTCACCGCCGTCTACATCGCGTTCCGACTTAAACGTGCAGAGCCGAGTAATGAGTGAACAGTCGAAGCTGGATGAGTTCATATCCCCGGGAATTCCCGCTGTTGACCAGCTCTCGTTCTCACGATTATCGTCTTCACTCGAAGTGAGACCACCGGAAGACGGTGAAGAGAGGGATGAACTGATCGAGGAAGGGTACGATTTGGTCCACGAAGGTGACGACAAGTGAATTCCGGCGACCGCAACGAGTTCACTCTTCGTCACCTGGATGAACCTGAGATCGAATTCGATGGGGGCAGTGAAACCTCTCCTAAGCGCGGTCTGCTGAAATACGGCCCTAGACTATACGAGAGCGATCACCACACGATCAAGCTTGGAGTCATCGGGGACCGGGATTCGATCCGACATCTGTCCGAACTGCTCCATGACATGAATACTGGGATTCACCCAGGATCTAGAGACAACCCGTGGCAAGTGCCGTTCCCCGGACTGGGCGAAAGCTCGAAGATCAACCTCTCAATCAATGACAAAAAAGGCTGGCGTCGGAAAATTCGGCGGAGAGACATTAAGACCGTCACCGGAGAATCTACTCCGAAAAAGCGGATAGAGACGTTCTTAGAGCTCATTCAGACCGATATCGATATCATTGAACAGGACTCGGTTCGTCCGAGCGTGATCGTTGTGTGCATCCCTCAACGGGTGATAGATGCCTGCACGCCCGACAGGCAGGACTATGCGAAGATTCAGTACGGGGGTCAGAATCAGGAAGAAGGATCGGACCTACGTAGTCGAATCAAACTCATGGGCATGAACGCACGCATACCGACCCAGTTGATCAAGCCTGAGACACTAGATATGCGAACAGACCGCCAGCGTGCTTCCCGAGCGTGGAACCTAACGGTAGGACTACTATACAAGAGTCAACGAGGGCATCCGTGGAAGACACAACAAATTGAGGAGGGAACCTGCTATGCAGGGATCTCATTCTATAAGCAACGCACGACTGACGGAAACATTGCACGTGCTGCCTTAGCCCACGTTTTCCACGGAAGAGATCACATCATTCTACAAAGCGACCCATTGCCCGATATCACTGAAGATGAGAACGGTTCACCCCACTTGTCCTATGAGGCTGCGAAATCAGTCGGGGAACAGATTCTCGACTACTACGAACGACAACTCGGGACGAGGCCGAGCAGATTCGTGCTGCACAAGCCTTCGCTCTACTGGGATGAGGAAAGGAATGGCATTCTGGATGCCACTGATGGAGTGAGAGACCTTGATCTGGTCTGGATACGACGCAACCCCCAGATTCGTGTATTCCCTCCAACGGACTATCCGACGCTGAGAGGGACGCTCTTTTCATCATCTAATGAAGATACGCATTACCTCTATACCACAGGGTACATTCCTGAGGAGACTACGTATCAGGGCAGCGGAGTCCCAGCTCCGATTGAGATCCGTCCAGACAGGATCTGCGAAACGCAGTCGCTCAAACTGTGTAAGGAGATTCTGCTCTTCACCAAACTAGACTGGAACACATCTGAGTTTTCAGTTCGCATGCCTGCAACCATCCGCGTAGCGAGCCGGGTAGGTGACGTACTATCCGAGGTCGACACAGAGTCTGTCGTCGACGTGCAACCTCAATATTTCTACTATATGTAGATATCCGGTTTGAACGACGAGACTTGCTGTGTGGAGATTCTCCGTGACAGGATCGACGAGCGCAGACAGCGAGTTCGGTGGGAGGACGTTCATCTCGAAGATCGGTACATGACGGTGTTTGCGAAAAAGCAGCGCCTCAACGATCGAATCCTTCCCGAGGAAGTCGGGACTCGTGAGTGTTGACGGGCAGTTCGCCCGTTGGTCGTGGTCGACGCCAACGGCCACGGAGTTACTGACAAGCCCCACGCTCAACAAGCGCGTTAGCGTGAGTAGGGTAGTTAATCTCTGAGATTTTAGTTCAGGTCAAGCAGTGTGTCAACATCGAGATGGTCTGTGAGTAGCGACCGCATCCGCTCGACGGTGTCAGCACTCCTCGCCGGGCCGGAGTCGATGGCGTCCTCGGCACGGTCGACGGCCGTGATCGTATCGGATGGGACGAGCAGCACCGGCACGCCAGCCTTCTCAGCACGACCGAGGACTGCCTGTGGGGGGCTGTGACCTCCCGTGAGGAGCAGACAGGTGACGCCGGACGCCTGTAGTGCCGCGGTCTGAATCTCGGGCCGGTCGCCGCCGGTGATCATCGCGGCCGAGCGTGTGCGACGGAACTGTCCGAGCGCAGCTTCGGGCCCCATCGCACCGACGGTAACTCGTTCGATGAGGTCGTCGAGAGGGGCTTCGTCAGTGAGGACTCGGGCACCGAGCTCGTCTGCGAGATCTGCAACGGTAATGCCCGCGAGTTCGCGCTGGTGGGGAACCACGCCGAGCACCGGTATCCCCTGGTCTTCGAGGAAGGGGATGACGTCGGTCGCTACATCATCGTAGTCGTCGTCCGAGACATCGTTGAACAGTACACCATCGATCTCATCGAGCTGCTGGACCGCCGCGAGGATGTCGTCCACATCGCCGGGCTCGTCGTGGTGGGCGATGAGCACCACCCGTGCGTCGAGCAGCTCCGCGACTGCTCGGTCGGTGAGATCGACGATTCCGCCCGTCGAGAGGCGGTTGCCGCCCTCCACCACGATCAGATCGCGATCGTCGGCGAGGCCATGATAGCTCTCCGTGACGCGCTCGCGCAGTTCCTCGCCGTCGGCCTGGCCCCGCAGTGCGCTCTCGATGAGCGTCTGTGAGTACACCACCGGCTCCAGTTCGTGAACCTCGGCGTCGAGGTCGAGCAGTTCGCGTGCGAGCAGCGGGTCCTCGTCGAGAGTCTTCCCGACGTTGCTTTGCAGACGCGTGCCCTTCGGTTTCATGTAGCCCGCGCTCACACCGCTCTCGTCGGCGATCCGCGCGACTGCGAGTGCGATGGCCGTCTTCCCGGTGCTTTCGTCGGTCGAGGTGAACAGTATCGGGTTCATGGGTCGAGTTCCTCCGGATCGATGGTCGCTGCGAGATCCACTGCCACGACTCCCTCGGGCGTGGCAACGAGCGGGTTGATGTCGAGTTCGAGCAGGGCAGGGAAATCGGTCACCAGCTGCGAGAGGCGCTGGAGCGTTTCGATGAGTGCCGCCTCGTCGACGGGGTCGCGTCCCCGCGCCCCACGAAGCAACGGCGCGGCGTCGATCTCACCGACCATCTCCGCGGCCATCGATTCGTTCACGGGTGCGATCCTGACGGCGACGTCTTCGAGTATCTCGACGAAGATTCCCCCGAGGCCGAACAACAGCAGGGGACCGAACTGTGGATCGCGGTTCATCCCCACGATGGTCTCGGTTCCGGCGTCGAGATCGACCCGTTCTTGGAGTTGGACACCGAGCACGGTAGCGTTCGGCTGGTAGTTTTTCGCGCGAGCAACGAGATCCTCGTAGGCGTCCGCCACCTCGTCGTCCGAGACACCGACGCGGACACCGCCGATGTCGGATTTGTGCTGAATGTCCGGGCTGGCGATCTTCATGACGACGTCGCCGTCGATCTCGGCTGCATGGCGTTCGGCAGCGGCCGGCGTGTCGACGACGGTTCCTTCGGGTGTCGGAATACCGTAGGCGTCGAGCAGCTCCATCGCTTCGACGCCGAGCGCGTTCGAGGGACGTTCGGCCGCCCTCCGGATGATATCTCGCGCGCGTTCACGATCGACATCGAACGACGTCGGGGCTCCGTACTCGCGGGTCGAAATTTCCCGGTAGCGAGCGAGCGAAGCGAGCCCCGCGATCGCCCGCGACGGGTCGAAGTAGGTCGGAATGCCGGCGTCGTCGAGGCGATCGCGTGCCTCGTTCGTCGACTCACCGCCCATCAGACAGGCGGCCACCGGAAGGTCGTGCTCGGCCTGGGTCGTGGTCGTGATTTCGGCGAGCTCCTCGAAGGAGAGAACTGCTGTTGGACAGGCGAGGACGAGCGCCGCGCCGACGTTTGGATCGGCGAGTGCGACGTCGAGCGCGTCGCTGAAGCGCTTGGCTGCTGCGTCACCGAGCACGTCCACCGGGTTGTAGATGTTCGCTTCGTCCGGGAGGATCTCCTCGAACGACCCGAGCGTGTCGTCGGTGAATGAGGCCAACTCCAGTCGAGAGTCACCGACCGCATCGGTCGCCAGCACTCCCGGTCCGCCCGCGTTCGTGATGACGGCAACCGTCTCGTTCTCCGGGAGGGGCTGCCCGTCGAGCATGCTCGCGGCGTCGAACAGCTCTTCGACCGTCTCCGCGCGAATGACGCCTGCCTGTTCGAGACCCGCCTCGTACGCGCGCTCGCTGCCGGCGATCGCCCCCGTGTGCGAGGAGGCCGCTTGCGCGCCCGCCTCCGTCCGTCCGGATTTCACCACCACGATCGGCGTTTCCCGAGTGATCTCCTGGGCCGTCTCGATGAATGCACCGCCGTCGGTGATGTCTTCCAGATAGCCGATGATGACGTCGGTGTCGTCGCTCTCGCCCCACGCCTCGACGAAGTCGCGTTCGTCGAGAACGGCCTTGTTGCCGAGCGAAACCACGTCACGAAAACCGATGTCGCGATCGTTCGCCCAGTCCAGTACTGCGGTGATGAACGCACCCGACTGGCTCATGAAGGAGATCGAGCCGTCCTGGGCACTTTCGGGACCGAACGTCGCGTTCATGTTCACCGAGGTGCTCATCACGCCGACGCTGTTCGGTCCAACGAGATTCAGACCGTACTCGCTGGCAATCTCGCGGAGTTCGCGTTCGCGAGTGGCTCCCTTGCTGCCCGCTTCACCGAAGCCAGCAGTGAGCACGACGACGTTCTCGATGCCAGCCGCTCCCGCATCGCGAACGGCATCGACAGCGACAGCGGCAGGGACGACGACGACGGCGAGATCCACGGACTCCGGAACCGAACCGAGATCGGGGTAGCACTCGCGGTCGAACACCGTCTCCTTGTTCGGGTTGACTGGCACTACCTCCCCGTCGAACGCGAGCAGATTGGCGGTGACCGCTCGCCCGACTGCGCCATCGCGCTCGGTTGCACCGACAACGGCCACCGTCGAGGGAGCGAACAGTGCTGAGAGATCACCCATCGGTCGTGAATTTGTCGGAGGTACAATAATGCATGGGGTGGCAAACCCAGAATAATTCCCTCGATGAACAGCTCATGGTTGAGACAGTCATCGAATCTTGGGAAGAAAGCGTCTCTCTGCGTGGATTCATCAGACTGTGAGAACCGGAATTTCGCTCGTTCTGACGGTACGCGCGGTCACGCTACCGATGAGATATCGTCCGAGTCCGGTCCGTCCGTGGGTACCCATTGTAACGAGGTCGATTTTCTCGCTCTCGATGTACTTCTGAATCGCTCGGTAGGGCGTCCCCTCTACAACGTCAGTGACGACATCGAGACCGCGATTTTCACTCTCCTCAGCGACGCCCTCTACAGTTCGCTCACATCGTTCTTTCCATGACTCGATCATGGGCGCGACATCGTACGAACCTACCACAGCACTGAGATCAACGACCGATAGCACGTGGACTGTCGCGTCGTACTGTTCTGCGATGGCCAGACCGTGGTCGACGGCGGCGGTTGCGGTATCGCTTCCATCGGTCGGAATCAGGATTCTGTCGTATCCCGAGTTCTCTTCAGGCTCGGACTGAGAGGTGAGAACAGGAACATCACTCGTTCTGACGACGCGTTCGGCGACGCTGCCGAGAAGATATCGATCGAGTCCTGTTCGTCCGTGTGTACCCATCGAGATCAGATCCACATCGTGCTCGTCGGCGGAGGAAAGAATCGTCTCGTGAGGGACACCGTGTTCGACCGCCGTCTGGTACGTGGTTGGCGTTTCGACCGCGAGTTCTTCGAGTATTTTGAGCGCGTCAGTGGCCTGTCGTTCGAGTGCTTCCCGTTGGTCGTTTGCCTCTGAGTCGATACCTGCGAGACCGCTACTGTACGTTCGATCGTCGACGACGCTCAGAAACCGGACCTGGCTGTCGAAGGCGTTCGCCAGGTTCAGTCCGTGTCGCGCCGCAGCTTTCGCTCCCTCACTGCCGTCCGTCGGGACGAGAATGGTATTGTACATCATGTGTTGTTGTGTCTCAGTGGTGTTTGTAGTTTGGCATCACTCGGTTCCAGACGGGTATCATCGTATAGAGCAACCCCCGGGTGACGATCACCCGAGGATGTAGTCGAGTTTCGGGTAGCGTTCGATGAGTGGCTGGCCGTCGATCTCGTGCTGCTCGACGATAGCGTCGAGCCCGAGGATGCGCCCCGCACCGAAGGCGGCCACGGCGAGGAACACAAGCATATACGCGAAGTCGCCGTTGATCACACCGTGGGCGACCTCCCAGTTCCCAAAGTAGAACAGGAGCATCATGAACGCGCCCCAGAACGCTGCGAGGCGGGTCAGGAACCCCACGAGGAGTCCGAGTCCGATGAGAACCTCACCCCATGGAACGGCGACGTTCACGAAGTCGACGAACCACGGCGTCTGGCCCATCGTGGCGAACAGTCCAACGAGCGGGCTGGCGTCGGGAACCGCCCCCACCAAGTAGCCCTGGGCGTCGAATCCCCCGGCGAGGATCTTGTCGACCCCCGAGTAGAGAAACGCATAGCCCATCATGAGTCGTAGCGCGAGGACGAACCACGCGCTCAGGCTGTGAGCCTTCCCGGTGAGGGTGATTCCCCCGATTTTGCTCTGGAACGTGTTTGCTTCGCCGGTCATCTGATTTGCTGCCATTGGTTTTCCCTCCTACAGGTAAACAGACGAGAGCAGTCGAAATATACTGAGAGGCCAATTCTCATCGACTGGGAATTGGGAGGAGCGTTGACTCTCTATTCGGGTTTGGGAACTTCACTACAGATTGTTTTTATATTTACTCCATTCGGTTCAATTAACGTGAGTGGTTGTCAGGGTTCGGTTCGTGTTTCCGTCCGAGTGGTTAGTTCGTCGGGAACGAGCCGATAGAACTCGAAGGCCACCTCTCGCGGGGGCTTGCCGAAGATATCGATGAGCGGGATGTGGACTCGTTCGAGTCCTTGCAAGCTCTCGGTGGCGACTGATTCTTCGGTGGTTTGCTCCAGCTGCCCGGTCGCCACGACGCTTTTCCACCCGTCGTCGTTGCCGTAGGTCACGAACGAGACGGCGCGGCCAGAAAGGTTGCCCTTCGCGCCGCCGGGTTCGTTGGCAAGCCGAAAATAAAAGACCGATTCGGCCGCGTCGTAGCCGTATGAGACCGGAGTCGAATGTGGTGCCTCCTCGCCAGTTGATAGAGAGATGACGCCCGTGCCACCGCTGCCGAGAAACCCATCCCGTTCGTCCTCGTCCATCGTCATGGGGTCACTCTCGCTCATGGCAGGAACTATGCGATGAATCGACAAAACTCTACCCCAGTAGCGACACGAAGCGATCCGCTCACTCCGGGCGCACGAGCATGAATCCACAGGCCCGTTCCCACGCTCTGGAACTGCCAACCGGATTTATATGCCGACGAACTAACTCAACGAACGATGTACAGGACCATCCTCGTTCCGACCGACGGCAGCGAGCACGCTATTCGTGCCGCCGAGCACGCCCGTTATCTCGCGCGGGCGTTTGACGTGACAGTCCATCTCGTCAGTGCCGCCGACATCCAAACGGCGGGCGGTATGTTCAACGCCGGTGGCGTCGATGCGGAGTTCGTCGCACGCATTGAGGCCGAAAACGAACAGGCGATCGAGGCGACCGAAGCAGTCTTCGACGGTGACGCAATAGAAACGGCGGTGCTGCGGGGAAGACCCGCCAACGCAATACTCGAGTACGCCGACGACCACGACGCCGACGTGGTGGCGATGGGGACCCACGGCCGGACCGGAGTGAGTCGGTATGTGGCAGGCAGCGTGACCGAACACGTCGTGCGCCGCGCTCCCTGTCCGGTGCTGACGACCAAAGCGACCGAACGCAGCAACCTCGCCGGCGACTACGAGGACGTGATGATCCCGACTGATGGTAGTGAGGCCGCGAGCGCCGCCATCGAGCACGGCATCGAAATCGCAAAGAGAGCCGGTGCCCGCATCCACGCGGTCACCATCATTGACGTCGGCGCGATGGCCCCGACTCCCGGCTCCACCCCGCCACCGGAACTCATCGAACGCTTCGAGGCAGAGGGCAAGCGCGCGACCGAAGCGATTGCCGACCGCGCCGCGGAGGCGGGTCTCGACGCCACCACCAGCGTCACCGAGGGCCTGCCGGCGCGCGACCTGCTCGCGTACGCCGACGAACACGATGTCGACCTCGTCACGATGGCCACGACTGGGCGCACGGGCGTGAGTCGGTATCTCCTTGGGAGCACCGCCGAACGCCTCATCAGACACGCCGAGATGCCAGTAATGGCCATCAACGCGCGAAAACAGGCGAACCGATGACCACCGATGAGTATGTTTGAGACAATCCTTCTCCCTACCGATGGGAGTAACGGAGCAACAGCTGCCTTCGATTACGTTCTCGATATCGCTGCGATGCACGATGCGACGGTTCACATCCTCAACGTAGCGGATACGACACGAGACAGCGTTATTCAAATTCAAGGCGACGTCATCGATGTCCTCGAACAAGAGGGTGAACAGATCGTCCGCGACGCCGCCGACCGCGCTCACCAGCGTGGAATCACTACCGTCACGGAGGTCCTTCAGGGGGAGCCATATAGCACAATTCTCGACTATGCCGAGTTGCGCGATGTCGACGTCATCGCCATGCCAACACACGGGCGTCAGGGTCTCGAACGGCTCCTGCTCGGCAGCACCACCGAGCGTGTCGTCAGGCGGGCGGAAAGCCCTGTGCTCACGATTCGCCCGGATAGCGATGTCACGGTCACTCACCCGTATCAAAATGTACTGGTTCCGACCGACGGGAGCGACTGCGCGAGGGAAGCTCTCGAGACGGGCGTCGACGTGGCGACTGCAGAGACGGCTGGACTCCACCTGCTGTCGGTCGTCGACGTCACGAGCCTTGGAGTCGACGTTCGCATCCAAATGAAAGTGAAGTTCCTCGAAGAGAATGCGACCGAGATCGTGGAGGACGCCACGGAGTTTGCAATGGACGCTTCGGTTGACCCCGTTTCCGGGTCAGTTGTTCTCGGAACATCGATCCATGACGAGATTCTTTCGTACGTCGACGAGCACGACGTAGATCTTGTCGTGCTCGGAACACATGGCCGAACTGGGTTTGACCGGTACATGCTAGGAAGCGTTACCGAGAAGTTAGTGCGAACGTCACCGATTCCTGTGCTGACCGTTCGAACGGCCGGAACAGAATCGTAGTGATACGTTGCAGAAATGCCCTTCCGAATGTCTACTTTGGAATCAACAGTTTCTGGGCCACCAAGCCATCGCTATCGAAGCAGAAATCGGAATAAATCAGGCGGACATAGGATCACCTATATGACGACGATCACGGTCGAAGGAATGAGCTGCGAGCACTGTGAACAGACCATCGAGGAGGCTCTTCGGGGCGTCTCTGGGATCACGGATGCACACGCAGACCGAGAGGCGGAACGCGCCACAATCGAGGGAGATCCCGTTAATGCTGCCCTCGTCCAAGCGATCGAAGACGCGGGTTACACCGCTCACGCGTAGCGTTACGACTGAGTGCTGGCTGAGAGAGTCGTGTACCGATCCTCGGTATGGGATCACCCCTACCGAACCGTTCGAAACTCCCGGCTGCTGGCATCACCAACTGACGGCCTACGACCGAGAACATACCCCATCACCGGACGAAGACGCATATGGAGAACACCCCTGATAAAGAACGAGATGAGAGGCCCGCCAGCGGAACGGCAGCCTGCTGTCGAATTTGTCAACTGAAATCAGAGACGGATCACTCGCAGGAGGCAACCTCCATTGGCGAGACGCACGGCCAGCGAAAGACAACTGATGAGACGTCCGAAGCGGCAGTCGACGAAGCCCAGCGCCAACGAACATCGACAATAGACGTCAGAGACCAGTCAGACATCGAAGCGTCGCCCGACGATTCCGGAGAGCAACGCCACGACCAGCCCTCGACCGGCCATGATCAAGGGGTTGGTGACACACACGACCACGACGACGATCAGGCCCACACTGATCATTCCGGACACGAAGCGATGTTCCGGCGTCGGTTTTGGGTCTCGCTGGTCCTCTCGTTTCCGGTCATCGTTTTCAGCGAGTTCATTCAGGAGACGTTCGGGTACACTGCACCGGTGTTTCCCGGCAGCGAGTGGGTAACACCGGTCCTGTCGATAATCGTCTTCGCCTACGGCGGTGTGCCATTCCTCTCGATGGCACAGACCGAACTGAAAAACCGCGAGCCAGGCATGATGATGCTCATCTCACTGGCGATTACCGTCGCGTTCGTCTACTCGCTTGCGAGTCTCGCCCTCCCGGGAACGACGCCGTTTTTCTGGGAGTTGGTGACGCTCATCGACATCATGCTGCTGGGCCACTGGATGGAGATGCGCTCGGTCCGGCAGGCCTCTGGCGCGCTCGACGAGCTCGCACAGCTCATGCCCGACACCGCAGAACGGGTCACCGACAATGGCGACACCGAGGAAGTTCCGATCAGTGACCTGGCTGAGGACGACGTTGTGCTTGTCCGTCCGGGCGCGAGCGTCCCCGCCGACGGCGAGGTCGTCGAGGGCGAATCATCGGTCGATGAATCGATGATCACCGGTGAATCCCGTCCGGTCGAGAAAGATCCCAGTAGCGAGGTCGTCGCCGGGACGGTCAACCAGGACGGTAGTCTCCGTGTTCGAGTGACCACGACTGGGGACGAAACGACACTAGCGGGCATCATGCGCCTCGTCGATGAGGCCCAACAGTCAAAATCCCCGACCCAGCTTCTCGCCGACCGTGCGGCGGGCTGGCTGTTCTACGTCGCGCTCGGCGTTGCGGCTCTCACACTCGTCGCCTGGGTCATCGCGGCTGGCTTCGACATCATGGTCCTCGAACGCGTCGTCACCGTCCTCGTGATCGCGTGCCCGCACGCACTTGGACTCGCCGTCCCGCTCGTGGTTGCGATCAACACCTCGACCGCGGCACAAAACGGGATGCTCATCCGCGACCGCATCGCCATGGAGGAGTCGCGCAACCTCGACACGGTGATGTTCGACAAAACCGGGACGCTCACTAAAGGTGAGCAGGGCGTCGTTGGCGTCGAGACGGCTGAAGACTGGGACGAAGAGCGGGCGTTCGGCGTGGCTGCGGCCGTCGAAGGTGACTCCGAACACATGATCGCCCGCGCCATCCGGAACGCGGCCGATGAGCGCGACGTCGACCGTCCGCAGGTTTCGGCGTTCGAGAACCTCCGCGGGCTTGGTGTCCGCGCTACCGTGGATGGGACGACCGTACATCTCGGCGGCCCGAACCTCCTCAGAAAATTCGATATCGAACGCTCCGAATCCATCACGTCGTTCGCCGAAGAAGCCGGCGCGAACGCACAGACGGTGATCTATCTGGTTCGTGAGGAAACCGACGTGGTCGCCGCGTTCGCGCTCGCGGATGTCATCCGCGAGGAGAGCCACCAAACGATTCGAGCACTCCACGACATGGGCATCGAGGTGGCGATGATCACTGGCGATTCCGAGGACGTCGCCGCCGCGGTCTCCGAGGAACTCGACATCGACCAGTACTTCGCGGAGGTTCTCCCTGAAGAGAAAGACCAGATGGTCACGCAGCTACAGGAGGAAGGGAAACTCGTTGCGATGGTTGGCGATGGCGTCAACGATGCGCCCGCACTGACCCGCGCGGACGTCGGGATCGCCATCGGGTCGGGGACGGACGTCGCTATCGAGTCGGGGGACATCATCCTCGTTGAGAACAACCCGCTCGACGTGATGCGCCTCGTCCGCCTCTCGAAAGCCAGCTACCGGAAGATGCAGGAGAACCTCGTGTGGGCGACCGGCTACAACGTGTTCGCGCTCCCGCTCGCTGCCGGGGTGCTCGCACCGATCGGGGTTCTGCTCTCGCCCGCGGTGGGCGCGCTACTCATGTCACTGTCGACGATCATCGTCGCCATCAACGCCCGCCGGCTCCGTGGAGTGGACCTCTCGTGAGCGATCGCGGTCAGTCCATCTACAACTGGTGGAGTCGTCACCAACGCTTGTTCGACCGGCTGTATGACGTCGCCTTCCTCGGTCGCGAGTCCGAACTCCGTGGGCGTGCGGTAGAATCACTTGATCTCGGCTCCGACGATCGGGTACTGGAACTCGGTTGTGGTCCGGGCAACTCCTTCGAAGCGCTTAGCACTCGTGTGGGGAGTCGGGGGGAGGTAGTCGGCGTGGACTACACTCACGGAATGGTAGAGCGTGCCGCTGAACGAGTTCGGAAGGTGGGCTGGGAGAACGTCCACTCAGTACGTGGTGATTCAGGTCGTCTCGGAGTCGATGACGAGGCGTTCGATGTTGTCTATGCCGCAATGACGCTGAGTGCAATGCCGAATCCAGCAGGCGCGCTTGACGCGGCGTACCAAGCGCTGCGTCCCGGCGGTCGGATCGTCGTCCTCGACGCGCAACCGTTCCAGAAGCTTCCATGGACGCTTCTCAACACGGTGGTCGTCCCGCTCTCGAAGTACACCACGAACTGGTTTCCAGAGAAAAACATCCCGACAGCGCTCGACTCCCGATTCGCATCGACGACGGTCACTGCGTTCAACGGCGGAACGATTTTCATCGCCACTGCACGAAAACCGAAGCAGCAGGACGGCCCCTGATGGAGAACGCCCGTCACTCCTATCGTGAGATCGCAAAACCTTCGACGGCGATGTCGACGCGAACGTGGATGCCAGCCGTCACTCCTATCATGAGATCGCAAAACAGGTCGATCGGTCACCTCCGACTGTCTCAGATCGCGTCGAGCGACTCCGAGAAATCGGCATCATCGAACGATTTACTCTCGACATCGACCGCTTGACGTTGATTGAGGGACCGACGGTACTCGTCGAATCGATGTTGATCGCGACAGTGATGAATCTGTGGCGAACGCGCTCACCGACGCGCCGGCCGTTGAACACGTCATCCGACGCGACAGTATTGTTCGTTGCAACTCACACTCAATGGCACGGTAGTGGCTCGCCATCATCAGATAATGGTGACACGTACTGGTGAGCGACAATTCATGGCCTCAGCGGAATTCTCCAGTGAGACATATTCCGGGCCTGACTGTCCATGACCATCAATCACTATCTGGTCGATGTGGTGCTGTTCGGCATAGTCAGCGATAGTTTGAGAAGGACGACCGATTTTTGCTTCGGTGGACAGTCTAACGCCGTACTCGTAAGCCATCCTCTGCACATCGGTTATGAGCGATGTCACCATGTCGTGGCCTTTTTCATAGTAGCTTTTCAGTTCGGTTTCGATGATCTGTGGAGCAGCATAACTGACCTCAGCAGAATCGATGACATGAAGGACTGTAATTTCAGCATTCGGGCATTCCGTCAGTATATATTCTCGCTAGTTGTCCACTCTGGCTCAACAGCCCAGTAGCTGATACGTTGTAGGAACGAAGCGGATGAATCAGTGACCTG
>NZ_JAQJDA010000038.1:0-15776 GCF_028617175.1 Halococcus sp. PRR34 | reverse complement strand
GCAACCGCACCGCCGCCGCAGCCGCAACCGCACCGCCGCCGCAGCCGCAACCGCACCGCCGCCGCAGCCGCAACCGCACCGCCGCCGCAGCCGCAACCGCCCAGCAGCAGCCGTGCCGCGTCATCGACCCGTAGATGGAAGGCCGACGAGCGCGTCCATCGATACGTGAGCGGGTACGTCGTCGAGATCAAACCGTCGGCTCGTCGGAGCAGCCGCACCGCCGGCGAGTGGGTCCACGAATCCGGCCCGCACCGGCGGTTCGCATCGAAGGCCCTCGCCTGCGAGTGGGCTCGGAAAGCGAGCGCTGACGGACCGGTCTGGGTGCAGGACGTCCCGGCCCACGATCCGAACCCAGCCGATGGCTACCTCGTTGGCGGCCGGCGCACCGCCGGCTCCCCGGCCACTGCAGGCAGTCAGTCGTCACTCGACGGCGTGTGAGCCGAACACGACGCTTTTGCCCCCATAGCGTGAACCGCGAGCATGGCCGAATCACCGGGCGAGCCAGCGATGAGCCGAAAGCGCGCGGCCCTCGCCGTGCTCCCCTTTCTCCTGATCGGGCTGACGGGGCTCGTGTTCGTCCTCCGATCGGGACTCGATTTGGTGTGGGGGCTCGCCATCCTGCCACCGATCCTGTTCACCTGTGTCCTCGCGTGGATCGCCTTCCGAAGCGGCTTCGCGGATCGATAGCCCGAACGACACGAGCACGGCGCTATCGGGTCGGTGTATCGAGAAGCGCCGGGGGTGAGATTTGAACTACGCACAGCCGTTCCGGGTCGCTCCCTGCTCACGGCTCGTTTCGCTCACCGTTCGCTATCGGAGGCGTTCGCCGTACTCACGCCTCCCACCGCTCGCTTCCCGGGCTGCGTCTGTTCTCATTCAAATCCCACGGCTGTCGCTCACGGATTCGCGTCGTGCGAGCGCGATGAAACGCGCTCGCGGAATTACTCGTCCGAGAAGCGCCGGGGGTGAGATTTGAACTCACGAGTCCGTGAGGACAGTTGCTTTCGAGGCAACCGCCTTGGCCAGGCTAGGCTACCCCGGCTCCATCGACCGTTCGCCCGACGCCACTTTATCGGTTTCGGTCTCGCGCGCATCGCCATCGATAAGCGGCTCGGTTCCGGGAGTGTGCGCATGGACGCCACGGACGCCGATATCGCGGACGCGGGCGAGGACATCGACGCGGTGCTCGACGCGCTTTCGGCGACCGTCATCGCCGATCGCGAACTCTTAGAGACCGTGCTGCTCGGCGTGCTCGCTCGCGGTCACGTCCTACTGGAAGACGTCCCCGGCACCGGCAAGACCCTGATCGCCCGCAGCGTCGCCCGCACGCTCGGCCTCAGCTTCTCCCGCGTGCAGTTCACGCCCGACCTCCTGCCCGCCGACGTGACGGGCACGCACGTCTACAACGAGGGCACCGGCGAGTTCGAGTTTTCGCCCGGTCCCGTTTTCGCGAACGTCGTGCTCGCCGACGAGATCAATCGCGCACCGCCCAAAACCCAGGCCGCACTCCTCGAAGCGATGGAGGAGCGCCAGGTCACCGCCGACGGCGAGACTCACGACCTCCCCGAGCCCTTTTTCGTACTCGCCACCCAGAACCCCGTCGAGATGGCGGGCACGTTCGAACTCCCCGAGGCCCAGATCGACCGGTTCCTCGTCAAGACCGCCATCGGCTACCCCGACGAGGCCGGCGAGACCGAACTCCTCCGCCGGCGGGCCGACCGGGATCGCCGGAGTCCGACCGCCGAGGAGGTGCTCTCGGCGGAGTCGGTACGCGCGCTCCAGAACGTACCCGAGTCGATTCGGGTCGAAGAGGACCTCATCGAGTACATGGTCGCGCTGTCGCGGGCGACCCGCGAGCGCTCCGAATGTGACGTCGGCGTCTCGCCCCGCGGGACCCAGCGGCTGTTCGAAGCCACCCGCGTCCGGGCAGTGCTTTCGGGCCGCGAGTACGTCACCCCTGAAGACGTCAAGCGGGTCGCGCGGCCGGTGCTCGCCCACCGGCTCGTGCTCACGCCCGACGCCGCGGTCGAGGGTGTCGATAAGCGAAGCGTGATCGACGACGTGCTCGACGGCGTGGCGGTCCCGACGGTCTGAGCGACAGCCTGACTTCCGTCCGAAGCAACGAACAGCCCGAAGCACGTGCCAGCGGCGCGGAATCGAGTCCAACAGCAGTTGCGACGACGATCGGATGCAACCAGCTATGCGACCGGTTGTTCCGCAACAGAATGAGTAAACTTTATGTTATCAGCATTCAATTACCGATATAGATGGATGCAGTTGTGGAATACAATCTGATAAAAAGTATGTCATGCTGTCTCCGTCGATAGAACAACAATGAGTGACAAAGAAAACTTCTTTACTCGACGACGTGTGATCAAAGGGGCTAGCGTCGCCACTGGTATCGGTATCATCGGTGGCGGAAGCCTGTTCTACTCCTCGCAGCCCGCGCTCGCAGCGGTCGGCGACAGCCCGATTTCGGCCTCTGGACTCGACATGACGGCCAACGACGGTTCGGTGACCGAGGTGACGGTCACACCCACGCTCTCGCTCGAATGGTCGAAGTTCAGCTCCGGTATCTCCGGGTTCGATATCGAACTCCAGGTCGCACCGTCCGGTGGAACTCTCACCACGGCGGAGAGCCTGACCGGTGTCAGCGACGGCACGACGACTGGCGTTTCGAGCTACTCCATCCAGAACACCGGATCGAACGCCGATCCGGGCGGAATCGCGGACATCTCGCTCGCCGGTATCGGTCTCGTGAGCAGCGGTGCACTCACCCAATCCGATCTCCCGAGCAACGTGGGTGACGGTGCAACCGCCACGGAAACCGTCGACTTCGCGGTGACGGTGACTGCCAACAGCGCGAGCGGCAGCGGGACTGCCACCGACACGTCGCCCTCTCCATCCGGTTCGTTCGACGTGACGCTCACCAACGACGCAGGGTCCACTACTGCGACCGGGACGATCTCGACCAGCGGGACCAGCGGGTAACTCGCTCCGTCGCGAGCGACCCCGGACGACGAGTCCGGTCACTTTTTTTGCATCAAGCAGTCGATCACACACGCGATCCGCAGCCACACCGATACCACATGAATCAGGATACGGCGACTCTCCACACACGAATCGAATCCCGATCGGTCTTCACCAACGTCCTCTCGCTGTCGGGCTACGCCGGTCTCGCCGTTGGCCTGATCCTCGAAGCCTATCGTCTCTACCTCGTGGATTCGGCGATCGGGATGGGCAGTGCCCCCGAGTGGGTCACGCTAGGCGGCTCCTCGCTTCTCGTCGGCTCGATCGTCGCCCTGCAGTACGCACGGGTTCTCGACGACGTTTTCGAGGGCTGGCTGGATCTCGTCGTGCTCTGCCTCGTGATCGGGCAGTGGGGGGTGCTGGTTTCGTCCTACCTCGACGCGACGATCGGCGGGGCCGGGAGTCCGTACGGGTTTCTGATCATCGCCTGTGCCGGACTGTACGCCCTCGTCGCTGTTCCCATTGTGATCAACTACGCTCGGCGGTGTTGGCCGTCGACCAGCGCTGTCACGGGGTCACGAACCGAGTAATCCCCTCGATCGTCCCCTCGGCCGCACCGGAACGGATCACCGTCGTCCTGCCACCGACTCACGGCCGGAGCACGACGACCAGCACCACTGCCCCGCACAGCAGCGCGATCGGGACGAGCGCCGTCCCGCCCTCGGCGGTGCGGAAGAGTACCATCCCGATCATCGCCGGGATCGCCGCCGTCACGACGCTCGTCCCTGCATGGACGAGTTCGAGTCGGGTGGTGTCGGCCTCGCGGCCGAGCTCCTCGCCGACGTCGATCCCGAAGGTGGCGACGTCCCACGCGACCACCGCGGCGGCGGTGGCGAACACCACCACGATCGCGGGCGCGCCCACGAGCCCCGCGAGAACGACGCCGCAGAACAGCCCCGCGCCGCCGAGCGTGACGGCGGACCGCCAGCCGCGGACGAGACCGAGTCCCACGAGCACGAATCCGAGACCCCCGGCCGCGAGCGAAACGGTGCTGACGGCGAGCGCGAGCGTTCCCACGAAGCTCGCGGCCAGCGCGAGGCCGACGCTGATCCGTGCGGGCGCGTCGTCGATCGGCGGCGTGGCGGTCGCGGTCATCCCGGCCCTCCCGCACGGGCGAGCGCCGTCGCCAACGGCTCGTCGCGCCAGTCGAGCGCCGGAACTCCCGCGCTCCGGAGGGTCGACAGGCGAAGTCGCCGTTCGATTCGGGCCAGTCGGCGGCCGGGCGTCCCGTCGCTCGTCGGGTCGGGACTCACGGCCGTCACGCGGTGGCCGGCGGCGTCGAACCGCTGGAGGAGACGGACCACGCTGTCGTCACACAGCGGCGAACACACCACGAGCTGAGCGTCGTCCGGCAGCCGGCGGCGGAGGCGTCGCGCCCGGATCGACGGATAAAACGGCGCGTCGGGCGGCGTGGGTGCGAGTGCCGGATGGGTCGCCAGCAGTTCCTGGACCTGGGCACGGTGGGCGGTGCCCGCACCGGGTGCGAGCCAGCACGGCTCGGGCGAGAGCGCCGCGATCCCGACCCGGTTCTCCTCGCCGGTGAGCACGTCGTAGAGCGCGCCGGCAGCCCGAATGGCCCGCTCGACCGCGCTCTCGGCATCGGGGCCGGACGCTCGGTAGGCCTCCTCGCGCGCGTCGATCAGGAGCACGACCGACGCGGCGCGCTCCTCCCGGAAGTCGACGGTGGCGAGCTCGCCGGTTTTCGCCAGCCCGTTCCAGTCGATCCGCGAGAGGGGATCGCCCGGGCGGTACTCGCGGGTGGTGTGGAACGCGACACCGCTCCCGCCGATCTCGGTCAGCACGCGCCCCGGCTGGCCGGTGGTCTGCGCCCGAAGCGGGAGTTCGCCGGCGGCGTCGAGGCTCGGCACACAGGTGATCGGGGTGGCGTCGGCGCGGACCCGTCGCGCGCGCTCGGCCGTCCCGCTGACATCCCGCGCCACCGCGAGCGCGGGCTCGAACGCGTGTCTCCCACGCATGGCGGTCACGTCGTACGAGAACGTCGCCGACTCACCGGGCCGAAGAGCGGTTCCGAGCCGTGGCGAGCCGGAGTCGACGTCGAGCGCCGGTGGAACGCCGTCGATCACCCGGAGATCCGGAAGCGACGAGTCGCCGGTGTTCGTCACCTCCACGGTGACCGTCACCGAATCGTCGGGATCGGGGTCGGCGTCGTTCACCGACCGTTCGAGCACGAGGGAAATCCCCGGCGGGCGCGCGGCACGCGCGAGCGCGGCGAACGCGATCCCGACCGTCCCCGCGACCACGAGCGCCGGCTGGCTGGCGAGGACGCCCGCCGCACCCGCCACCAGCGCGAGCGCGCTCACGCCCCGCCACCGCTCGGTCCGGCGGGTGGCGGTCTCGTTCGGCCCGAGTTCGGCGTACCCCTCGCTCCCCCGGGACGACTCGGTCGCCATCATCGCTGCCTCGCGCGCTGTGCGAGCGCGTCGATCGCGTGACGTGCCCGTCGCTTGATCGTCGGTTCGAGACTGAGTGATCGCCGGAGCTGGGTCGTGAGCGACACGTCCGTGCCGGGATCGTCGGCGAAGAAGGCCGCAGCGTGGGGATCGTCGGTCCAGGTTCCGTCCGCGAGTGCATCGCGGGCTGCGTCTTCGGCGAGGCCGTCGCGGACGAGCACCGCGATCGCGGTCGCTTCGAGCCGATCGCGAACCTGTCGGCGATCGCGCGCGCCGTGCAGCCGGCCGGGCGACGCCATCGCCGCGAGCCGACGGTCGAGCCCGTCGCCCGGCGTCGCGTGGGACTGTGACCGTTCCACTGCGGGCAGGGCTGGCCGGCGATCCGTCGTGCCGAGTCGCGCCCGGATCGCCATCCCGGCGAGGACGAGCGCGACGATCCCGACGCCCGTGAGGAGCGCGGCGTTCGGCTGGATACCGCTCCCCAGACCGGGCGCGACCGCGACCGCGAGCCCGCCCGCGACGAGTGCGAGCCCGAGGGCCAGACCGAGCCGTCGACCCCGCTTCATCGATCCTCCGCGTACTCGTGTTCGATCCGCCGGAGCGCGGTCACGGCCCGGCTCTCACGGTCGTCGGTGATGCGCCGACCGCCGTAGCGAACGGTGCGAAACAGGTCGGTGAGTTCGTCGACATCGCTCCGTGTCATCCCGGCGTCGGTCGCGGCGCGGGCGAACTCTCTCGGCGTGCTCGATCCGGGGTTGGCGACGTCGAGGTGGTCGGTCATCTCCTCCCACGCGCGGTACACCTCGTTCGTCGCCTCGCCTTCCTCGTCGATTCGGTCGGCCGCCCGACCGGCGGCGCGACCCACGCTGGCGGCGACGGCCGCCGTCGAATCGTCGGGCTCGGTCTCGGCGTCGGGCTCCGTCTCGTCGTCGCTCCGCGCGAAATGAAACAGTACGGCGATCCCGACGACCAGCACGAGCCCGACGAGCACCGCGAGCGCCGGCGATTCGGTCGTGACCGTTCGTGCCCCGTCGGAGAGTGATCCACCGCCTGGAAGTGCGAGTTTCCGACCATCGAGGAAGCCGCCCCGGCCGGATTGGCTGCGAGAGCCGAATCGGGTGACGAGGAAGTACAGCAACAGCATTCCCACAGCGAGGGCCGCCGAGATGACGGCGAGGCTGCGAAGATCGTCCCGCCACGCGTAGAGCCCGACGAGCAACGCCGCAATGAGCAGGACAGCGAGGATGCGGCGGACGAGCGGTGAGATCACCGATGAATCGGACGACTCGCTCGGTGGCGATCGATCGAGATCGAGTGCCTCGCCGCTGCCGGGGCCGGTGGCGTCGCCGTCGCTGATGCCCGTCCCCCCGCCACCCGACCCGATCCGATCGAGCGTCGCCGCGCCGACGCCGAGCGCCACCACGGCGAGGACGGCGATCAGGACGGGCCCGAGCGCGTCGCGGTTCACACCCTCACACCGGCCCCCCGGATGTTGAACGTTCCGTCGGTTCGGGGTTTGATGTCGAGAATTCCGATGGACAGCGGTCGCACGGTCGAGTAGCTAGTCGCTCCCGATTCCGGCCATGAGCCGTGTTATCGCCTCTTGTGGGACGAAACACAGCCGAACGTTTTATTTCACATGCGGTGATGTTTCCGGCTGAATGAGGCAAAACTGCGATCCGACACCCACGACGGGATTCGCCCGTCTCGGTGTCGGCACGAACGGTCCCACCGCTCCAGCAGGCGACGGGGCGAGTGAGGGCCGTCCTGGGACCGTGCCGCGCCGTCGGCCAGCAGCCATCGTCTTCAGGGAGATCCAGTGATGTCGGCCATCGAACTCGACGGGGTCACGAAGCGGTTCGGCGACGTCACTGCGCTCGAAAACTGTGATCTCGATGTCCACGAAGGCGAGATCTACGGGTTCTTGGGGCCCAATGGGGCAGGAAAGTCGACCACGATCAACATCCTGCTCGACTTCATCCGACCGACGGCCGGCAGCGCGCGGGTGCTCGGCCACGACGCACAGGCCGAAAGCCAGCAGATCCGCGAGCGCGTCGGCGTCCTCCCCGAGGGGTTCGACGTGTACAACCGGCTGACCGGCCGACAGCACCTCGAGTTCGCCATCAACTCGAAGGGGAGCGACGACGATCCCGACGCGCTCGCCGAGCGAGTGGGGATCGCCGACGCGATCGATCGAAAGGCCGGTGGCTACTCGAAGGGGATGGCCCAGCGCCTGGTACTCGCGATGGCGCTCGTTGGCCAGCCCGATCTGCTGATCCTCGACGAACCCTCGACAGGATTGGACCCCAACGGCGCACGCGAGATGCGCGAGATCATCCGGGCCGAGCGCGACCGCGGCGCGACGGTGTTCTTCTCGAGCCATATCCTCGGTCAGGTCGACGCGATCTGTGATCGCGTGGGCATTCTCCGCGGCGGTGAACTCGTCGCCGAAGACACCGTCGAGGGGCTGCGCGACGCGACCAGCGCCGAGGCGACTCTGGTGGTCGAGGTCGATCGACTTCCGGACGGCGTGCTTGAGGAAGTCCGCGCCCTCCCATCGGTCTCGGACGTGAGCGCCGAGGGGACCACGATCCGGGCGTCGTGTGACGACTCTGCGAAGACCAAAGTGCTGGGAACCATCGAGGACAGCGGCGCGACCGTCGAGGACTTCTCGACCGAGGACGCCTCGCTCGAAGAGCTGTTCGCCTCCTACACCAACGACAGTCCTGCCCGATCGACCGGGAAGAGCGGTGGATCGACCGATGAGCAGGAGGTCCGAACGTGAGTACGCTTGCGGTCGCGCGAAAGGACTTCAGCGACGCGCTCCGATCGCGCTCGCTGATCGCGCTCGTGGCTCTGTTCGTGCTTTTCGCTGGCGGCGCGACCTACCTGGTGGCGGAGGTGCTGGGTGGGAGCGGCGGTGGCGGTACGGAAGGCCTCCCGCCGGTGTTCGGACTGTTCGTTTCGTTGATCTTCCCCATCACGGTGCTCGTCCCGCTGATCGGCGTGATGACCGGTTACAAATCGATCGTGGGTGAGCGCGAAAGCGGCAGCGTGAAGCTCCTGCTCTCGTTGCCCCATACGCGACGTGACGTAGTGGCTGGGAAAACGATCGGCCGAACCGCGGTGTTCGCCGTCGCCATCATGATCGGTTTTGCGGTCGCAGCGGCGATCGCGTTCGTGTCCTACGACACGTTCCCCGTCATGGAGTACGTGGCGTTTACGCTGCTGACGATCGTCTTCGGGCTAGTGTATTTGGTCTTCGCCATCGGGATGTCGGCCGCGACTGGTTCGACGTCGGTCGCGCTCTGGATCTCGCTCGGCTTTTTCGCCTTGTTCCAGTTCCTCTGGGGATTCGTGGTCAATCTGCTTGTTTGGGTCGTCAACGGGTTTAGCACTCCGGAGAACTTCTCGCTTCTCGCCGGCTACTTCTCGCTCCAAGGTAACGTTACCCCACCCGACTGGTATCTGCTCGTCCAGAGCCTCAGTCCGAGCAGCGCATACCAGAACGCTCTGGGGCCGTTTTTCACCGATCAGTTGGCCTTCGGTGCCCAATCGGCAGCGGCACCGTACTACCTCCAGGGCTGGTTCGGGTTCGTCATCCTCGCCATCTGGCTGGTCGTGCCGCTCGTGCTCGGCTATCTCCGGTTCAACCGTTCGGACCTGTAGTTCGATTCCTCACTTCATTCCGCCACGATGTACGCCATCGAAACCACCGACCTGACGAAACGCTACGGTTCGACGACCGCGGTCGAGGGACTCGACCTCGCCATCCCCGAGGGGGTCGTCTACGGCTTCCTCGGGCCGAACGGCGCGGGCAAAACCACCACGATGCGGATGCTGACGACGCTGACCACGCCCACGGAGGGCTCGGCGGCGATCGCGGGCCATTCGGTCGAGAACCGTGACGACGTGATCGGCCAGATCGGCTACCTCCCGGAGGAGCCCCCACTGTACGACGAGCTCACCGGCCGCGAACAGCTCGACTACATCGCCGGGCTGCGGGACGTGCCCACCGACCAAAGTGAGAAGCGGATCGGATCGCTGCTCGATCGGTTCGATCTCGCGGCCGACGCCGACGACCGGATTTCGACGTACTCGAAGGGGATGAAACAGAAGACCGGGATCATTCAGGCGTTGCTGCACGAGCCGAGCGTGGTGTTCCTCGACGAACCTACTTCAGGACTCGATCCGCGGGCCGCGCGCACGGTACGGAACACCATCGCGGAGCTGGTCGCGGGCGACACCACCGTGTTCCTCTCGACGCACATTCTCCCCGTGGTGGAGGAGCTCGCCAACGAAGTGGGGGTACTCTACGAGGGAGACCTGGTCGCCGAGGGGCCGCCCGACGCGCTGACCGAGCGGATGGAGACCGGCGAGGAGAGCACCCTCGAAGACGTCTTCCTCGAAGTCACTGGCGGACGCGAGGACCCGGCGACCCCAGAGCATGAGTGAGGCTGGCTGGCTCCGCCACGGCCTCTCGATCGGCTTCGTGGAGTTCCGGCGCACGACGCGAGGAATGCGTCGGAACAAGGGGCGACTCGCGCTGCTCGTCTTCGGCGTCGGGTTCTGGACCGTCTCGATCGCCGGGTTGGCCATACTGTTCACCGCCCCGCTCCGCTCGCTCGACGCGCCGATCGCGCTCCCGGCGGCCGCCCGCGGCGGAGCGGCGCTGGCGTGGCTGTTCGGGGTGTACATAGTGGGCCAGCGCGTCCTGAGCCAGTACAGCCACGTCGATAGCGAGGCCGGGATGCTCACGACGGTTTCGGCTCGGAGCGTCGCGACGGGTCTCGTGATCGCCGAACTCCTCCGGGCGGCATCGTATCTCCTCGCCCCGCTGCTCGTCGTGACTGGGCTGGTGGTCTATATCTTCGGAACGCCGCTCGGCGTCGCGACGATCCCGCTCGCCGCCGGGCTGTTCGCGCTCACCGCGACGATCGTCGGCAGCGCGATCGGCTACGCCGGCGCGTTGCTGGTGGCGCGGTCGCGGTTCGTCGCGCGGTACAAGACGATCCTCGGTGTTGCGATCGTGACGGTGATCTTCGGCGGGTACGCTGCGGTCGTGTTTTTCGGAGCGGATGAACTCGGGATCGGTCCGGCCCTGTTCGCGTGGCTGCCCGTCGGCTGGTACGTCGATCTCGCCGCCATCGGATCGCCGCTCGCGTTCTCGACGGGTCACGTGACCGGTGTGATCGTCGCCACGCTCGCAGTGCTCGGCGTGGGCGGCTGGGCGATCGAGCGACTGACGACCGCGCTCTGGTTCGCGGACCCGGTCGAGCCGACACGGGACGAGGACGCTGCCGACGCCGCTGCTGCCGCGTCCCCCGCCACCCGCACTGACGCCGACAGCCGTACCGCCGCCCGCACCGACACCGGCCTGACAGGCGGGAACGGGGCGTTGACGGCGGCGCTCGGTCGCTTCGGGGCGGTGATCCCGACGCGCGCGAGCCGGCCGACCCGTCGCGTCGCGGCGAAGGCGCTCGTCCGAACGTGGCGAAATCCGAGCCGGCTCACGATCTTGCTCACGCCGGTGGTGATCGCGGTGGTTTCGGTGTTCAACGCCACACAGTTCGGTGCGGCGTTCGCGGTCGCACCGGTCGCGATCGTCCTCCTGCTCCCGTGGCTTGCCGGCGCGACGTTCGGACTGAACCCCTTCGGCGACGAAGGGGCGGTGTTGCCGGCGACGCTCACGGGCGGCATCTCGGGACGGGCGTTCGTCCGCGGGCTCGCGCTGCCCGGACTCGTGGCCGGCCTCCCGCTGACGGTCGCGCTCACGCTCGCTGCCGGCTGGTTCAGTCCGTACTCACCCTTTGAGGTCGCGGGTCTCGCGGCCCTCGGCGGCGTGCTGGTCGCCGCCGCGGTCGGGCTCGCGCCCGTGATCGGGATGCGGATTCCCCGATTCAGCACGTTCAGCGTCCGCGGGAGTCGCGACGTGGTGCCGCCGAGCATCACCGCGGGGATCGTCTACACGATCGTCCTCCTCGGGCCCGGTGTCGTCGCGGCGGTCGCGCTGGTCGTGCCGGCGCTCCTGCGTGGCTTTCTCGCCGCGTTGGGGAGCGGTGTGATCCCCTTCGTGCTGCGGTGGCTCGGGGATCGCGGCGTGCCGCTCGTGACCGGGCCGGCCCCGTGGTTCGAGGGGCTCGGCCCCGCGATCCGTGGGCTAGCGACGATCGAGGTCCGGGCCGGCGGCTACGCGCTGCCGCTCTTTCTCTTGGTCGTGGGCGGGCTTCTCGGCTATCGCGCCGCGGCGCGCCGCTTCGACACGTACGAGATCACGTGAGGCTCCTTCTGCTTCCGATCAGTCCCACATGGTCGCGATGACGGCGACGATCCCGAGACAGAACGCCACGATCCCCGCCCCGAGCAGTGTCTCGGTGTAGCCGACGGCCGTACCGAGTCCCACGAACACCGGCGGCCCGACCGTCGTGCCCGCCCGGATGATGCTCGTCCGGAGCGACATGATCCCGCCGCGGAACTCGTCGGGCGTGACCGCGTTCAACGCGGTGTCGGTGACCGGTTCGGCGAACGCCTGCCCGATCCCGAACAGGAAGAGCGCGCCCGCGATCGCGACCACCGAGTTCGCGAGCGCGATCGCCGCGAGCCCGAGGCCGTACACCACGAACCCGAGCGGGATGAGCTGAGCGCTCGACACGTGGCGGAGCAGTCGGCCGGTCTGAGAGGACGTGAGCCCCATCGTCACCGCGGGGAGCGCGAGGAGCAAGCCGATGATGCCCGAGGAGAACCCGTAGCGGTCGTCGAGCACGAACGGGACCGCAGTCAGCTGTGCGCCGTAGAGGATCACGAAGATGCCGAAGATGGCGACGTAGAGGCTCAGTACCTTGCGTCCCGGAACGGCCTTCACCGCGTCGACGACGTAGCCGAGGCCCGTTCTGCGTCGGTCGAGCGTCGGTTCGTCGAGCGCGCCGATGCCCACGATCCCGACGACGATCCCGAGCGCGAAGCAGGCGAACGGTGCGGCCGACGAGATCGTAGCGAGCACGCCACCGAGCAGCGGGTAGCCCGCCGCGCCGATCGCGAGGATCGCGGCGTTGAGCCCGATCAGCGTGTTGCGGAGCTCGCCCGTGAACAGATCGCCGATCAGCGTGATCGTGAGGCTCGTTACCGCGCTCCCGGCCACCCCCTGAAGCACGCGGAGCCCGAGGATCGCCCGGAAGCTGTCGAACAGCACGATCGCACCACCGGCGACCCCGAAGACGAGCAGCGCCGGCACCAGTAGCCACTTGCGCCCGACGCGATCGGCGAGCAGGCCCACAAAGGGCGTGAACACGACGCCGGGAAGCGTGTACGCCGAGATGAGGAGGCTGGCGTCGGCGGCCGAAATCCCCCACGCCGTCTGGATCGCCGGCAGCGCGGGGCTGATGAGCGAGACGCCCATCACCGTAATCAGCGTGCTCGCGAAGATCACGAGCACCGACGGCGAACGCCACGGGCTCTCGAACCGCGCCGAGTGGGCGGTCTCTTCGGCCATCAGACCACGCGACCGAACGCCGCGATCCACGACCGCCCGATCCGCCCCGACGGTCCGCACCGTTCGTTCGTCATCGCAACCACGACCGCTCCACGCCGCCCGGCCAACCCCTCGGCCAACCGTTCGCGGCACGCTCGCCCTCTCCAACAGTCATTACTGCAGCTACCCGATCGACCCATTTACGGCTTCAGACTCGCCGACGCACTGTGGGTCGGTATCACGAGTCGCCATCGGGTGCCGTTCGCCGGCCGGCCGATCGGCGATCGTCGGTCCGCTCGCGCCGCCTGAACCCGAACTCGAAGAGGACGCCCGCGACGATCCCGGCCACGGTCGCGTAGACGAACCCCCAGAGCATGGCGGTCTCGATCGCCGAGGCCGATTCTCCCGACACGAGCAGCAGCTCCGTCCCGAGCCAGAGGTCGGCGAGCCACCGACCGACCGCCCACACGCCCGCAGCTGCCATCGTCGTCATCACCACGAACACCACCGCGAACGTCGGCGTCATCTCCACGGGAGTGAAGGCATCGAGCTCGGCCACGACGATCAGCGCGATCGCCGCAACGGAGAGCGCAGTGACGAACGCGTTCGAGAGCGGTCCCTGGGCGAACACGCGGCCAGCGAGCGGGAGCCCGGCGATCACCAGGAGTCCCCACGGCAACATCACCTGTGGACTGTGACGGGCGAGCGCCGGCGCGAGCGCGAGGCCGACGAGCGTCACCGCGAACCCGGCCCACAGCAGATCGCCCGCGAACACCCGCTCGATCGCCACGACGCCGATCGCTGCGACCACGAGCCACGATCGGCGGGCGCTCGCCGGTCCGCCGTCGACGAGCTCGTCGAACAGTCGGCTGCCGACGTTCGGGCCGGTCGTGAATTGCGGTGAGCGTCGTTCGCGCGCCGCCGTGCGGGCCGATTCGAGGCGCGCAGCCAGCGTGTCCACGACGTCGGACACCACGCCGGTGCCGAACGCGGCGACGAGCACCGCGCCGACCGAGTCGAAGACGAGATCGAGCAGCGAGTCGTCGAGCCCGTACTGGACGAGCACCGGCTCGACCCCGAGCGCCACGGATCCGATCCGCGCGGCGAACTCCAGCACCTCCCAGAACACGCCGAACGCGAGGGTGAAGATCAGGATGTAGAGCGCGAGGAATCGTGGTGGAAGGTAGATGTCGTCGCGGTGGACGTCGATCGCACGGGCGGTGACGTAGCCGACCGCGGCGACGATCGTCGCCGACAGCGTGTGCGTGACGTGATCCCACCACCAGACGTCGTCGTAGAGCCCGAGCATCCCGATCGTGTGGAGAAAGAGCGCGGTCGTGATCCAGAGGGTGAGCCCCGCGTCGAGCGAGATGCGGTAGTCCCGCGCCAACAGCGCGGGGAGGAAGGTCGCGGCGAGCGCGAGTGCGGCGTTGACCACGACGCTCGCGTTGCGGGTCGCGAGCCCCACGATCAGTATCAGCGCGATCGCGATCTGCATCGCGCGGCTCGCGATCCGCTGGTGGCGGTCGGTGATCTCGATGCCGGCGATTCGCATGAGGTGACCGTACGGTGTCCAACTGTATAACGATGACAGCCTCCTCGCGGTACATGGCGCGGGTTACGCGTGGCCCAAGTGACTCATACTGTCGGACAGAAGCCCGTCACTCGTCGATGCGGATCGATCGATCCTCTTCCAGGGGTTTTGCGGTGGTGGCTGATGAAGTTCTTCCGTCCGACAGTATCAGACAACCGTGCAGCGCATCACACGCTATTCGGCTCGATATACGACGCAAGCTCCCCAACCACTTCGTCGACCACGCTCGCCGTGAGCCGTCCCTGAACGGTTCCCGTCTGATCGTGCTTGATCGTCCCGACTGTCCACGGAGAGATGTAGCTACCGAGACCAGCTGTTACTCTGTGAGCCGCTCCGACTCCGATTGACGCCACTCGGCCGCGTTTTCGCGGGTGTCGGTATTGAGAAGAACATCGAGTTTGCGCTCAAATTGGTCGTCGGTGAGATCACCAGTGGCGTAGCGTTCACGCAACGTTGCCAGACTATCCGGGTCTCGGTCTCGGTCTCGATTACGAGAGCCGGACTCTATCGTGTCTTCGCCGTACCATTCGGGATACTTCTCTCGCCAGTATTGGTCTGCGTAGTAGTCGAGATCGCTTGTTTTGCCACCAGAGAGATAATAGGTAAGTACCGCAGCAGCGGGAACGAGCAAAATCCCGACGCCGAGGATGATCTCGGCTACGGCGAGGCCGAGAATGGTAAACGAAAGGAAAATGAGAAACATGACCCCCGCTCCAACGAACCCAACGTTAACCGAGCGCTCGAATGCGGTGTGGTCGGTCGGTGATGGCACGTACTGAGAATTCCAGCCGATAGGAAAAAACTGCTTCGAATCCACATCTCGGCAGGACGACGGATCAGCCCCTGTCAGCAACCAAGTGACTACTGACGGAGGTGGCCGAGGAAGAGTCGTCTCTGGCCCAGCTGATAGTAATGGGTCGTGGTCGCTACCGTGCGGGGGAACAGGCATGCTGGGGACACGTCAATAGCTCGCGCGGAGACAGATCGATTCAGATGGGTAGTCACGGAGTTCTTTTGTTAGTTCAGGGTTGTCACGCTCGAATGCATCATCAGGACTTGGTTCCGAAATGTCCTGTAATTCAAAGCTAGCATCGATCAGTGGCGAAATAAGCGCCTCAATAGAACGACGATAATACGTGGCTCGATTAGCAGTTGCGCCGGGGTTCCACTGGATGTCATAGCGTTCCGTTTCGGTGGGCTCTATTGAATCCGCAGAGGGCAGCGGGATTCACGGTTTGAGGGCCAGTTCGAGGTTGTAGACCGCAGCGGTGAG
>NZ_JAQJDA010000037.1:0-16286 GCF_028617175.1 Halococcus sp. PRR34 | reverse complement strand
TCACCGCTGCGGTCTACAACCTCGAACTGGCCCTCAAACCGTGAATCCCGCTGCCCTCTGCGGATTCAATAGAGCCGATCCAAACTCATTCCAGTACAGTCGCACTATTGGCAGCCTCCTCGGCATAATTGGGTACCGTCTCTGGTACGGTCTTTTACACCCGCTACCTGAAGAAAAAATCAGACCTCGTTAGTGTAGGAAAACACCGACACGACCATATCAATCCAGAACAGCATTCGAAGCAAGCCGCCTACTAATTCTTATCCTGCCAGCGCCGCGGCGGGGGTGGATGCGGCAGCGAGCACTGTAGCGCGTTTGTCACGCGACGGCGTGGACGGTAATCGGAGTACGGGGTGTCTTGGTTGCGTACGGGTGGGTATACTCTGCACAGTCACCAACCCAGCATTAATGAGCAAGCAGGATCGGTAGCGTCCATGGCGACGATAGCAGAATTCAGCATCCCAGCTACTGAATTTGCGCTTCGAGAGACCCTCGAACGCCGACCGAACATGGTATTCGAGGTAGACCGCGTTGTCGCAAACGCCACCGACAGCGTAGTGCCATATGTCACAGCAACGCAGGGGGAGTTCGAAGGGTTGACGTCACTGCTCGAAACCGACGAAACTGTCGAAGAAGTCGAGCTACTCGCTGATACCGAGGAGGAGTGTCTCTATCGGATGGAGTGGACACAGGAGGCGCGGATTGTTGGATACATGGTTGTCGAACAGGGGGCGACAGTCGAGAATGCCACCGCAAAGAACGGTCAGTGGTACCTCCGCGTGCTGTTTCCTGAGCGAGAGGGGCTTCAGGCGGTGGATGAGTATGCTCGGGAGAGCGGATATTCGCTCAATCTTACGCAAATCTACGGTATCGACGCCCGTGAACAAGCTCGGTTTGAACTCACCGACGAGCAACGAGACGCGCTCGTCATGGCGGTCGAGAACGGCTATTATCAGGTTCCACGTGATGTCTCTCAAGAGGACCTCGCCGACGAACTCGACATCTCTCACCAAGCGCTGTCCGAACGGCTTCGGCGTGGAACCGAGAATATGGCCAAGGACGCATTACGTATCGAAGAAGATACAACAGCTGATTGAACCCGGTCACATTCACATGACAGTGCTATCTGCGTTTAGGTCATGAAGCGACTCTTTCTCGGCCACCCCGTCGGTAGCCACTCCTTTATTTACAGGGGGGAGGGCTCCGGCGTGATCAGGACGGCCACACCCCGAGCGGTCGCATCGAAACCCGCATCTTCTAAGACTCTCAAGGCTGTCACCACGGGTCGAATCCACAGAGAAACCCCATATTTCACATTTCAGCAGAAATCTCGATGTATCGGTGGCTAACCCCGTGAAATACGAGATGTAGGAGCAGCCTTATGATCCTGTCACCCGAAATTTAAATCTGATGGCACCCATTCTGCTCCAGACCGGACTCACGCTCGCCCCAGCCATCGTGGTACTGCTGGTGCTGGCGGTCGCGATCATCACCGTCTACAGCGCAGTGGAGATCGTCAACGCCTACGAGAAGCGTGCGCTCACCGTGTTCGGCGACTACCGGAAGCTGCTCGAACCCGGCATCAACTTCGTCCCGCCGTTCGTCAACAAGACCTACACGTTCGACATGCGGACCCAGACCCTGGACGTCCCGCGCCAGGAGGCGATCACACGCGATAACTCGCCCGTGACCGCCGACGCGGTGGTGTACATCAGGGTGATGGATGCGAAGAAGGCGTTCCTCGAGGTCGAGGACTACACACGCGCGGTCTCGAACCTCGCCCAGACCACCCTCCGGGCCGTACTGGGTGACATGGAGCTCGACGACACACTGAGTAAGCGCCAAGAGATCAACGGTCGGATCCGCAAGGAACTCGACGAGCCGACCGACGAATGGGGTATTCGAGTCGAGTCGGTCGAGGTTCGCGAAGTCAACCCCTCGCCGGACGTCCAGCAGGCGATGGAACAGCAGACCTCCGCCGAGCGGAGCCGGCGTGCGATGATCCTCGAAGCCCAGGGTGAACGCCGGAGCGCAGTCGAAAGTGCTGAAGGTCAAAAGCAATCGAACATCATCCGTGCCCAGGGTGAAAAGCAGAGTCAGATCCTCGAAGCCCAAGGTGACGCGGTTTCAACGGTACTGCGAGCGAAATCCGCCGAATCGATGGGTGAGCGTGCGGTGATCGACAAGGGGATGGAAACCCTCGAATCGATCGGCCAGGGCGAATCGACGACGTTCGTCCTGCCCCAAGAGCTCTCTTCGATGCTCGGCCGGTACGGCAAACACCTCACGGGGAGCGACGTCCGCGAGGACGGCCACGACTTGGAGAGTCTCGACTTCGACGACGATACCCGCGAGCTGATCGGGCTCGATGACATCGACGAGATTCTCAACGAAATCGACGAGGACGCCGAACTCGACATCGAGGCGATGGAACAGAAAGCAGAAGCCATCAAAACCGGCGAGGCGACCGGCAACATCCAGGACCCCGACGACGTCATCGCGGAGATGGACCAACCCGACAGAAGCAGCGCGACGAGCGATGGGACCGCCACGAGCAACGCCGAAACCGAGGAACTCGAATCAGAACCCAATTGAGTCGTATTGACGGTCGCTGAGGCCTTCCTCGGCTCTCTTCCCCGACCACGCTGGGCGACAGCACTCGCCATCTGTTTCCGACTTCGACTCGTGATTCTTGGGTGAATCCAGACTCTCACTACACGAGAACGGTCAACGGTGGCGGACGCCTCAGTTCGAACCCGGTCATTCATATAATATTTCTTATATTTGTCCCGGCAAGGGCTTACGCATGAATCATGTAAAATCATAATGGAGCGTCCCACCCGCCAGCGCGAGCGCAATACCGAAACCGAGGAGCTAGCGCAGGAAACGGAGGACGAACAAGCCTGTCCCGAGTGTGAGTCGGCCAGTCTCATCAAGAGCGCCGATCAAGGAGAGCTCGTCTGTGAGGATTGTGGCCTGATTCTTGAAAACGATAACATCGACCGAGGGCCTGAATGGCGAGCATTCAATCACGCAGAACGCCAGAGCAAATCCCGCGTTGGCGCGCCGACCACCCAAACGATGCACGACAAAGGACTCACTACTCAGATCGGGTGGCAGGACAAAGACGCCTATGGCCGGTCTTTGTCAGCGGAAAAACGGACACAGATGAACCGTCTCCGGAAGTGGCAGGAACGGGTCCGAACGAAAGACGCCGGTGAACGCAACCTTCAGTTTGCACTCAGTGAGACCGACCGGATGGCGAGCGCGCTCGGTGTACCCCGTTTGGTTCGGGAGGTTTCCTCGGTCATCTACCGACGTGCGCTCTCCGAGGACCTCATCCGCGGACGCTCCATCGAAGCCGTGGCCGCCAGCGCTCTCTATGCTGCCTGTCGCAAAGAAGGAATCCCCCGCAGCTTGGAGGAGGTCACTCAGGTCGCTCGCGTCGAACAGAAAGAGATCGGCCGGACCTACCGCTATATTGCCCGCGAACTCGAACTCGGAATGCGACCGGTCGATCCACAGAAATACGTTCCCCGGTTTTGTTCTAGCCTCGATCTGAGTGAGGAAGTCCAATCCAAAGCTAAGGAGGTCATTGAAGCCAGCGCAGCAGAAGGACTCCTCTCGGGGAAATCGCCGACGGGGTACGCTGCTGCTGCAATCTACGCCGCATCATTACTCTGTAATGAAAAGAAGACCCAGCGCGAAGTCGCCGACGTTGCAGAGGTGACCGAAGTCACTATCCGGAATCGGTATCAGGAACAGATCGAAGCAATGGGAATTCAGTAGACGATCACGAAGTGAAGCTGAACACTGGCCAATGGCCCCACGCCGATGCTCCATGCCTGAATCCAGCTACAGTTACTCAGCCGAGTGGGGGAGTCGTTGTGAGCTCTCAATCCCCATCCCTCCCGAGAGATCGACCTGCGGGTAGGGGATGTCGATGCCTGCCTCGTCAAACCGCTGCTTGACGTTGGTTACGTACTCGCCGCGGGTTTTCAGGTAATCTGCACGATTAGGATCCGAGATCCAGAAACGCGAGGTGAGTCCAACGTAGGAGTCGGCGAGTGCACCGTCAGTACTCATTCGCACCGTGGGAGCTGGATCGTCGAGGATGTCCGGGTGGTTTTCGGCCTCCTCCATGATGATGTCGGTCGCTGTCTCAATGTCATCCTCGTAGCCGATACCGAAGGTGAACTGGAGGCGGAGTTCGTCTTTCGCGACTGGGTTTTTGATGACGCCTCCTGTGAGCACCGAGTTCGGCACGGTAAGGAGTTCGTTATCGAACGTACGTACTCGCGTGACCCGAAAGGTGATGTCCTCAACGGTGCCGGCGTATGATCCGCCGTCCCATTCGATCCAATCGCCGATTCGGAATGGCCGATCCGTGTAGATGAACACCCCGGCGACGAAGTTCGAAAGGGTGTCCTGGAGCGCGAAACCGATCGCGAGCGTCGCGGCGGCTCCAACCGCTGCTATAGAGGTGAGCAATCCCGTATAGCCAGCGACTCGAAACGCGATACCGATGCCGACGAACGCGACCAAGAGCTTCGTCAGACGGAGCAATGGTTTCTTTTCGTGGGCATCGAGTCCGCGACGGTTCAACAACCGACTGACGAACGGGATCACGAACGCCCGCCCGAGTGAATATAGGACAAACACCGCGATGACGAACGTGATCATCGCACCGAGGATCTTGTAGTAGGGGATATTCAGACTATGAAGGAACTCCCCGACTGGACCGACTTTCGGATTCGAGATGACCTCGGAGACGTTTGCTCCTGTCCCGTTTGGGGTCTGTGTTCCCGATTGCAAGAGCCACGCTGATAGACGAGGATTCATCGGGCGTGTATTGCTGCGTTACCGCATTGTTCGAGTGATTCGCGGGCGTTGGACTGGTCGGGGGACATCATACTTCCGAGTCCAATGGTTGGTTTTGCCGACCTGAAACGCGACCTCGACACCGCTGGCACGTTCGATCGTTCGTCCGTCGTCACGGTCAGGCATCGTTCCTCAGTGTACCTAAAGACGTTCTTCTGAGGTCGAAACCCCCTCACCAGTACCCAGATCGGGGGTAGTATCGTACCAGGTCAACCCACTTGTGCATCCTTCTTATAAAATAACCAATAAGTCGCTAAATGCTTCTTACAACCGTATAGAACGTAAGGATGATGGCACCCGACTACAACCGGAGCGAAACCTATGAATTCAGTGTCACAAACGTCACCGACGGCGATACGCTGGATGTCGAGTTTTCTGACGGGACGACCGAAGAACTCCGGGTGATCGGGATCGATGCCAGCGGATTCCAACGTGGTCAGGCGAGTTCTCACTACCGAAAGCGGGCGGATTACTCGTTTCAGGCGATGAAGACCACGCTGCTCGTGGATACAGACTCGCTGGCGATCATGGACGTTTATTTCACAACGAAGAAGGCCTATGACGGGCATATCGGGTTGCAGGTCTTCCGGCGGACGCCGGAGACCTGCGGGAACTCCTCGCGGACAAAATGTATTCGTGGCGTGACCTGCGTGAGAAATGCCGTACTGAAGCGACGCGTCCAGTGATCAAGCATTGTGAGCAATCCCCGTTGCAGAAGGCTCACAACGCCCGGATCGACGATGATGTCTACAATCAACGGTCAATGAGCGAAACCGTGTTTTCGATGCTGAAGGCGGATGACGGCGAGAATCTGCACACGAGGACGTGGCACGGGCAATTTCGAGAGCTGACTTGGAAGTGTATCGTGCATAACCTCTCGCGGGCGGTCGGCTAACGCTGCCGCCCGCTCTTTCTCTGCCAGATGGTCTGAGAAGCATCGCCGCTCCGTCCGGTGATCTCTCCTAAATCTATCAGTTCTAACTTGACCGCAAAGCCGGGTTTCTGCATCAGCCGTCACGTCGAATCGTCGGAAAGAGAAGCTGAAAGTTGCATTCAGCCACCCAACCCCTTCGCTGTCCATCGATCAACAGCGCATGCGAGGATGCTCTGGATTGCAGAGGCGCCACGTATTTTTACTTTCCCCTGTTAGTTCGATCCGACCGTGACCACAGGCGACGACGGGAGTGGATTCCGTGGAGTGATCCGCGGCGGACCGACGATGGCATACGCGAACCGTTTCGCGGTGTTCGCAGTACCGGTGGCGCGCTGTGACGACATTCCACGCGAAGGAAGAAATCATGCCTGATCGACACGAGGTAGTGATCGCCGGTGCCGGTCCGGCCGGAGCTCAGTGTGCGCGCGACGTTGCCAGACGTGGCTACGACGTGCTCGTCCTCGAAACCGAGAACGAGGCGGAGTTTCCTCGACAGAGCAACAAGTCCACCGCCGGGACCTTCGCCTCGATGATGGGTGCGTTTGGCTTGCCCGACGACGTGGTGATGAACTACACTGAGAAGATCGTGCTCGAATCTCCGAACGACCACTTTACTAGAGTCCAACCGGGTGCGGTAATGGACTTCGCGGATTTCAAGCAGTTCCTCGTCGAGGACGGACGCGAGGCAGGCGCGGAATATCGCTTCAACGCGCGTGCGACCGCCCCGATCACCGAGGACGGCCACGCGGTCGGGGTGCGCTACAACGGCGACCAAGAGGTCTATGCCGACATCGTGATCGACGCGACCGGACCGGCAGCGCCCCTGGCGAAGGCCCTCGATGTGAGCGACCTCGAACGGAAGAACCAGGCGATCGGCGTCGAGTGGGAGATGGATGGGATAAGGGTCGAACACGATGGCTACGCCGACCTCACGGACGCTATGATGCTCCGGCTGGATCACGATCTCGCACCGGGCGGCTACTCGTGGATCTTTCACACCGGTGCGGACACCGCGAAGGTCGGCCTGTGTTTCATCCAGAACGAGCGCTACCGGAACCACCAGACGAAAGACCGGAGCATTGACGGCTACCTCGATCACTGGCTCGACACCGACCCGCGGCTGACGAACGCGAAGCGTCACGAGGGCGGCCAACACCGCGGCTCCGCGCACATCCAGACCCCCGATCGGCTTCATGCGCCGGGATTCATGGCGATCGGCGACACCGTGCCGACGGTGGATCCGCTATGGGGCGAGGGGATCGACACCTGCATGAAGTCGGGCCGCGCGGCCGCGATCACCGCCGACCGGTGTCTGATGTCCGAACGACGGGACATCTCGGGTTCGAACATGTCGGTCTACGACACCCTCTGGCACCGCGACGTCGCACCCAAGGCCGAGCGCCGGCTCTTGATGACGCGGCTCCTGTATCTGGCCTCGAACGAGCGCTACGATCGGCTGCTGGGCGACATGAACGACCTCGGGATGGGGACGCTGGCGGATGCAAATGAGGGTAGTCCGCTTGCGATCGCGCGATTGATCCACCTCGACGATGCCCCACTATTCGGGCAGTTCCTGCGCGATCGGGTTGCGGAGCGACTCGCGTAACCGAGTCGGATCCTCAGAGCGTCGTAGACCGGTCTTCGGAGCTACCTACAGGCATATTCGGTGAACGGTGGATGTTTGCCGTTTAATGAACTCGCCCCTCCCGCTCTGTACTGTCGATTGTCATCTCCACTCTCGCGTAGGGTATGCCCTCGGATACCCTATATCTCTGAACTCGGCTAGGTCGATTCGTCATGCTTAGTCCTGTGTGAAAAATTTAGGGCGTCAATTGATTCCAACGCTCATTATGTATGAGAAAACAACCTGCTTGTCTTCAGCTACCAAGGGGTCACCCGATACGACTATACCCTTTCTCGGGCTCTATTGAATCCGCCGACGGCGTCGGGGTGAGTCGTTAGAACGATTGAGATGAAGCGGAAGAGGAGTCTTTGTGCAGAAGATTCTCTTCCGCTTCGTCAAACAGGCTGTCTCGATTGCACGAAAACTTACTGATGCAGCGCTGATCCAGATCAGCCATCCTGCCGGCAACGGAGTTGCCGGCTGGAAGCACGCCGTCCTGCACTTTCTCCGTGAGCACATGGACGCGACACTCGCCGAAGTCCTCGACTGGGCCGAAGAGATGGAACGTGTTCGAGCCGCGCTCGTCCTCGAGCGCGGCGAGTTCATTGGTCCATCTGCGCTGTGCAAATCCCTTGATCGAGCGCCGATGGCTGTTTGGCGAGAGCTGCTCCGACTCTCGTCGGAGCTGCTCGATCAGTCCGGTCACGCTGCCATCGATGCCACCTACTTTGACCGCAGAGAAGCATCGAGCCACTATCTCAAGCGGTGTGATCGGGATGTACAGACCGTACAAGCGACGTTTCTCGTCGATACCGCGCAGGGTGCGGTTATCGACGTTCACTGTAGCGCGAAGTGGCCCAACGGAACGAACGTTGGCCCGCAGGTCGCCCTGCGGAACGCGGGCGACCTGCTCAGCCTCGCCGCCGACAAGGGCTACGACGACATGAGCTTTCGCGAGGCTCTCCGGGCCGAAGGCGTCCGTCCGCTGATCAAGCACCGTGTCTTCGCACCGTACGATCACGCGCATAACGCACGGATCCAGGACGAACTCTACAACCAGCGCTCGATCTGTGAGACCGTGAACTCGGTGATCAAGCGCTCGTACGGCTCCGCCGTCCGAGCGCGGTCATGGTATCGTCAGTTCCGCGAGATCACGCTCACCGCTGCGGTCTACAACCTCGAACTGGCCCTCAAACCGTGAATCCCGCTGCCCTCTGCGGATTCAATAGAGCCCTTTCTCGAAAAAGTCTTGCTGAGCGCGGGATCTGAATCATGAGGACCAGTTTCTCGCGCTCCTCGTGATTTTCGGGAACGATCCAACAGGAGAAATCAGCCATTCCGTGAACGCACTGGAGTATCGTCTTGGAAGTACTCGTGATCTGCTACCAGGCTTGATCTACCAGATGAAAGTGTCTCGTGACGGATGAAATCGAAATATTCGGGAACGGTGATGATGGCGGTGTGGAGCGCGAGCGATCCATGACAAGCACCCGGGTTGTAGCGTGCCCCCATGTCACTAATTGGCGTGAAGACGGAACGGTGTTAGAGGCGTTCTCGAAAAATCTTCGGTAATTCGGCCTCTGGTCCCTACAGAGGGAGTGTTAGCTGCTTGCTGTAGTCTCAGTCTCCATCGAGGTTCCGTTCCCCATCATGGTCTCGTTTTCCATCGAGGTCCCGTTTTCCATCATGGTTTCTTCGCCAGCAGCAGTCGTTTCCTCCTCGCCAGCGGTGGCTTCCTCTTCGCCAGCTGTCGTCTCTTCGCCAGCAGCAGTGGTCTCCTCCTCTTCCTCAGCGGCGGTGGTTTCCTCTTCCTCAGCGGCAGTCGTCTCTTCTTCCTCAGCGGCGGTGGCTTCCTCTTCAGCAGCGGTGGTATCTTCACCGGCAGCAGCAGTGGCTCCATCACCGCTGGTGTTGTTGCCACCTCCGCCTCCGCTACACCCAGCAACCACGAGCATAACGGCCACGAGGCCAACCATGGCGATGCGCTTCGTCTGAACGCCTTCCAATCGATCGGATAGTTTTGACATCACGGTGTCTTCGGCCTGTCAAGAGTCGGGGCACGTTCTTAACTCCAGGTAGCTGTTCCGAACCTTTTCGGACTATTCCAGATCGTTTCGGGCTTCTGAGTGCGAATTTCGAAGATGAAATGTGTTGAAATGTGGCATGGGACTTTGATGTCGATCACGCCTGAGCACTCTCCGTAACTGAAAGCGTGGCTACTGGCGGGCGAGATACCGCCTCTTATTGACCGACATCGATTGTCGTTCCAAGACCCGCGATTTATCTCGTGGTGACTTGTATTCCATCGTCCCAGTCGTTGGGATCGGGGTCAATACCCATGTCCATTAATGTGTAGGCCGATCGCGATTTTGTCGTCGATATCTCTGGACGAACACGCGAGTCGGAGGTACCGAACCAAGTACCGAGTTCATCCACCAGATGCCCCATCGCTAGAGCGTGCCGTCGACTACGGGGTTATGACGTCGAAGTTGACTGCGATATTGAGCACGAACCATGTTGACGTCGAGAATCAGACCTTGAGCAGTATGAGCGTGAAGTGACAGTTAACGAAAGGGCTACGGTTGTGCGTTCGAAGTGCACACTTGGGGAGACTCTGGTATGGTTGGGATTGCTCACCCTCAACTTACTCTCCCCGATGGATCGCGATCGCGAGTGCGTGCAGCGTTGCTGGCGGGCTCTGTCCAGGGATAGCGACCGAGGCCGTTACCAATATCCTGCCACCGAAACCCATTGTTCCGGGCGCGCTCGCCGCGAGAGTCCGTTTACACGCTTGCTGAGTCGCCAGGACGATGCGCGATGATGCGGATATTTTGCACAATAATGGGGGTAACAGTGTTCTTCTCGGGCGATTGAACAGCCCTCTCGCGGGAAGTGTTACGGGCTACTCCGCTGCCAGCTGCATCCCGACTCGAAATTCAGCCGACTCGACATTGAATAGTACAGATCGAAACCGATCGATCCTCGCTCGACGATGACAACAATGGACTGTGATCGAACGGTGGCTGTACGCCATTCACGCAGCTCAGGTCAGTCGTCGAAAAGTGTCGTCTCGACGAGCTTCGCCGTCCCACGACGAATGCGGCCGCCGATGGCGGTCGGCGAGAGGTCAAGCTCGTCCGCGATGTCGTCGAGACGCGCCTCGCGTGGCTCCTCGAAGTAGCCGTTCTTGTAGGCTGTCATCAGCGCTTCGCGCTGGGCCTCGGTCAGTCCCGTGGGTACACCGCCGTCCCATTCGTCCTGCCGGAACATTTTCTGGAGGGTGAACGAGATGTTCTCGGTGTCGCAGTACTCGGCGAGTGCGGCGAGCGCGTTCCGATCGGGAAATTGGAGTCGGACTGTCCACCCGCGGGCGTTGGTAATCGCCCTGCGCATCAGTCCGCTGAGTTCGCTCGTCTTCGGCGAGATGAGCTTGGTCTCCGGGGGGTGGCGTATCCGATAGACACGGGTCGGCTCCAAGCCCGCCACCAACCCCCATTCCGCAACCGTATGATCCTCGTCTAGTTGTTGTTCGAATCCTTCGCCAGGATTCTCGACGATGTAGAAGAAGATCGCCGTCTCAGGGTCAGTCCCAGAGTGATGGACAACCCGAATCGTTGTGTCGGGACACTCGCGAATCGTAGGATCCAACGACATGTCCGGGTGGCCGATGTCGGCAACAGCGATCACACTCATGACTGATCACTTCGTTGAGAGCATTGTCGTGTCATCACTCGCGATCGCTCTACCGGGCAAGCAATCGGCTGATCGTTGAGTCCCACGCCAACTATCGCCTGATCACATCGGACCGCCGAAACCGGCAGCTGGAACGGGAATGCGCAGGCGGACGGTCGTTGGAGAGGGGGAATCGTTCGTCCGGTGATCGACGCCTGTTCACCCAACACTGCGTATGATTTGTTGACAGTCGGTTAAGCTATTTGCGGCGGTGGTACTCGACATGTAATGACCGATCATGGCACAGACTCAGACCACGAACACAGGCAACCGACACTCGTTCCGACAAGCGAACAATTTTGGAATTGATATTTCGGGACTAAACAGGTCCGCGAAGATTTCAATCGTCCCGGTATCGCGACCAGTGAAAACGCTCGCGAACAGCCCGCTGACTCGGTCGCCGACTCCCCAGCCGAGCGCCCCGATCACACCGCCCACCAGCGGAGTTAGAGTCTCTGAAGCCGCGTCTCTTTGCGTTCTTCATCGGCCTCAGCCTTGCGCATACGTACTCACTCCCATCGGTTTCGTATATTGCGGACTCACCACAGATATCCTCACTATGATGAGTACGTCTTCACCCGACTACGACTCGAATTGACCGAAGCTGGCAGAGGGATCCTCTGGTGGGGAACTCTCAGGCACTTGTCGCCCATCGGTTGCCGCCGCGAATCCGTCTCCCCACAGCCACGCGGCAATGATAAGCGCGTAAAACCCAACGAACACTCCCACGATGCCCCCAAGGATAGGGACGATATTGAGGACGGTCACGATGAGTCCCACCACGATATTCAGCCCGATGACGTAGGCCCACGCGATCAAATACTCACGCGAAGTCACGACATCAGTGATAATGCCGAAATCGAACCCCGCACCGAACGTGCCTTTCCTCGCATAGTTGGCAACCCCTGCGAAGCCGACATACCCAAACGCGAGGGCAAGAATCCACCAGAAGAATAACCCCCCAAAGAACCCGAGGAATCCGAGACCGGCCCCCGCATCCGATCCCGTGAGCAGGGCCAGAACCGATCCACCAACGAACACGCCAAACACGACCAGCGGAATGAGCTGATAGATGAATCCGATGATTCCCGCTACAACCCCCTCTTTCAGTAAGTCACCCCACTCATCGAACACGGGCGGGTGCTCGGCATGCTCCATTCCTGACCGGATCGCGCGGACCAAGTACCCCGATACAACGAACCACGGGACGATGAGAAACGAAAACAACAACGCGAACCCTCCAATCAGCACCGTGATTATCCAGTCGTCCGATTCCATCGGATACCGTGCCAGTGTCTCGATGTCTACGTCCATGTGAACCGATTGAAGTTATGTGTCAGGGGTAATAAACCTTGGTACAAGGTGGCATAGAACTCGTCATACACCTCACCAGCAGCGCGAAAAGCAGTGTCTGATAAGCAGCCAGTAGTGTCGCTATTCAAAGCTAGCGATAGAGGGCCCCTCGACCGATACGCGAAACCTATGCTAACTGTTCTATGACGGCCCGTTGGTAGCGATTCGATTGGTCTCTACATTCAGCGTTCTGACGTCGCCGGCGAACAGCAGGAAAGGGACGCAACTGGGGACAAAACAACTCAATCTTCCAACGATAATGTTCCACCAACCGTTTATCACGCTACACTCTGAGATCAATATATCCGCGATGAGTCCAGATACCCGTGTGAGTCGACCATGAATCGCCGCACACTTGTTGTACTCCTCCTCGGCGTCCTCGTCGTACTCGCTGGGTGCGCTGGGGCTCCCGGCGAGAATCAATCCACGGCGACCGCTGGCACTGATCTAACTGCTGGCTCTACACAGACGGAACGCACAGCCGGCACAGCAGCCACACAGAGCGGGATGCAAACACCCACTGCCACGGCCGCATCCTCGAACGAAGACAGCACTACGACTGCTGCTGCCACGCAATCGAACACCTCTCCCAAAGAGACGCTCGATATCCATTATATCAACGTCGGACAGGGTGACGCCACCCTCATCATCGGGCCGACCAACGAAACCATGCTCATCGACACTGGCGATTATCGAGACGACGGCGAAATCGTCCTCGACTATCTCCGCCAACACGGCATCGACCGCATCGATTACCTCGTTACCAGCCACGCTGACGCCGACCACATCGGCGGCCACGAAGCCGTTATCAACTACTACGAAACCCAAGCCAACGGCATCGGCGCGGTGTACGATCCCGGTCTTGCCTCCAGTTCACAGACCTATCAGGAGTATCTCGATGTCGTCGAGGATCACGATGTTCAACTCTACGAAACCCGTACCGGTGATTCAATCCCCTTTGAGGGAGTGAGCACCAACGTCCTCGCTCCGCCCGAACCGTATCTCGACAGCGAGCAGCGCAACGAAAACAGCGTTGTCCTCCAACTCACACTCGGTCAGACAGGCTTCATGCTCCCCGGTGACGTCGAGGAGGACGGCGAAGGCTATCTCGTCGACGAATACGGTGGCGATCTCCAGTCAACCATTCTCAAATCGGCGCACCACGGCAGCGCCGGCAGCAATACTGGCCCGTTCCTCGATGCTGTGCAGCCACAGGTGGCGGTCATCTCCAGTGCGTATGATTCACAGTACGGACATCCCGCTGAGGAAGCACTCGAACGACTCGCAGACCGCGATATCGCCACCTACTGGACTGCCACCCACGGAAACATCGTCATGAGCAGCGATGGCGAAGCGGTCTCCATTGCTACCCAGCAGACTGCACCCACCAACCCTGACTCGATCCGCGATGGAGAACCGGTCGAACCTGGCTCCGATACTCCGGTCGAACAACGCACGACGGTCACCGTCGGAGCAGAGCCAACTCAAACCCCGGCTTCGACTTCAACGTCAACAGTGACCCAGACATCTCCGGAGACCGAGAGTACGCCAACACCGACCATAACTGATGGTGGAGAACCGACTGAGACATCCAGCACCGCCGGATCGCTAGGCATCACTGAAGTACACGCGGACGCCGAGGGCGATGAGAGCGACAACCTCAACGACGAGTACATCATCTTCGAAAACACCGGGAGCGAGGACCTCGATCTCTCAGGATGGACCGTCGCGGACGCAGCCGACCACGAGTATACGATTCCTTCGAATACCGTTCTGGGTGCTGACGAGACGATTACCCTCCACACCGGCGAGGGGACCAACACCGACACCGATCTCTACTGGGGTTCCGGGTCGGCGATCTGGAACAATGGAGGCGATACGATTTTCGTCACAAACGACCAAGGCAAACGCGTCATCGAGGAGGAATACTGAACAATGCCAGCCGACGGCGAGTACACGGCAGTGGTTGATCGCTTCGAAGAAGACCTCGCCGTGCTGTTGCTCGAACGCGATGGCATAACTGTTGACGACACCCATCTCCCAAAGACGGAACTACCGGAGAGTGGTCGCCACCAAGACGCGGTTCTGTACGTGAGCGTCGAGGATGGAGAAGTACGGAACGCGACCTACAACGCTGAGGAGACCGACCAGCGCGCAGAGCGCGCGCAATCGCGATTCGACCGCCTCTCGCAGCGCCCCTCCGAATCAGAGACAGAAGCGGATACTGATCCGGAGCGATAGAGACAGCCCGTCCGCCCACCATCTCTGCGGACAGTGTAGTTGTCAGATCAATTGTGGACGTCGATCTTGGTGAAGTAGTGCATTCACTAGAAAAACCACTATCCAGCGGTGGGTTGTCACTCGAAACGCGATGTGTCACGACACCATTTGTGCTCGCTGGCGGGCCACAGATGAGCGCGTCGGCACGCTCCCGAAGCCATCCCCTAGCGAGTGTCTGAGTGGAAAATGGGCCGGTCGGTTTGACCCCCGACCCGTGGTTCGCGTATGCTCCTACGCACGGTGTCCCCGTGTTGACCGTACGTAGCACAGGCAAACACACCTGCGCGTCTCAGTACATGGCCCCGCCCCTTAGTACTTGTTGCCGATTAGCATGGCAACGTTGGTGAAACGAGAGAGAAGTCTGTTGCTGTGGCTGTGGTGATCGCTAGCAAAGGATTTGTGTTCGAGGTGAGTACCGCTGTTCAACCGGTACAGGACGTCGAAATCTCCCAGAACCAGAGTAGCGTTCAACTCATGCCTACATTCGACGCCGACACCACGGAGATCAACGCGTTCAAAGTCAAAGATGCCGACTTGTACATCTTCAGTCAGTACTTCGATCAGGAGGAGGTCTTCGACGAGTTGCGCGAGTGGTATGACAGTGAACAGTATCGCTTCGAAGTGCCCGCCGACGAGATCGATCGGATAGAGTCGTTCTTAGACGAGAATTTCTACGATCTCAACCGCGTACCCCCCGATGCGATTGAGCCGTTCTGCGTAGTGAAAGAGAAGTACACCGACCACGCAGATATCCTCCGGAACTCGGTCTATCATACGAGCCGAGGGAGGAACACCATATTCGTAATGCAAGATGAGTTGTCAGCTGAGCGGGCGCTCGAACAGGGCGCGACGCGGCTTGCTGACTCGGACATCGATTTCCAGCTATAGCGCGGTACAGGTTTCCGAGTCGGATCAAGCCACCTTCTCGCCACCCCCGTCCTGAGTTAAAGCGACCCACCTTCTGACCAGTCTGCCCAGAAACTATAGTTTCTGATCACGTAAGCAGATTGGATGGAAGCCAGATGTTGTACCTGCGAAAGCCCGCACAGCGCGCTGTGCGCGCGAGCAGGACCGTGGAGGTGGGTCGGGAGTGGAGGGTGGGTACGCGGTCGGGCTTTGGCCGGCCCGAAGGGCCGGGATTCTTCGGCGGTGCTGTCGCGGTCGCTGTCTCCCCAACCGCGCGCGAGAAACGCGCGTGCTGAGTCAATTCAGCTGATTGCGTACAAAGAACAAGGGAAGTTCCGTCGATCTAGCTTTGCTATCGTGTATAATGAAGATGGGGAACGGAAGGCTCGCAATGTTTTCTTGACTCCCGATTTAATGGCGGATGATGAACCGCTGGGCCGGATTCTTCCTGTATTTGAGGAGGCTGGTATCAAAACTAGACCTGTAGACGAGGTAGAGAATTGGTCGCGTCGCAAGACCGTTTAGACTTCACCTCCAGTGACTGTGACCGAAACAGTACAGCGTATCTTCTTGTGA
>NZ_JAQJDA010000036.1:0-16867 GCF_028617175.1 Halococcus sp. PRR34 | reverse complement strand
AGGTCACTGATTCATCCGCTTCATTCCTACAACGTATCAGCTATTGGGCTGTTGAGCCAAAGTGGACAACTAGCGATTATCGGCCAAACTGCTGTGGTTTCAGTTGCGATACTATTTGGATACAGTGCTGCTGCCCTTATCGCGTTACTCACATACGATACGTTTGCGCTCGCTGCCTTTGTGGTATATACTCTGCTTTCGATGCTCTATGCGCTAGTATGTATTTCTATTGCAGTTTCGTTTTCTGCAAGTACACGATCGCTACAGCGGGCGATTATCGGTGCAGGGGGGATTTACTTAGTGGTTCTAATACTATGGGACTCAATTGTAGCAGTCCTCACAATCGTATTCGTTGAGAACCCATCCCAGTCAGACACATTCCCAGATTGGCTAATAGCCCTATTCTACATGAATCCATCAACAGCATTTGCTCAGGCAACGAGGGCAGTTATCCCTGCAACCCGTGAAATCACGGTTTTCCCCTTATTAGAAGCGAGCTTCTGGGTTGACTGGTACGGTTTCATTGTCATGGGATTATGGATACTTATCCCACTAGCCCTTGGCAATTTTCTATTCAACAGAGCGAACATATTGTGAAATCCTCCTTCGTCATCAGATGAACTGAGGGATGCCCCACCGTACCGATAGATTAATCCAACCAAGCAGAACCATTCGATATACTGCTATCCATTCCCGTCTGGTATCGCCTCACCCACCAATGTCACATCGAATCACTGATTTCCGCGGCCGCCTGCTCTCAGCGCTTGCCATCGTTGCCAGTATGGCGCTGCTCGCCATCATTACGAGCACTCTCGAACCTTCAATCTCGACGTCAGTTGCTCCCCAACCCCCGAAATCAGCACCAACATCTGGTATCTCACTCCTCGCGCTACTCTACATGCTCCTCAACGCATTCCTCGCCTTCTTCGGGATTACCCTTGAGCCTCCATCCGGCCAATCCTCCGGCGGTTCCATCCTCGAACTTCTATTCATGATCCTCCAAGTCATCTACCAGCATCGCCTTGCGATTATCGTGATTGCCGTCCTCCTCACTGTCGTCGGTCTCCTCTACCAGTATCGCCATCATCTTGCTGTGCCTCGCGTCTTCCAGTCAACGAGCGAAGCTCCTGAAACAGCCGCCCGGTCCTCGTTGATAGCAACCGGGAGTGCCGACTGGCCATCAGACACAGAACCGGAATCAGTCCAGGAAGCCTGGATTGCGATGATTCAACGCGTCGACGACATCGAGAAACCGTCATCGCGAACTCCAACCGAGTGGCAGCAGATCGCGGTTGATGCAGGCCTTCCAGCTGACACCGTCGAGACGATCACTGCGACGTTCTGTGCCATTCAGTACGGGAACGCCCCCGAAACAGACACTCGCCGGAAACGCGTTCGGGCCGCGCTCGACAAGCTCGAAGACCAGCAGGGGGCCACAGATGGATAACTTCTCCCGGACCAGCATCCGTCGCTGGATCATGCTGGCAGCATTCATCCTCGTCGCTACTGCTATTCTCATCACCGGGATTGCCGCCGTCGATCCGTCGCTACTCGATATACTCCGTCATCCCCGAGAGGGTGTCTTCCTCATCACGGGATTCCTCGTCGTCGCCCTCTTCAGCGGTTCGCTCCTCTCCATCCCACTGTACTTGGATCCCAAAGACACTAGCACGAAGCCTGAAGACGCTGACACGGATGCCTACGAGCCTGAAGTTACGCCCGAGATTCCGCATGCGGGCGCAGAGATCGAGCCATTGACCGGGAACCCGTTCCTCGGATACCGCGTTACTGACGACGAGCAAGAAGCGATTCGGACACGGCTCCGAGACGCTGCTGTCACCATGACCCACCGCCACACGGGCATCAAAATGGAGGACGCCAGCGCCCGCGTACAGCGTGGTGACTGGACGGAGAACGCTACCGCCGCGTGGTTTCTCGGGGAAACACCGCCCCCTCGATCAGTCCGCCTCTACGCGCGAGTCTCCGATGGACATGCCTTCCGGCACGGGGCTCGTCAAACCGTCCACGAAATTGTTGCCTACGAACAGCGCCACGAGTCACGGAGAACCCACTCACCATGACCTCGGTCGAACGGACGCACCGCTGGCGAGTAGCCTTTGCATTCGTCCTCTTTACGAGCACAGCGGGTCTGTATCTCGAAGCCCCGATCGTTTTCCTGACGTCGATCCTCGGCGTCGCGTATGCAGGCTATCCACTCTTCGTCGGCCCGCCAACCGTTGATCTCGAACTCTCACGAACAGTCACGGATGAAACGCCCGACCACGGCGACCCCGTGACAGTTACCGTCACCATAACGAACACTGGGCCACGGACGCTTGCCGACCTCCGGATCATCGACGGTGTGCCGAGCCTTCTGACGGTCACCGATGGCACGCCGCGGCATACAGCCACCCTTCGACCAGGCGCGTCGACAACATTTCAGTATACGGTCGCTGCGAAGCACGGAAGTCACCGATTCACCCCGACGACGGTGATTGCCCACGATATCAGCGGGAATACGCGTGTCGAGACTGAGGTTGCAGCCGGCGAACAGTCGACCATCCGTGAAGAACTAGAGTGTATGGTCGACCTCCGGGCGTTTCAGTTGCACCGGCAGGCCCGGCAGTATGCTGGACAGACGCCCGCTGAGGCGGGTGAGTCGGGGCTCGAATTCCAGCAGATACGAGCGTATCAACGAGGCGATTCGATGCATCGAATCAACTGGAAGCGGTATGCTCGGACCGGCGAGCTCACGACGATGGAATTCCGTGAAGAACACCGGACAGCCGTCGTGCTCTGCGTGGATGCACGCCAGAGCGCGATTCGAGCCGCAGCATCGACAGAGCCGCACGCAGTAGCGTACTGTGTCGCCGCCGCCCAGCAAGTTTGTTCGACGCTCGAGCAGCAGAGCGAACAGGTTGGTGCCGCCATTTTCGGATCCGAGTTCAACTGGCGGGCACCAAGCACGGGCCGGGAACACTATGCTCACATCGACCAGCTATTAGTAGATCATGAGTACGACCAGCCGGTTCCGATCGACGGCGACGACATCACGGTGTCTTCGACGGAGCAGGTTCAGGAATTGATCGCACAGACACAGGGAAATACCGAGGTCATAGTGTTTTCGCCACTCGTCGATGGATTCGGCGAAACTGCTGCACAGCAGTTGGACGCGCACGGGTACTCAGTAACGGTTATCAGTCCGGACGTGACGACGGACGAGACCGTCAGCGAGGAGTTCGTGAGGGTTGAGCGTGCGAACCGGGTCCAGATGCTGCGAAATCGGGATATGCCAGTCGCGGACTGGTCGCCCGAGAAGCCACTGGTCTGGCCCGTGGGCCACCACAGAGGGGTGCGCTGATGGAAGCGTCGTCTATCGTGAAACAGCCGACGTACGCGGGGAGTGTACTTGCCGTGGTCGCGGCGGCCTGCGTAACCGGTGTTCTGGCGAGTCAGCCCGTTCAGGTGTCGATTGCTGGTGTGGGAGCGGTCGGTGCAGTCCTGCTGTTGGGAAGTGGTCTCGTTCGTCGTCGCGGTCATCGCGTGCTCGGTGGCGGATTTGTATTTGTGGGGTGTAGTCTCGTTTGTCTCGCGCTCGGTCTGAGTCTACTGTCTCCAGGTGGGCTGTTCGAGCGGATTGCGTTCTTCGGTGGAACGCTCGCGATGGCGTGTGTCGTCCTCGGTGTGTTTCCGCTCCGGCAGTCGTGGGCGGGCTCTCTCGTCGGGTTCGGGATCGTGCTTTTCAGTTGTAGTCTCATCTTCTTGGCGTGGATCTCGGATCCGGGTCGAGTGCAACTGTTACTCGGTGTTGGCCTGACGATCGTCACGTGGGATGTGGCTGAGCACGCGATTACGCTTGGAAACGACGTCGGGCGGAGCGCGCGGACGTATCCAGTGACGATGATCCATTTCGTGGGGAGTCTCGGAGTCGGGCTCGCAGCTGGAACGGTCACACTGGTGGTGGACAGCGTCCAGTTGCCAGCGATTCCGATTGCTGCGCTCGCACTCCTATTAGGGGCTGTTCTGTTGTTGTTGCTCGTGCTCTTTCTCGGAGATAGTGAGTGGTTGTCCGGTACGTGAGACGTGGACTGGGTTCTGTTACACGCGTACTGCCTCATATGCAACTGTGGTTTCGAAGCGCTTTGTCAGGTCTGTGATATCGATCGCTGTCGTTTGTGGTTCAGGGTAAACCGACAGCGGTCAGTGATTGGGCGATACAGTGAGTCACTGTCGGATATTGAGCGAGTAGAGGATGCAACCGAGCCCGCAGATCTCGACGAGCCGTGTTGTGATCGGCAGCCAGTACGTATAGACACGCGGCCCGAAGCCAAGGCGCTGCCCGACGAAGGTGGCAACCAGTGATAGTGCAAACGGAACGACGGTAAGAAACCCGAGTCCAAGCGCGAGGAACAGCATCCGCCGACTTCGATTGCGTCGATACCCTCGGTAGGCCTGGAACGCGATGAACAACCCCAGCATCATCGCTCCGAGCGTGACCGCCAAAAGGATCAGATAGCCGGCGTACCCCTGTACGGAGTCGAATTGGAGTGGTAACTGAAGCATTAGATGTCCTCCCACATGTCGGTGAAGCGGTCGGCGATGTCTTCGGTCGATTTCTCTTCGACGGTGATCTGTAATTCGCCCTCTTCGAGGTCAACAGTGAGTTGGTCCAGCCGTGCCTCATACACGCTGTAGTGGTGTCCGTCGTCGGCGAGTCGTGTTCCTTCTTCGATGAGACCACACTCGGCGAGACGTTCGGCCCGCCGGTAGACGGTGGGCAGAGACGCATCACATTCCTCGCTGAGGGCTTTCGCGGACATCGGTTGTGTACTCGTTGCGGTGAGGATCGTCCGAGCGTATTCGTCATCGAGGAGTGCGAACACCTCGTTCGTCGGACAGTCCTCACTCACGTTTCTTGGTGGATCGAGAGGGGGTTAAAAGACCCATGCGATTTTCCGGGCCAGAAAACCGCCCCATGTCTGAGTTCTGCTAGCTCTGACTTTGGTCTGCCTGTGAGCTGGTTGTACTCATCGATACCAGACTGACTAAGTGCGGCCTCCACAACATCGACGCTATGAGTCTCCGCGTTCGCAGCGCGCTCGCCGATGGGATCCCCCGTGCGTTTCGCCGCAACGGTTGGATCTTGATCGGCACATATCTTCTCATCAGTCTGCTTCAAGGAGGACTCGTCTTGATGGTCTCAACGACCGCACTTCCGCTCGATAGTTTCGCTGCGCCAGCGGCGGGCGGACAGATGCCGAGTCCTGGGACTCAACTCCCGCCGCTTATCTCGTTGCAGGCCGTTTTGATTGCGTCATTCACGGGCGGCTTTCTAACGATCCCTGTATTGGTCGTGGCGAGTCGTGCGCTCGTGAGTCAGTTCACCGACCATATACCCGAAGAGTTCGTTTTCCATCGTCTCGGCTGGGCATCGGTCAATAGTTTCCTAGGAAGTTGGATCGTTTCAATCGTGGTGAGTGGACTCACAATCGGCCTGTTCGTGCTCGCTGGTTGGGGGCTATTTAGGTTGGCTGATCAATCGACACTGCTCTATCTGATCAGTACGTGGCCGGGACGAGCACTCCTCGTCGGTGCCTGTCTCGTTCTCTTCATCCCTGGAGCGTTTCTTGGCGTGAATCTGATCTTTGTCGGACAGGAGGTGGCTGTCCGAGACAAGAACGTGATCGGAGCAATTATCGGGAGCTGGCGACTGACTCGGCACAACCGAATACGCCTGCTTGCGCTTGCGTTCGTCTTGTTGATCCCTCATATGATCCTTTCAGTCGGACTATCTGAATTTCTGCCGCCACTTCCCGCTCAGATTCTCGTTCTTATCGAGAGCGCGATCGTTCAGATCGCGATACTGGCGATCATGGCGCGTGCGTACGTGCAGTTACACGACGATGAAACGGGACTCAGTCCACCCTACCTCAGTAAGACAGCAGATGATCAACGGATATAGAACGGTTCGTCTTCGCTCATTCGCGCTAGAAAGTACCGGGAGGATGCCAGGGGTGATGCCACGCAACGGGTCCCGGTATTGAACACCCGTTGTGCAACGATCGGGTGCTCAGTACGGGGATACGCCGGGACGTATATTAGCAACTCCGCCGTTTTTCTGAGCCTGAAAACTGGATAGGCTCTTTATCCTCACCTGGTTCGTTCTGCCAATTGTATGTTCCAGAACGGACACACGCGGCCGGTTAAGCTCCAAAACCACGATAGGTGGACATGAGCGATCTGAGCTCCTTCCGTCTGCTTCGACAACGGACCAGACAGCGACACTGTACTCGGAAGCGGTGGAAAGGATCACAGCAGCCTCCGCAAAATCCGGTGGCTCGTGTATAATCATGGCGGCCATCGAACTCGAAAACGTCACGAAGCGATTCGGTGACGTTACCGCGCTCGAAAACTGTGATCTCGATGTCCACGAGGGGGAGATTTACGGCTTTCTTGGACCGAACGGTGCGGGGAAGTCGACCACGATCAACCTCCTGCTGGATTTCATCCGGCCGACCGGCGGCACCGCGCGGGTGCTCGGCCATGACGCCGAGGCCGAGAGCCAGCGGATCCGCGAGCGCGTCGGCGTCCTCCCCGAGGGGTTCGACGTGTACGACCGGTTGACCGGCCGCCAGCACCTCCAGTTCGCTATCGACTCGAAGGGCAGCGACGACGATCCGAACGAGATCGCCGCGCGCGTGGGGATCGCCGACGCGATCGACCGGAAGGCCGGCGGCTACTCGAAGGGGATGGCCCAGCGCCTCGTCCTCGGAATGGCGCTCGTCGGCCAGCCAGATCTGCTGATCCTCGACGAGCCCTCGACGGGATTGGATCCCAACGGCGCGCGCGAGATGCGCGAGATCATCCGAGCCGAGCGCGACCGCGGCGCGACGGTGTTCTTTTCGAGTCACATCCTCGGCCAGGTCGACGCGATCTGCGATCGCGTGGGCATTCTCCGTGGCGGCGAGCTCGTCGCCGAGGACACCGTCGAGGGGCTGCGCGACGCCACCAGCGCCGAGGCGACCCTCGTCGTCAAGGTCGACCGGGTGCCCGACGGGGTGTTGGAGGAGGTGCGCTCGCTCCCGGCGGTGTCGGACGCGAGCGCCGAGGGCACCACGATCAGGGTGTCGTGTGAGGACTCCTCGAAGACCACAGTCCTGGGGACGATCGAGGACGCCGGCGCGACCGTCGAGGACTTCTCGACCGAGGACGCCTCGCTCGAAGAGTTGTTTGCCTCCTATACCAACGACAACTCTCCTCAATCGAACGTTGGGACTGGACGATCGGGAGATGAGACGGCTCGCTCCGGCGAAAATACGGATCGAACCACTGACGAGATCACGGAGGTCAAGACGTGAGTACGCTCACGGTCGCGCGGAAAGACTTCCAAGATGGGATTCGGTCGTGGTTGCTGCTCGGATTAACTGCGGTGTTCGTCGTTTTCGCGGCGGGGGCGGCATACATCTACATTGCGATCGGTTCGATCGGTGGTGGCGGTGGGGGCGCGGTCTCCTCGTTGTCGATCATCGACTTCCTCTCGGGACTCACCGCGTTTTTCATCCCACTGATTGGGGTAATAGTTGGCTACAAGGCAATTGTCGCTGAACGCGAAAGCGGGAGCATCGCCCTCCTGCTCTCACTGCCCCACACCCGCCGTGATGTGGTACTGGGCAAGGTACTCGGTCGGACAGGGGTCGTCTTCGTCTCGGCAGTCGTCGGCTTCTTGATCGCTGCGGGCGTCGTCGTCGTGTTGGCCGGCTCACTCTCAGTTGTCAACTACGCCTTGTTCGTGCTGGCGACGCTGCTGCTTGCGCTGGCGTTCGTCGCGCTCGCGGTCAGTTTCTCGGCAGCGACGAAATCTTCGACACTCTCGCTTGCGGGGGCTGGCGTCATTACCGTGCTGTTCATCTTCTCGGTTTGGGGACTTATCCCGGTGCTCGTACGGTTTGTCCTCAACGAGTACACGCCACTCTCGTTAGATATGTCGGTCCAGCCCGAGTGGGCGCAATTTTTCGTCCAACTCGATCCGACGACCGCGTATTCAAACGTTCTCGGTGTGTTGATTCCCGATCTCGCGAGCGGTTCACTCGCTAGCGGTGGTAGTGTGCCGTTCTATCTCGCCCCTTCGTTCGGATTCGTGACCCTCGCAGCGTGGATCATCATCCCACTCGTGCTGGGCTACTACCGATTCAACACGACCGATCTCTAGCGAGACGTATCGATTCAATACGAGAATAGTACTGTACGAACGAAATATCACCGACGAAAAATACAATGTCGATCACCAACGTACTCACCGACCCGAACGAATCGTTCAATCATCGAGCCGAAAACCCTGGTCTGCTCCGACCACTCGGCGTGGTCTTCCTCGCGGCGGTCGCCGCGATCATCGCCCCGCTGCTCAGCTATCGTGAGTTCTTAGCTGCTGGCGCACCCCCACTCGCTGTATTCGGACAGGCGGGAAGCATCATCTTCGCGTTCTTCGGACAGTTTGTGGCCTGGATCGTGTTCGCCATCGTGTTCTATCTCTTCTCGATCGCGGTCGGCGGGAGCGGTTCGCTCGGCGATACGCTCAAACTGAACGGTTGGGGGTTCGTTCCCGCAATCATCGCGGGAATCGTCTCCGGCATCGGACAGTTCATCGCGCTGCAAAACGTTGCGGTTCCCGATCTCCCACAGAATTTCAACCAGGAGACTGCCACCCAATTCGCGGAGGCCCTGACGAACTTTCAGATGGCGATTCAAAGCGAGCCCGCAGTTCGAATTGCCAGTCTGATCGTCATCCTGCTTACGATCTGGCAGGCCGTTATATGGGCGCATGCGACGATGCACGCACGCGATCTCTCTCTTCGTGGGGCGACAATCGCTGTTGGGGTTCCTATCGGAGTGTTCGTCCTCTTCAATCTCTACAATCTCTTGAACGGATGGGTGATCTGATCGTTCGATCCCATCGATTCATCGACCGTCCGTTCCGGTCTGCTGCCCTCACACAACAGTTCAGTCGATCCAGACCGACCACCGACCACCAAACCACTAATCCACACCCTCACAACCTCCACGATGTACGCGATCGACCCCTCCGACCTGACGAGACGCCTCGTCTTGACCATGCGAAAGTTGCTCGATCACTCCCTCCAGTCGTCGAAGTGTCACACGGACAGCAACACGCACGATTGTACTGACTTCGAAACCAATGACGAGTGATTCCAGCGAAGGCGATCCGAACGAATCAATGGAGTCGCTTAGTCCGCGTGTTCGGGTCGTCTGGCTTGTGCTGGCGATTCTCGGTGCTCTGATCGTCGGGTTTGGCGGGACGTGGGCACTCAGCCGGTTCGTCCTCCCGGTCGATAGCTGGGTAGGACCGGCGGCTGCGGTAGTGCTCGCCGTTCTCGGTGGACTCTACATGCTCTTGCGCTACCGGATCTGGCGTTTCGAGATCCAGGACGACGCGGTCTACTTGGAACGTGGTGTCGTCACCCGCGTTGATTCGGTCGTACCGTTCGTGCGTATCCAGAACGTCGACACCCAACGCGGTCCTATCGAACGACTTGTGGGACTCTCGAGCGTCGTGGTCTATACGGCAGGGACGCGTGGTGCCGATGTGACGATTCCTGGCCTCGCGCCGGATCATGCGCGGATGATCCGTGAGCAGCTTCGTGACCTGGCCATCGAGAGCGAGCACGATGATGCTGTATAGAGCGCTATCATGAAGCTCCATCCACTTTCGGTTCCACTACGTGCAATCTCACAGGTTGATTGGTTCCAACTGCTAATGATGGCTGGTATTGGATTCACTAGTAGTGGAGATGCAAAACTGCTCGGCGCTCTCGCCGGCGTTGTTGGCCTCTTTGTCATGTATACCCTGTTAGAAATTCTCCGTCACCTTCGCTTCGAGTACGCGCTGACCTCGGACACGCTCGATGTCGCGTCAGGAATCGTTTCGCGGCGCGAGCGCAACGTGCCAGTGCGACGGGTCCAGACGCTCGATATCAGCCAAGGCCCACTCGCACGGCTGGTCGGCGTCGCAGCAATCGATCTCGAAACTGCGGGCGGCGGTGAGACCGAGGTCAGTCTGAAATACGTGGCTGATGCTGAAGCACGCCGTCTCCAAAATGAGATACAGCGGCTGAAACAGGAGAGCGACTCAAACACCGGGAAGTTGTCCGCCGATTCAGCTGGAATCCAAACGACAGAATCGGGGGCTCAATCAATCGATGCATCCGAAGGCGGAACTTCAGGTGGATCTGAAGGAGTGCTATTTGACCTTCCGTTGCGCGATCTCCTGCTCGTGAGCGCCGTCCGACTCAACCTCCGTCCACTGCTCCCGATCACTCTCGGAGTGATTGCGGGCACAGAGTTACTCTCAGGAACGCTGGCTGCTGTTATCGGACGCAACCCCGGTCTCGCAGTCCTTGTTGTTGTCGTCGGAACAGTAGTTGCAGGTCCCGTGGCGACGTTCGCGCGCTACTATGATTTTCAGCTGACTGATGCTGGCGACGAACTGCGCTACGAGCGTGGGCTACTCCAGCGCTACAGCGGCTCCATCCCGCTCGGCAAAATTCAGACACTGCTGATCCACGAAAACGTTCTCGAACGTCGATTTGGGTACGCCGGTCTTGACACGATCACCGCAGGGTATGCAGCTCAGGAGGTTACCCAAGGTACTCCCTCGGCGATTCCGCTGACAGATCGTGAATCGGTCTTTCGATTTGCTCGCTCCATCGAGGGATTCGATTTCGAGGACCTCACATTCACACGGCCACCCAAGCGGGCGCGACGACGCTACGCTGGCCGGTACGTGTTGTTCATTCTGTTCCTCACTGGCGCGTTGATCGCGCTCGAGACGCTGGCTGGAGCAGGGACGACTATTGCTGGCATCGAGATGGTCATGCCGGAGCTGTCCGTTCTCGACTACTGGTACGCCCCACTCTTCTTGGTGCCCCTCGTTCCGGTCATTGCCCATCTCAAATGGCGCAATCGTGGATATGCTATCGGTGACGATCACGTTCTGACGCGGAACGGGTTCTGGAATCGAGGCATCGAGATCGTTCCCTACTACCGGATCCAGACGGTGATTCACCGGCGGTCGATCTTCCAGCGACGTCTCGGGCTTGCAACAGTTGTCGTGGATTCTGCTGGATCGGGGCCGCTTTCGCTCCTCGGTGGAAGTGCCCGCGCGATCGACATCGATGCTGAGGAAGCGACGGAACTGCGCGAAACGATCCATCAGCGCTTCGGTGCGAGTCTAACAGCCCGTCGTCAACCATCGAAAGCCCAAATGGACACATTATGAATCTCAGTGGGGGACTCCGATACGGGGTGCAGATTGCACGAGTCGAGACCACGCGGAGCCGACGGCAACTCGGGCGTTCGTCAACCCTCCGGGCGCTCATCGCCGTTGTCGTCGTCGTGCTCGCAGTCGGCAGCGGTATCGGTGCGTACACCTTTGGAACGCTGATTCGAGACGGGCAGGCGACGCTCCCGCTCGAAACGCTATACCTCGTCGCAATAGGTGGTCCTCTCGCGTTGCTCGTCGGATTCGTCCAACAAACGTCGAGCCTCATGGAACGCCTCAGCACCGATCATCTCCTAACGACGGTGTCGGCCCGCACGGTCGTCCTCGGCGTGGTGATGGCCGTCTCCAGACGGACTGCCTTCCGAATCGCCCCTACTGCGGTCAGTGTGGCCGTCGGCTTCGCCGCTGGAACCGGGTCGCCGGCGACTGCCCTCACGATCCTCGTCGCCGTCGCTGGTCTGTTCGCGCTCACGGCACTCGTCGGCGTCTGTCTCAGTGTCGCCATCGATCTCGTCACGACTCGCTCGCCACGGTTCCGTCGGTACAAGAGCGTCTTCGTCGTTATCGGGTTCTTCTTGGTCCTCGTCGGCTGGTCGGCAGTCGACGTTGGCCTCGTGACGAGTGGCGTCCTGGAGCGATTGGCGTCCGTGATGCCACCGGCGTGGTTCGTCGACCTCGGACTGGTGGGGTCACCGGCGGGACAGGTAGGTTGGCTCCGTGGCCTCGGTGCGCTCGCGCTGGTCGTCACCGGGCTCCCTGTGTTGACGGGCGTGACGACAGTGCTGGCAACCCGTGTCTGGGAGACGGAGCCGGTCAGTGCCGCAGTGTTGCACCGCTCGCGGTCGCTCGTCGGTGATGGACTCGCGGAGCGACTGTTGGCTGGCCACGTCTCGCGGCCCGTGCTGACAGTCGCTCGAAAGCGGTGGCTCCAGGAACGGCGCGTCCCACAGGCCCTCCTGTTGGTGGGCTACCTCCCCTTGATCGTGTTGTTCGTACTCTTTCCGGCGCTTGTGGCCGGTGGTGCATTGCTTGCCCCGATACTGTTCGCGTTCCTCTTCGCCACCGGTACCGGATTCGCGTTTGGGATGAGCCCGATCCCGACTGAGTATTCGTCGCTCCAGATGACACTCACGACGATCACGGGCGAACAGTTCGTCCGCGGAACGATTCTCGCCGGAGTGGCCATCGGTACGCCGATCACAACTCTCGCGCCACTCCTTCTGGCAACCCGGGCGGGTGCGCCAGTGGGTAGTCTTGACATAGTGGTGTTGGGACTCGTCGGTGCCGTACTCAGCGTCTGTAGCGTCACCGTCGCAGTCGCGATTGGAATGCGAGTCTCGTACCGTGAACTGGTGCCAGCCCCGGTTCCGTTCACAAATACATCGATGTATGCGGAAATCGGGCGGGCGGGTTTCGTTAGAATGGGGTACCTGCTGGGGCTACTGGGACTCGTTTGTCTGCCGGCGGTGTTCGGCTATCTCCCGGTCGTGTTCGAGCCAGGATCGACGATGATCGGCGTCCCGTCCGTCGTCGTTCGGGTCGGCTCACTCGGTCTGACGACCGTCCTCGCCGTCGGCGTCTCGATGGTCACGTACCGGCGGGCAGTCCGTTGCTTCGATCAGTACACGCTGTCGTGATCACCTGAACGAACACACACAATGAAACGAACGCAACGAGCAATGAACTCCAATACGACACAACCAATGAACGACGCACTCTCGATCAGTACGGACGCACTCACGAAACAGTACGGTAGCACAACCGCCGTCGACGACCTCGATCTCGCCATCCCGAGTGGCGCGATCTATGGCTTCCTCGGCCCGAACGGCGCTGGCAAAACAACCACCATACGGATGCTCACGACTCTGATAACGCCGACCAGCGGCACGGCACAGATCGTGGGCGAGTCGATCACCGACCGGCAGGCAGTGGTCCCACACATCGGCTATCTGCCCGAAGAGCCGCCGCTGTACGACGAACTCACTGCCCGCGAGCAGCTCGAATATCACGGCGGCCTCCGCGACATGGACCCGTCAGAGATCGAGGAGCGCATCGGTACGCTTCTCGACCGCTTCGACCTGACCACTGACGCCGACGACCGTATCTCGACGTACTCGAAGGGCATGAAGCAGAAAACCGGGCTGATCCAGGCGTTGATGCACCGGCCCGAGGTGGTCGTTCTCGACGAGCCGACGTCGGGACTCGACCCACGGGCTGCGCGCACAGTGCGAGAAACCATCGCCGAGCTCGCCGCCGGCGACACCACCGTGTTCCTCTCGACGCACATCCTGCCGGTCGTCGAAGAACTCGCCACCGAGGTCGGCATCCTCTACGATGGGGAGTTGGTCACCGAGGGTCCGCCCGACGCACTGAAAGAGCGCATGGAAACGGGCGAAGAGGGGACACTCGAAGACGTGTTTCTCGACGTCACTACCGACGAGGCCTACGATGAACGCGGAGCTGAAACCGAGCCCGCGGGTCGAACGGAGTGAATCGACCGATGTCACGAACTCTCCCCTCATCGACGCACGCTCGATTGATCGCCCAGACCGAACTCCGGCGCAAACGCCGCGCACTCGGCGAGTATTCCAGATGGCAATTCGCAATTCTGGCCTTCGCCGGGCTGTTTTTCGTCCTTCCGGTTGGAGGGGCGGTAACATTCTTCGCGCACACACTCGGCGAGGGGCTACGTACCGGTTCGATCGATCTTCCGCTGAGCCTTCTTCGCGCTGGTGTCAGCGGCGTCATGCTATTCGTCGCGTTCGTGGCGGGGTCGCGGACCGTACAGGGCAGCGGGACTATCGATCGCTCCGCGGGGATCCTGACGGCTGTCCCACATCGCGACGCGGTCGCGGGTCTCCTCCTCACCGAATGTGTTCTGTTTCTCGGGGTGGCAACCCTGCCGACGCTCGCTGTCGCCACTGCATTTGCAACCGGCGCGAGCGCGCCGGTGAGTGTCGTGCCGATCATCGCGGCGGTGTTCGCGCTCATCATCGGCGGGCTCGCTCTCGGCTACCCCATCGGACTTGTGGTGAAACTCGCGTTCGCCCGATCGTCGTTCCTCGCCAGATACAAGAGTATCATCGGTGTTCTCGTGTTCGTCGCGTATTTCGCTGTCGTCTCCTCCAACTCACTCAATTCAGCGCTCGCACCGGTAATCGGTGTGCTCGAAGCTTCACCGATCGGCTGGCTCGTCGATCTCGGCTTCATAGGCGCACCCAGCGTCAGCGCCAATACCCTCCGCGCCGCGGGTGGCATCGGAACGGTCCTGATCGGCGTTCCACTGCTCGTTGGACTCTCGACCGTCCTCGCCGAGCGGCTCTGGTATGCTGATCCAGTCCAGCCAAGCGACGATGACGCCGATGGAACGTCGACGAGCGCGAACGGATCGTCTGCGCGAGGGACAAGCGCTGGCGGAGAGGCACCCACGACGACGAGTCGAACGCCTCCGCTCTCGGAACGAGTGTTCGGCGGCGTCGTCTCCTGGCCGGTGTTGCGAATCGCGCAGAAAAACTGGCTGCGAGCACGTCGCGCACCACTGAAACTCTGGTACGCCGCCTACCCACTCTTGCTCGTCGGCTTCCAGATCGGACCACTCCTCAACGCAGGCCAGGTGCCAGAGTGGCTGGTGCTGTATATTGCAGCCTGTGGGGCGTGGATGACTGGCGCGGCGTTCGCACTCAACCCGCTCGGCGACGAAGGGGCGGTATTGCCGCTGACGCTCACGTCGGGCGTGTCCGGACGGACGTATCTCGCTGGAATGGTCCTTTCGGGGGTCACACCGGGTGTCCCGATAACGGTCGTGGCGACGATAGGGCTTGGAGTCCTGAGTCCACTCGGCATGATCGAAATCGCCGCGCTCGCCGTGCTCGGTGCGATTCTATGTGCTGGTGCGAGCGTCCTCGCGGCGGGCATCGGCACGCTGTACCCGAAATTCGAGGAATCACGGATCACGCGCAACCGGTCGGCGGTCAGACCGAGTATCGTGGCGTTTCTGGTCTATACGATCGGCCTCCTCGCGATCGGCATACCCGGTGTCGTCGCCCAAGTGCCGGTGATTCCCCGCGCACTGGGCGGACTCGGGACGGCACTACTGAGTGGGCTCCCGGACGTGATTGCACAAGCGCCGGGACTACTGACGGATCTCGCTGGAGCGATCGAAACGACGCCAAGTGCCCCGGCTATCGGCGCAGGTGTAACGGCACTGCTCGCAGCTGGTGTGGCTTTGCTTGCTACTCGTCGTGTCGTTCGGACATACGAGGGATATACGATCGATCAGGGGATACAACAATGAGTGATCAGTTCCATACGCATTCCGACCGACCTCCGGCCCCATTGGAGGCCGTGAGAGTGATCCGTCACGGAAGTGGGAACGCCAGCGTGCATCGATCAAATCATTGTGAACTAGATGGTTTATGTGGCTTTAGGATGTGGAACTAATCATGGCGCAGCGGAATCCTCGTCTCTGGGAAAACAGTCACTTCCGAGAGGGTGTTGGGACAGTTGCTGTCCTCGCTGTACTCCTTGTGTTCACTGAAATGACGTTACAGTCCATCATTCCCCTGGTTATCTTGGTTGGTGGGGTAGTGGGACACGATATCGCTGACGGAAGGTACGATCTGCCCGATGGAACGAACCTGCTTGTATACGGGACAACTGTCGTCATTGCTGGCGCATACCTAGCCGTTCTCGGCGGGATGTGGGTCGGGGGTCTCTTGGCCCTTGTTGGATGTTGGTTCGTGTTCGATGGCGCAACGACAGTCAGATATGAGCCGCACCAGACGACGCATGAGTACGTCTCAGGCCTCGACGATCAGGCGAATGAAGTGATGCTCCGAATGCAGACGCTGAACAGCGTCTATCAACGACTCAGAACCGTCGGCGAGCCACAAACGCCCGCAGAACTTGCTGCTGATCTTGGCCTCACCGAGTCACGCACTGAATCAGCCCTCGACTTTCTGGTTAGCAAAGGACGTGTAGAACAAACAGGACGCCGATATCGTGCGAACCCGTCTCGATGGGGGCGGCTGGAGCCTGCTGCCAGATTTCTCCGCTGGCTTCCCCGACGAATTCTCCGCCCATTCAGCCGGATAGCCGCAAACACCTAATCCTCAGTCCTACGGTGCCGTAGTTGAGACGACCCCGATACGGCCACCAATATACAAGTTGTCACCGTACGTCGAAGTAAGCGTATGGTCCAGCGACGAACCCGTGCCCTCGCAGAACTCGTCATGAGCACAATATCACTGCCTGTCTGCATCTATCTCTGGAAGCTTCCATCCAAGTACGCCGACGAGATGGAAGAATTAGATGAGATCGATCCACCTCGATTGTCACTACCTGCTCTGGCAGCTGGAGCAATAGATGGCACTATCGAACGCTGGCTATCCGACCGTGACGTATTTCAAATCCGAACAAATCGGTGGCGAGGTATCCTCTTCTCCTTTCGTGGAGTAGTACAGGGCAGGCTCATCAAGCGGTACGCTTCAGATCCAAACAGCTCTATTGAATCCGCCGACGGCGTCGGGGTGAGTCGTTAGAACGATTGAGATGAAGCGGAAGAGGAGTCTT
>NZ_JAQJDA010000035.1:0-16869 GCF_028617175.1 Halococcus sp. PRR34 | reverse complement strand
CCCTTCCTTTCAGGTATCAGCTACGGCTTCTTGCCGACGGGTATCGTCCCGATTCTAAAGGATTCTGCGACGCGACCCAGTAATTGACCTGCGCTGAGCGCGGCGGATAGTACTGTTGAACATCAGCGGTTAGCCACTCGAGCAGAACGGCTTTCACGAACTCGTGTGTACGAGCACGCCATGCGAAACCGCACCGACGGCAAGCTCGCGTATCGCGAGGATCTCGTCGATGACGTCGCCGATGCCCTCGGTGAGAACACACGAGTCGGCGTTATCGAAGCGAGCACCGAGTTCACCCGCCAGATGGTCCCGGCGTGGTTGATGTCGAGTACGAGATCTCGAGCGGCGTGAACGTGCGCGACTACCCTCCCCCTCTCGCAGCACCCTCCGAGGCTCCAAGATCGCTGTGAGGTTTATGCCATTTAAGCCCAATGAACCGAACGACGAAGAATGAGTGAGACCAGACAAAACAGAACTCTCGAAGAGCAGCGGGCGATCGGTTGGGTAGCGGAGCGGAAGGGTGAGGAATGGGCCGAAGAACACGCGGAATTGATACTGGCACAGGCTCGCCTGGTTGGCGAACTTTAGCTCGCTCCCTCGCGGCCGCCCGGCGCGCATCGACCTGCGAACCTTATGAGTCTTCGAGATTCAGAACAACGGAAACCGGGTGTGTTCCTCAGCAATATCCAGAGGTATCGGGAGCAGCGAGACGCCGCTCCGACGGTTCGAACACACGAGCGTGACCGCACGTTTGGGCGTTACTCCTCTCAGGATGGTGGATCGATAGCGATGTCATTGCGTTCGACAGCGGGAACGAAGTCCCATGCGTAATAGTGCTGCCAGCCTTCGACGTCACTCAGATCAAGATCGTCGACGGCGATGTATGCCGTCGCGTCAGGGAATTCCTCGGTGAGCATCCGAAGGCGATCACGCCGTTCGGGCCAGTATTCGTAGCGGTCCCAGTCGTCTTTCTTGCCGAGACGGCCGATTCCTTCCTCATAGTATCGCCCCGCGAGCGTTTCGATGCCCGGAATCTCGGCTTCGTCTTTCAAGTCCTGATTCCCGATCGCCCAGACTTCGTGATCGGTCTCATGAGCGAGGTGACGCACCCACGCGAGCGGGACCGCCTCACGCTGTGGATGGGGATTCACATCGACCGTCCAGTCGCGGTCGAACGCAAACACCATCATGGACTCTGCCTCGCTGATTTTTGTCTCGGGTTCGGAGCCATTGTACAGGCCACAGCGGCCGGGGATATAATACTCAGCCACCGGTTGATCGAACATGGGCGAACAAGATAGAGCGGAGGGTGCTTTACTAGGACTGGCCTGTGGTGATGCACTCGGCCGGCCCGTCGAGTTCCACTCGCCGAAGCAGATCGACGCCGAATACGGTGAGATCACCGAGATGGTGGGCAACGGCACCCACGGCAAGCCCGCCGGGACCATTACTGACGACACCGATCAAGCGCTGTGCATCGCGCGGAGTCTCGCCAAGCAGGGTCAGTTCGATCCGGCAGACATCGCCGAACGGTTCGTCGCATGGTACAATGATGGCCCCTTCGACGTTGGAGTGATGACTGCCGACGCGCTCAGACGTATCGACAAGGGAGTCTCGTGGGAGTCTGCGGGACAGGAGGTCTGGGAAGAGCGCTCGGAAGGATCGAACGCGGGCAACGGCAGTGTAATGCGGTGTGCGCCGCTCGCGCTCGCGTTCGCCGACGACTGGGATATGCTCCAGCAGACGAGCCGCGATTCATCGCGCATCACACATGCCGATCCACGGTGTACCCACGGCTGTGCGGCGTTAAACCTCACGATCGCCGCACTGCTCGACGGCGATGACCAGCCCCTCGCCACTGCTCTCGGTGCACTGAGTGCGGATGCGCCGGAGAGTCTTCGAGATGTCCTTGAGCCGATTCCCGACGGGATCGAAGCGAGTGAGCTGTCGAACTCCGGCTTTGTGCTTCATACCCTCCAGACTGGCCTCTACCATGCACTGACAGCGGACGACGCCAAGACGGCCATCGTGAACGCAGTCAGTGAAGGAGGCGATACGGATACGATCGGGGCAGTCGCCGGAGCGGTTGCCGGCTCTCGCTTCGGTGCTGCTTCCCTTCCGGATCGATGGACGGAATCCATCGATGAGACGAGCCGCCTCCGAAAAATCGGCCATATGCTGTTCTCTCTCGATATAGCGGGTGCTGATGCGAATGGTAGTTTCGTCGTGGACGGAACAGAGATAGAGAGAGGGACGACGAAGCGCGCCTCGGCGTACACGAAAGCGAACATTGGTCATCGCCCCGATCCAGTGCCGACGCAGGTGCTCGACAAACCGTCGTGGAAATTCACTTCGGCTGATGCGGCGTTTTTCGACTGGGAACGTCATGCGTATCTCAGTTCGGAAGTCGATGGCGCTGACCCGGATTTTCGCCAGTCGTCAGTCCGGGTTCCTGAATACGCGCTGGCGAATTCCTTCAACGCGCTTCCCCTACAGGAACAGGAGCGTATTCGAGATCTTCACGCCCGCGCGGTCGAGGCAGTATCGAACGTGGAGGCAGCAGTACGGAGTATTCGGGAGCCGATGATCGAGCAGGATTTCGAGACTGCCGATATTCCCCCGCGGGGCCAGATCACGAGCGTGACTCGGCAGGCTGTCGGAGCAGTCGGCACAGCTAAACAGCAACTGGAGAGTCCGGAGACAGCACTCGAAGCGGCCGGAACCGTCGCCGAACTGCAGGACGATGCGAACCTGCTCGTCGACATGCTCTCGTGGGGTCTCGAAGAAACCCACGAGACCGCCACTCTGCGCGATCAGGCGGTAGCGATGCTTGGCGAAGCACAACTGGCGCTGAGTACACTTCGATCAATCGCGCTCCGCCATCCAGAAATTGATGCTGAGAAGTGGGATGAGGCGGTATCTGACGGATATCTTCTCTGATCCCAATTATAGCTGGAGCGCTGTACGCGGAAAATCCGACCTCTCCAGTCCTTCGCTAAATGTGCCAATGAGACCCGCCTGCGACTGGGTCGATAGGGCTAGTAAGGAGAAAGGTCGATTTGTAAGTCCTCTAATATCGTCTTGATCTCCTCGGCGGAGAGATGTTGAAGCAGGTACTCAATAAGATCGTCCTGTCGCGGTTGACCGAACGCCATCCGGTAGACCGCTAGTGACTCCTTGAGTTCCGCAAATTGGTGTTCCTCTCGGCTGACTGGAAGGAATGGTGCATGCCGTTCGATGCGAGCTGCGTCCGAACCATCACCGGTGAAGACCCAGTAGGGGACTAGGTCCGATGTCGTATCGGCGGCGTCCGTGGCCGCTTGAAACATCGTCGTCCAGATATCACTATCCGCTGCCTCCGCACGCGCCTGCGAGCCATAGGCGTCGGCGACGTTCTTCCGGACAGCATGGCTCTTGTAACGGTGCACGCGCCCCTCCCGCTGCTCAAGATCGACCGGATTCGGGGGGAGATTCCAATGGAGCACTGCGTGGCAGTAGGGATGGAAATCAAGCCCTTCCTGGCCGACGGATGTTGTCGTCAGCACGAACGGCCAGAATGGCGAATTGAACGCATTTCGGACTTGATCGGTTCGGATCGCTTCATCGGTGTCGAAGTCCTCGACTCTCCCGAACTGCAACCCGAAATGGCACCGAATACGCCGTTCCTCAAGCTCGATATTATCACCGTCAACGACGATATCATCCATCTTCGCCGACGCGGTTCGAAGGCTCAGCGATTGGCGCATCTGTCCTGATATTGTCTCGATCACGGTCGTTGAGGGAGCATCGGCTAGGCCGAAATCATCCAGCATGTGTACCCACTCATCGAGCACCGCCTGAAGGTTCCCGTCCCGACAGTACTCGAGTATGCGACGCCAGTAGGGTTCGGATGGATAGCGGCCACGGATGAGGGACGTGATTTCGGGGAGATTGAAGACTGTTCGGAAGGCCCACCCGACCTGGGCCGCGCCGGTGAGTGCCGTCTCCATATCGATCGCCGACGCAGAATCGACGGATCGCTCCAAGGCCCTGAGCGTGGCTGTCGCTGGAGCCCCCATGGCGATGTCCGTCAACAGCTCAATCAGGTCGTCCGGAGGTGGCCCGAGGGTGATTTCGTCATCAGCAACCTGCCGGAAGCGATTAATATGGGCCTGCCAGTTGGCAAATTCACTGGATGAAGCGGTCTCGGATTCCTCACCCTGCCAGATCGACGAGAGGTTCGTTCGCCCGAGCCAGTCAGCAACGGAAATATTCGGGTTTTCCAAATCGAGCAGCAGGGGCGCTGCCCAGTACCAAGCCTCATCATGGGTGCCGATCCCAGGAACGTCGGTTTCATCACCCGCCCGCTGGTCAATGATGGGTTCAAGACGCGATTCGATCTCATCCGAGATTTCCGCCCGGATTTGCTCCTGACTCGGGAGGTCGTCGGTTTCGACACGGGCGGTCACCTCGGCCGGATCGCCGAGTTCCGCTAGGGTGGGACACGGGTAAAGCAGGGTGAACAACGGCATCCCGGTGAGTCGCCCCTCCGATCTGGAGATTTCTAGGAGATAACCTCGGTTGCTTCGGCCCTCGGAATACAGTGCATCCGAATCAAAGTCGTCCATGATTCGTCGCTCGACCTCGTAGCTCACCAGTGCCGCGACCGATTTCGGGACGACCCGCCAGGAGGAGAAAACGAGGCGTTTTGTAGCGCCCTGTACCCCTGACTCGGCATATGGGCCATCCGCCTGATAGTAGGGTGAGGATGGTGGTAACCAGAGCAGTTTCCAGATGCCCGTTTCGAGGTACTCATCTACAAGGGCGCGGAGCGTCGGGTTCTGGAACTTGACCGGCTCATAGCGTTCGATCTGATTTCCAGACAGATTCAACTGTTCGCTGTCCGACAGCGTCGCCGCCAAATGGGCACCACTTTCGGAGCCCAACTCATCGCGGAACTTCTCCTTCAACGAATAATTGTTCATGAAGTTCAGTAGATACGGAGCGGATTTCCAGTAGTTCATCACCCCCGGTGCCTCGAGATGCTCGGCGACGTCTCGCAACTCAAGATACGCTTGGACTTCGTCTGACTGGAGATCCATATTCGGATAATTCACCTCCTCCAGCATACCGTTTCTATCCGGAGAGGCTGCGAGACGCTCTGTCCGGACCATAACCTGACTCAGTTCTGCCTCGATTCCGTTCTTTAGCTCCCGCAGCTCGTCCGTCCTCGATTCGTGGGCCTGGTAGAGCGCTCGGCGATAGGCATCGAGCAGGTCACGAATCTCCTGAGCGGTTTCGTCCCCGGTGAGAAACCGAAGAGTCCGGACAAAGTCGGCAAGGTGGTCCTCGTCGCCCTCGTGGGCCATCGTGTACATCTTGTACGGGGTGGCCGAGAGTAGAAGCACCCGGGACTCCGCGTGCGCATCCGAGTAAGAGAACAGCTCTTGGGCGAGATCACCCTCGTCGGTGTCTCCGTCGAGGACGTCCCGGAACCGCTGGAACTCATCGAGAATAATAAGATCAGGGCTCAGCGCTTCAACACAGACCGATGCTAGGACGCTTCTGATCTCGCCGAGGACCTCCTGCCGGCGGGCGTTTACTACGTCGGAGACCCTACTGTTGTGCTGGGAATAGTGTTCGCAGAGTTCTTTGAATTCACGCTCAAGCTCCGGGCGCTCATCGAGCGCTGCGATGAACGACTCAGAGAGGCCCTCATCGATCGTGGCATCGAAATTGTCTACCATCGGGCGGAACCCATCGGCTGTAGCTCCACCTTGGAGGACGTTTAATGGCGGTTTACCGGTTAGACCCCACGGCTCCTTGAGGATATGATAGAGCATCACCCGCTCTTCCTTCTTCCCCATTGATGATTTGAGGTCGAGAGAGGTACCGGGGGTGAACGAGATGTAGTTCACCGTGTTCTCGTCGAACGAGCGGGCCGTCTTCGGCAGAAGTGTGATACGAGAGGTGAAGGCGTGCTCTTGGTCTTCATCGAGGACGAGGCGCTCCAGGTTTTGTCGGGCGATGCTCCCATTAGAGCAGAGGTAGACCACATCGATTCGGTCACGGTTATCCCAAAGGTGGTCGATTGCTTGTGCGATGACCGCTCGAGCGACCAGCGTCTTTCCCAGCCCGACTTCGTCCGCCACGAGGAACCGGCGGGTATACTCCTCGTCTGTGTACAATCGATTGAATACGTAGCGAGCCGTCCGCTCCTGAAATCCTTTTAGCGGCTCTAGAATCGCCGATACATCCGGCGGTGTCTCGTCGGTCACTCGCCGGAAGCCTCCTGGCGTTGTACCGCCGAGATCGGATCGAATACGCGTTGGAACCCTTCGGGGAGTACTTGCTCAATATCGTCGTTTCCACCCAAATCCGTGATGAGTTCCTGGATGCGTTCCAGTTGTTCCGGATTCTCGTACAATACACGAAGAAGCTGCTCCAGTAGTGGGAATCGATTCCCAACTTCGGAATCGTGACGACTATGCCATTCCTGCCAATCGGCCTGCGAGACTAGGTGACCAAAGCCAGCATCGGCCTCGCCCAGCAGCAATGCTAGGAACCGGAGGAATCGCTCCCGGTCATTGATAATCGACCGGAGGAGGCGTTGTTCGCGGTTCGTTGGGGTGTTCTCGAGCGGAACGTTCAGGACGAATGTCTCCGATTTGGACTCACCACTCAGATCGACGGTCGCTCGAAACGCAATGAACGACGTGATAGCACCGTATGAGATGTCGAACGTAGCGGTCTCTGGCGAATTTATCGTGAACGGCTCCGCTGCCCGCTCCTCAAGGGTAATCGGCCGGATTTGGACGCTGGCCCCGTGTGGGACCGAGTCCAGAGCGTCTGCACCTTCGAGTCGGAGTCGGTAGGAGTCGTCACCCGGCCTCTCCTCGAGCGATGCCACGAGGTCCAAGGCCGTGATAGCGTTTCGGATATCGCGAAGCGCGTCGTCCAGTTGCTCAGCCAAGGTGTTGGTTTCGTGTGGCCCATCCCGGTGATAGGGAACTAGGAGGTCGCGTATTCCGATCTCGTTCTCTTCGTCGTTGAGGAATACATCAGTCCCACAGTTGCTCTTTTTCCCCTGCAGCTCGACCAGGAACTCGACGTTCTCCTCAAACGCTGCCCGGGTGGCGTTTGCAGATCCTGTGTATACTCGTGCATCCCATCCATCATCCACGATGACGAGTTTCGCGTGTAAGCTCTGTAGCGCATCCTCCTCATCGACTTCATCTGATTGGGCTTCCTCTGTCGGCATCTCAATCGAATCGCTCTCCGGATTCAGTTCCGCAGCAGTGTCTAACGCGAAGACCTCGTTCCAAGGCTCGAGGGTGGTCTGCCGGAGCGTATCCAGTTCCTCCCACCGTGAGATGAGGGTCGTGTTGCGTGTCTCGGGCGCGAGTCGTTCGAGGAGCGATTCGGAGAGGAATGGTGATACGACGATGATGTCCGTTTCCCGGTCTGGGAACGGCCATTGCTCTCGGTGATCGATACCGAACGGGTGGAACTCGATGTTCTCGAAAGATTCTGGAGGGGAGAATTCGACGCGACGGAGTTCATCCTGGATGGTGTCGATTTTCGTCTGGCGGGACGTATCCAGATCCCGTACTGCCATATCAGGAAGTGTCTCGACGAAATCCCCAAGTGGGTGGTTCCGCCCATAGGCAAGTTGACGATCCGCGCGGAATTCACCATCCAAGCGGAGGACGGTGTCCCAAGAGCGTGCGTATGTCAGATTGCGACTTAGGCAGAGGAAGCGGTAATGTACCTGAGAGTCTGGGGCCGTGTACCGGAGGACCCAAGTTTTCGGATGAAAGGCTCCACGGTCGCTCGGCGCGTTCGTCTCGACGACGGCGTCTTCTAACAACTGGAACAACTTGTTCTGCTGAGTTGGAGGCTGGATCCGGCCAGTTTGGCAGAATATCGTCATGTTTTCCGAGTTCCGCCGGAGAGCATTCAGCGTCGCTACCGGGTCTAGCTCCGCTGGGTCAGTATTTTGCTGTTGGTGCCGGGTGAATGCGAGCGGCACGGCAAGCAAAGCAGTGAGATCGAGTGAATAGGTTGTTCCGAGGGCGTAGTCCAGTTCGTAGCCGGCCGGCGGCTTGAGAGACTCATGGAGAAGTGTCCGATCGTGCGGGTTGAGCATCTACCCTGCCCTCAAGCCGGCGAAGATGTCCTGAAGATGGACCTTCGCCGAGTCCCAGCGATACGCCAGCTGTCCGGTGCCCGCCTCGCCGCTCCATTGCTCCAGAGCGGACTGGTGATGGAGACGGGCGCGGCCGCCCTTGAGCCGCCTCTCACGATTCTCGATGAGCCGCAACGCAGTGTCATCCTCAGCGACTTCTTCCGGGGAGTCCGTTGCGATTTCGATCCATCGCGTGACGAATCGCTGCATTCGTGTCGGCGTATTCGCGCTCGCTTCGGTGACGATTCTCCAGAATTGATCCAGATCCCAGTCCCGAAGCTCTGTCAGCCGAGTATCAATTACTTGCGCCCACTCTTCGATCCGGGTTGAGTACTCCTCGATAAGCTCCTCATCTGCTGCCTCTTTCGCGAGCATGAGATTGTAAAGTAGCGAAGCACCGTGCATTATCTCTGAGAAATTCCGGGCATGGTGGAGAAGCTCCTGCATCTCGTCTGAGAGTCGGTTCCGGTGGGGATGCTCCCACGGGAAGTCGGGATTCTCCGCTAGCTCCGTCTCATGCAGGAGCTCCTCGAGCATTGAATCCGGTGCGGACTGCATGATTCGATCTCGGAGATACTCGGCATCCTGCTCACGAAGGTCGAGACTAGCCGAGGCCGGGAAGTCGTCGGGTGGGTCCGGCAGTCTAGGGTCCCAATTCGGTTGGAGATTACCTGTTGCTCCATCCTCCTCATGCTGCTGCTGACGTTCGTAGTAGATATCGAGAGAATCATGGTATTCACTCTGCGACCCCCTGAATCGCCGGATATCCCACGTACCGAGGCCGGCCCAGTAGATATTGCTCGGGAGGCGCTGAAGACCTCCCTTCGAGTATCGCCCGATCACACCATCTGGATCATTACCCTTGAGCAGCGCCTCGATGAGCTGGACCTCGTACCGTCTCGCTCTCGACTCGATGTCCGTCGAAGAGACCCGACTACCCTCGAGACCGACATACATCCAGGGAACGAAAAGGAAGTACTTAGCCCGGGTCTGGATGGTTGTCGTCCCTGGAAAGAGCAGGTCAGCGAACGCATCTCGGATTCGGCCAATTCCAAGTTCATCACGTGTATCCCGCTCCGAGAACTGGGAAATAAGATCACGGGTTCGCTCTCGCTCTGCCTCCGAATAGGAGAGCCATGTGAAGGAGGACATCGGTACAAGGCTTTTCGCCACCACATGGTAATAATAATTAGGCTGTAGTGCTCTCGCTGCAGGAAACTACCACTGCCCTCGCGCTTTTTAGTGTCAAACGCTCCCATCAAGCGAGGTGGCGGTGTGTCTCCTGACTCAACTGGCGTCCCTGCGATCCATCACCACGCGCGTCACAGTAGGAGTAGTGCGCTCCTTTGGATGGTGGCTTACTGATTGTAGTACTCTGTGGTGTGGTATCAAGTAACCTCGGTCTACACAAGTCAGTATGGTCGGTGCCTGGGTTACCAACGGAACGACGACCCTCGAAGCGATAGTCAATCCCATCAACGCTGCCTGCGAAAAAGGATTTGTTCCCGACCGACTGTACATCATCGAGAATCCGAAAGTCACCGATGAGGTTGCTCGAGCGGTCGATCTGGCAACAGAAATCGTCGATGTGTACGAAGGCCACGAACTGGACGTCCAGATAACTTCAATAGATAGCGAACTCGACTTCGATCGGCTCTACGCACATACGAGAGAGGCGATCAAAGAGGTCCACGAAGACGACGGCGAGGTCGCCGTGGACTTCACACCCGGCCGAAAGTTCATGTCCGCCCTCGCGTTTGCGACCGGGATGCGCTACGATGCTGATCACGTCTACTACTTCTACCTCGAAGAGACCCCTCGCGGTCGGCTCTACCCCTCTATTCCGCGAACGAAATCGCGTCTGTACGACTTCACGGAGGTCCTCTGATGCAGCTCACCCGCCCGCACCTGACCGTTCTCCTGAATGCTCTCTATGACACCGGAACGACGACTATTCCGGTCGAACATCCGAGTGACGAACTCGGCGAACTGTTCCGAATCGAATTCGACGACTCGGGCGAAACGACCGTCCAACTGACGACGGATCTGAAAACGTATGCCGACGCGCGAAGCGACGTCAACAGCGCGTACGGCGAACCCGCGATCAGTGAGGTTCCCGATCGGCGATCGTACCTTAGCGCGTTCATCGCTGGCGGGCTGCTCGATCCCGCCAATCGAGAGGAAATCGACGATTTTCTCACCACCAACGGCGGGCGAGACCTGAACGCTGGCCACAGACCACTCGTCGCGGGCTTCGACACCAATCTCGTTCCGTGGCGCATCGCGGACGTGCTCGGCCACCAGCCTGGCGAACAGTCGGCTGTGAACGGCTTCGCGCTCGCTACAGGTGTGCTCGACGAGTTAGAGTGGGGACACAAGCGTAACGACACGCAGTCGCTCACCGAGGCCTTCAGCGCGGACTTCGAGGAGCTCTGGAACCAGCCTGCCGGCTCCAGTCGCGAGGGACGTCTTGGCGAGAACTACTACCGTCGCCTCCGCGACAGCCGCTACGCCGAGGAAGTCCCGACTGACGAAGGCGACGAGTCAATCGTCGAGGGGTACGCTTCGTTCCAGAACGAGGGCCGCAAGGACGTCGTGCTGTTCAGCAACGATCGCGACTTCATCGAACGAGCGCACGCCAACCGGATCCTCGCCCAGCGCGTCGAATTCCCCTCGGCGCTGCCGCGCAAGCTGACGACCTCGTGGGAGGCGATTCAGGATACGCTCTACGTGCTGACCGTCCTGTTCGGTGTGCTATCGCTCCCGAAAGTGACGCTGTACGGCGTCTGGAGGGGGAAAGAGGGGATGGACTGGCACGATGAAGCGCTCAAAATCGACTGTCGGAGTCCGAAGGTGGAGCCACTGATCGAGCGGGACATCGCTATCGTCGAAGCACACGAACGGATGTAGTACCGCTCCTGTGCCGCCGAATCGGAGGAGTCGTCAGGGACTCCGGATCTCTCTCATCCCGCTGGTGCGGCACTCGAAGTGGCCATCTCGGCTCGCACGAGCGCGACGAGCTCAGTCTCGGTCAGCGGATCGACTGGAACCCGAGTGCCGTCCTCGGTATAGAAGATGCTGGCTGAGACGTCCCGATTCGGGAAGCACTGGGTAACGACATGATAGTAGACGCTGACTTGCTTGCGGTACTCCGATTCGGCGTGCCGCCCGCGGTCGGTCTTGTAATCGACGATCTCCACCTCGTCCGGCGTCACACAGAGCAGGTCTATCACGCCCGAGATCGACACCTCCTCGCCGTCGACGGTCAGCGGCAGGTAGGCAGGCTCCTCGACGCGGAGTTCGCCGTCGAGCGAGTCGAGAAACGCCTTGACGTGGCGCTCGTCGGCGTTGACTTCGCCATTCTCCGGCTCGACGGCTTCTCCTTCGGCATAGCGTTCGGCGAACTTGTGGACTCGTCGCCCGAATTCAGAGCCCTTCCCGTCGGAAACGTCTTCGAACACGCTGTCGTCGATCAGCGTGTGTGGTGATTGAGCCACCGGCCCCTCTCGATTCGGGATGGCTATCTGGAGATGGCTCTGGACCGTGCTGCCACCGTCAGCCGGCTGTACGTCCGGCACGCTCTCCTCGGGTTCGACTGGCAGGTTATCGAAGAGGGCACTCGGCGCGGATCCCGCAGAGAAGAGCAGGTGATCCTTCGCGCGAGTCATCGCAACGTACATGAGCCGGCGCTCCTCGTCGTACTCGCGGGAGAGACACGCCGACCGGATGTCGTGTCTCCAGCTGTGATACACGTGCGGGAGGTCGTGAACCGTCGAGTACCGCTTCGTCTGGCGAAGGCCCGCCGTATCGTCGTACCGGATCGCGTCGCCGCCACCCCCGGAGGGTGGGAAGTTGTGCTGGTTGACGTTCGCGAGGATGACAATGGGATGTTCAAGCCCCTTCGCCGCGTGGATCGTCTGCACGGTAATGGAATCCGTTCCGGGGGAGTCATCGACCTCGTGAGTGCTGCCGGCGTCGAGACTCCGCTCGATGAACTGGATGATCTCGCCGCGGTTCATATGCGTACTCGAAAACACCCCTTCGAGCGTCGTGACGAGCGTGTCGGCGTAGGCGTCCTCGAACCCATACCGATCGAACACCCGGCGGGCGATCCCACCGACAGTTTCGATGTCCGCCAGCTCATCGCAGAACGCCAGCATGTTCGACGGATAGGCCTCCGTATCGAGGATGTGGTCGGCTTCGTCAAGCGTGTAGCCAGCGCGTTCGAGCACGACCGACCAGCCCCGATCGGCGTCGTTTTCGAGGATCCGAAGCCACGCGAGCAACAGCAACGCTTGATCGGTACTGAACAGCTCGACGCCACCCTCGTAGGCCACCGGGAATCCATACTCGTCGGCGCGTTGCTGGAACTCACGACCGAACCGCCGCGTCCGAGTGAGAATCGCGATATCCTCGTATGTCGGTGGTCGCAGCCCGTCGGCGTCTGTGTCCGCAACCGCATACTCGAGGTTGCCTACGACCTCCTGAATACGATCGAGAAGGATCTCGTGCTCATCATCGCCAGTCGTGGCTTCGATCCGCGAGTGCTCCTTGTTCGAATCAGCGTCGAGTGAGACGATCGACTCGCGAACGTCGTCGACATCGAGGCCCTCATTGTTCGTCGCTGGCAGCGTCAAGCTGCACTCTGAGAAGTCGAGGATCGCCTGTGTCGAGCGGTAGTTCTGCGTGAGTTCGATCTCGGTCACGTCCTCAACAGGGTAGCCAACGCGCTCGATGTCGTTGTTGAGCTCGCCCTTGTAGGTGTGGAGGCGCTCCTCGAAACGACGGATGTTATCGACCGAAGCGTACTGGAAGGAGTAGATACTCTGCTTCCAGTCGCCGACCACGCAGATGTTATCGGTCCCGGCGAGCAGGAGAGCGAGCTTGAACTGAATCTCGCTGGTATCCTGGAACTCGTCGATCATCGTGTACTCGAAGGCCAGTTCCTCGCGAAGGGCGTGATCCTCACAGAGCAGCGCGAACGCGAACAACAGGAGAAAACTGAAGTTGAGATAATTGCGGCCGAGCGCGAATTCGATGTACTCGAAGTACAGATCGTGGACGAACTGCTTCAGTTCTGAACGATCCTCCTCGAAGGCTCGGTCGGCCCACTCAGCGTCGATCTGTTTGGTGCCTCGACCGCCACGGAGCTCGGTCTTTGTTGGTGCCTCCGGGAGGTAGCACTTGTTCCGGCCGTAGCGGCCGAGGTTATCACGAAGGTCGGACTGTGTCGGCCCGTTTGCGCCCTCGTTCGGAGCGTTCGCTTCTTCGAAATACTCCTTGAACTCCTCGAGGTCGCCGTCGAGATACCGCTCGCCGTGACGGAACCACCCCTCACGAGTCGGGAAGATACCTTTCGCCGCGAGCTGTTTGATCAGTCCCAGCAGCGACGACTCGTCCAAGAGGATTCGGAAGTAGTCCTCGTACTCGGGATGGTCACGTACGAACCGCCCGACGAACTCCCGGAAGCGCTCGTTCTCGATGACCTCGTTTTCGAGCAGCTGCGTCGAGGAGGTGATGCGATCGTCGATCCCGAGGATCTGTGGCGCTTCGAACCCGTACCGAAGGAGGATGTCGTGGGCGAGGCTATGGAACGTGCTGATCGAGGCGTCGCGCAGCGCCGCCATCCCGTAATCGCAGTGGGCGACGATTCGGTCCTTCATCTCCTCGGCAGCGTTGTTCGTGAACGTCAGCAAGAGGAGATCCTCCGGTTCGATATCGTCCTGATCGAGGATATTCGCGTAGCGTCGGGTGACGGTGAACGTCTTGCCCGTGCCAGCCCCCGCGTCGACGAGGTAGGTGCCTTCGGTCGCGTCGATCAGCTCCTGCTGTTGGTCGTTCGGCGTGATCGCTGTGTCCGTCATTGATCACCCTCCCATGTGTCGAGAGGAGTACGCTGTGAGACGATGCTGCTGGGCGACTGAGCTTGCTCGTCAGTCAGCAGGAGGTCACGGTGGTCGACACGATCGAAGTTCGGCTCGCCGGCGAGCTCGGTCGCGATCGGAAAGCGCGACTCTCGCCAGTCGTTCAGCGTGTCGAGACGCTCATCGAGGAACTCTTCGAAAGCGTCCACCTCAGGCGCGAAGTAGTTCTGGGTCCGAATCGAGAGAAGCTGACGGAGTGCTTGGGCACACCCGGTCTCGACGTACTTGTAGTCACCAACAGCGGTTTTCATCCGTTCGGTGAGTGCGTCTGCGAACGCCGAGTCGAGCAGTTCATCCTTCTCATAGGTGTCCGGGATCTCATGTGAATCGAGGAACGACCGAAACGTGTCGTATTCGACCTGCTCAAACGTCTTCTGGCATTTGTTGGAGCCGTCCTCGCGAAGCGCCTCGAACGTGGCCTCCTGTTGGATATGCTCCTCGAAGGACGTCGGATAGTAGGTCAGAGTCGTGATTCCCTCATCGAGTGAGGGCGATTCATCGGCGGTGATCGCATCATCGAGTATCTCGAGGAAGTGGAACAGCCGGAACGTGAGTCGTTCGTCTGGTCGCTCGTCGCGATGCTGGGCGAGGTAGAGCAGCGCTTGGAAGTTCGGTGTGTCGCTGATTGCATCGATCCGGGCGTTCTTCACAACCGTCGAGGCGGAGTTGTGACCTCCGCTCTTGTAATCGAGGAGCTGGCTCGGGGTATGAATCAGGTCGATGATACCCTTAGCGCCGAGTGCGCTGTTCTCGAACCATCGTTCGGTGATCGGCGAGTCGATCGTCCGCCCGAAGTGCTCGGCAAAGCGATTGCCCCAGTCGGTGTTCGTGTAGGCGTCATACGTCGATTCCGTGGGCGGATTCTCGTCGAGGTACCTGGTGATGGCGTCGATGCCAACGCGGAGTTCGCTTTCGAGTGTCGCGAGATTGTGGTCATCGACGTACGGCTCCATTCCATCGCGCATGATGTCAACGATGGTGTCGGTGCCTGCGGTGTCGACCACGTCGGGATGACTGACGTAGAACTCCGCGAAGTCGTGGAAGAGATTTCCCTTCTGGAGGTAGTCGCGATCCGGGCCCTCAACGAGGTCGTCGAAGTAGTAGTCCCGCGGGCAGTTGACGAGCGTACTCAGCGAGGACTGGCTGATTGTTTCGACGGTATCAGACGTGGTGGTGATGGACTGTTTCTCGAAGCCAGTATCGGCTTGGCTGGGTGAGCGTCGGCTGTACGGCACGTGTGGAAGGTCGCCGAAGCGGTCGAACTCTTGATCAAGGAGATCGTGGAAGTACAGACAGGGCGTGATCGACTCGCCGGCTTCGGTATCCTTGACGAGGTAGTACTGCTCGACACCATTTTGAAGGAGGACCTGGAACTGCTGGAGGTACTCGCGATCCTTCTGGTCGGCATCGACCCACGGTTTGTCGGGTACCGAGTGGGTCCATCCGGCATCCAATCCGAGATAGAAGACCACCGGACGGTCGACGTAGGCTGCGGAGGTGGCCGACGCGAGGAGGACACCCTCTTGCTCTTCGTCGGTAGGGACATCGAACGATTGGAAGTAGTATTCGAGGTCATCGAGGATCGTGTCGGTGACCGGCTGTTCCAGGAGGCCGAGTCGGCGGAGTTCGCCCCGTAGGTCGGTGAACGACTCGTCGCACCACGTCTCGTAGGTCGAGAGTGCCTCGTTGACGGTGTGATCGCCGATAGTGCTGCAGAAAGTCTGTAGAGGGTCAATTTCGGGCTGATCGAGGCTTCGTAGTCGCTTCTGATCGTGTTTGACCGATGGATCGATGCCAATCGTTGTGAGGATGGGACGAACGTCGCTCAGGCGGAGGCTGTCGTTTGAGAGTGCCCTGCGGAGCAGTCTGAGGAACGTGCGGATGCGCGTGTTATCCACGAAGCCCGGTCCACCGTAGTAGGGGATGTCGGTGGATTCGAATCGCGATTCGATGAGTGACGGGTACTCGCTCCCGCGATCCATGACCACGGCGACGTCTTCGGCGTTGTCTGTGGAGGTGGCGTCGATGACTGTCTCGACGATGGCAGTCGTCGAGTCGAACAAGGAGAACTCTGAGAGATCGAACGCGTCCGTTGTGAACGGGCTAATGGTGTCGTAGTCATCGGGGAGAATCGAACAGTCGAGTGTTGTGAACTGTGCTTCGCCGATCACCGCTACGTCGAGATCATCGTCGATGGTGTACTCGGCGAGGTCGGCGTGGGAGCTTTCGGCCTGTTGGATGACGTCGATAGCTTCGCGGGTTGGGTTGGTGTCGTAGCGGTCGTAGTTGAGAATGGCATCGATCTCGCCTGTCTCCTCCCAGCTCTGGAGGATGTTGTCGACAAGATACGAGGCGTGCTTCCAACTCAGGGCGGTTTCGGTGACGAGATCGAGGAAGAGAGAGCGTTGGTCGTGTGCGGTGAACTCACCCGAGGCGAGCATTCGTGGGGTGGCAGCGAACCGACCTAATCGGGGTTGGTCGAGTCGTCGGTTCAGAGCGAGACTTAGCGGCCCGTCGGTGGTAAGGACGAGATCGTAGTCCTGTGTTTCCGCATAGAGTTCGTCTACTGAGCGGGCACGCTGGAGCGTCATTGACGCAACGGTCACTCGGTCTGAATCTAAAGCTGTCGGTGGAGAGGACCCGATATTGCACCCTCTACCGAATTGGGAGACGGCAGTAGGGGAAGCAGATAGTGAAGGTATACCCTGTTGCACGTTCAAAATCAAATCGCCAGACGGAACGATCGGGCCTGAATCCGGACTCCATCAGTAGAGTTGG
>NZ_JAQJDA010000034.1:0-17551 GCF_028617175.1 Halococcus sp. PRR34 | reverse complement strand
CACCGCTGCGGTCTACAACCTCGAACTGGCCCTCAAACCGTGAATCCCGCTGCCCTCTGCGGATTCAATAGAGCCGTTGCTGACGAAACGTGTCCCGAGTGTGGAACAGAACTCGATACTGAGGAGTAGCGATCCGATTCCGGTGTTTATTTCGGCACTCGGTTTCCGGTATCGCGAGCGAGCAACACACCAATCTGTTGCCGTCACTACCAGACCTCTCGCAGCTCGATCATAAGGAGAGCGTCGGAGCACGTATCTCTTGAAACCTCATCTCCCTTGTGGAAGGTATAGATACTGTGTCTGCGAAGAGTCTCGTAAGGATGCTATACACTCTCGACAGTACGTGTAGAATTTTTCATTAGCAGAACCACAACTTGGACATGCTATGAGGCCAGATTCCTGGGATGGATTTTTACTAGGTGAGTCAGCACCAGTATTGGATACGGACCCCATACCAAGCTATTTGATGTTTGTGAACATACCACTTTCGCCAGTATTTTGAATATAACCGGGCACACGCTCTTAGAAAAATGGCATCTTCAACAAGCACATTGGCGACGGCTCGCGTGCTTCTCGTTGGAACAACTAATTGGGTCCCTCAACTTGAGGATGTGCTTGAAGACCGTAAGCGAGCAGTAGTCCGGACAGAACGACCTTCGGTTATCGGGACTGGTTCTCCTTAGCTCCACTTTCTGTATCATCTCCACCATCGGCAATGGCTGTCTCCGTCCGTCGCTCATGCCACTGCCACTCGTGGGTGAACTGACCGGTCTCTTTCAGGCTCCATGGATCGACGTCCTCCATCGAGGGGGCTTCGTACCACGACTGGACGAAGTTCCAAATCCAAATGACCTGACCGACGAAGATGATCAGCGCGCCGAGGGTCGCGAGCTGGTGGAAAACGGTGATGATGTTCACCGGTCCGATCGGGAAATCGTACGTCGCGTACCGGCGAGGCATCCCGAGATAGCCGAGGTACAACATCGCGAAGAATGTGAGATTGGTCCCGATCATCGAGAGCCAGAAATGAGCCTTCGCTAGTTTTCTCTGATACATCTTCCCTGTAAAGATCGGATACCAGTAGTATAGTCCGGCGAACACCGCAAAGCCGATCGCCCCCATCACGATGTAGTGGAAGTGACCGACCACGTAGTAGGTGTCGTGGAGGACGAGGTTCACCGGGATCGCAGCGAGGAACACGCCAGTCACGCCGCCGATGATGAAGTTCGAAACGAATCCAATACAGAACAGCATCGGTGCGGTCAGTTTGACGTTACCACCCCACATCGTCGTGGTCCAGTTGAACGTCTTAACCGCACTCGGGATCGCAATTGCCAGTGACACGGCCATGAAACTCGCCCGGATTCGCGGGTCGATCCCGGTCGCGAACATGTGGTGGGCCCAGACGCCAAAGGAGAGCACCCCGATCGCGAGCGTTGAGTAGACCACGAACTTAAATCCGAATAGTTTTCGCCCCGAGAACTTCGGCAGTATCAGGCTGACGAGCCCCATGGGCGGCAAGACGAGGATGTACACCTCAGGGTGGCCGAAGAACCAAAACAGGTGCTGCCAGAGGATCGGGCCGCCACCCTCCCCGGCCGCAAAGAAGGTCGTCGCGAAGTTGCGGTCGAGCAGCAGCATGATGATCGCGCTGCCGAGCAGCGGGAACGCGAACAGAATCAACCCGGACTGAGTCAGCATGGTCCACGAAAACATATCGAGGTTTGCCCAGTTGACGTCGGGACCGCGCTCGGTGAAGATGGTGGCGATGAAGTTGATCGCGCCCATCGTGGCCGAGACGCCGGTGAGATGGAGCCCGAGCAGCATGAAGTCGACCCCGACATTCGCCTGGGTGCCGCTGCCGACGCCCGCCGCCAGCGGGGTGTACATCGTCCACGCGGTCTGTGCCGGAACGATGTCAAGGCTCGCGATCGGGGCCGTAAAGAATCCGCCCCAGATCAAAAGCGCGCCGGGCGGTAGCAGCCAGAACGCGATGGCGTTGATCCGCGGAAATGCCATGTCGTCTGCGCCGATCAGGAGGGGGACGAAGTAGTTCCCGAACGCCGCGAGCACGGGTGTCCCGAACAGGAACAGCATCGTGATACCGTGGCTCGTCAACAGCGAGTTGTAGAACTCCGCGCCGATGACGTCGGTGGCGGGCGCGATGAGCTCCGCTCGCATCAGCATGACCATGATCCCGCCGACAGAGAACGCGATGACTGCGTAGGCTCCGTACAGCATTCCGATGTCCTTGTGATCGACCGTCGTGAACCATCGAATGATCCCACCGGGCTTTTCCTCATGAGCATAGCCACTCTCTTCACTAATAGCTCCGCTCCCGCCCGCAAGCGGCGTGTACGACCGCCAGTCCTCAATCCGGGTGAGCCAGATCACTACGCCTAACAGGACCACGCCCATGAGTACCGTTGGCGCGATTTGGGCCGTAATTGCCGCCATACGTGTCCTGTTTCTAAGGGAACCTGATAATAGTTATTGGGAACATATTCGGTCGTAGCTCTGCTGTCTCTTGATCCACGGCGGAACACCAGATTGCTCTTCGTTGAGTCATATCGAACGTGTTCGGAAACAGAGCAAGGTGAGTCGCCGCCGTAGTCGGGACGTATGAGCGTGATTCCGGGTGGTCTCGACACAGGCCAACAGCCGCCGATGACGGTCCCAATGCGCCACTTCGTCGTCGGATTCTGTTTCCTCCTTGGGGGCGCGGTGTTCGGGCTGGGAAACACGCTCGGCCTCGTTTCCGGATTAGCGACGCTATCGCACGTTCACTTACTCCTCGCGGGTTGGGTCTGTATCACGATCATGGGGGCGATGACGCAGTTCGTGCCCGTCTGGTCCGGCGTCGAACTACATTCGCGTCGATTTGCTGTCGTCCAGCTGTGGCTCGTCACGATCGGTCTCGTTGGGTTCGTGGCGATGCTCCTCATTCGTGATCTCCGATTACTGCCTCTGTTCGGCGCGGTCATGCTCATCGGATTCTGGGTGTTCGTCTACAATCTCTCGCGTACGCTGGTGACCGCCCGCCCGCTTGATGTGACTGAACGCCACTTTGGGCTCTCGCTCTGCTTTTTCGTTCTACTGACGGTCCTCGGTCTGCTGTTGGCGGTCGATTTCACCTATCCGGTGTTCGCGCCGCTGTCGATACCGCGCGAACGCATCGTCATGACGCACGCAACACTTGCGGTCTTCGGCGCGGTCCTCACGACCATCCTTGGAGCGCTCTATCAGCTTGGGACGATGTTCACCCAGACCAGCCTTCACGGTATCGACAGCCACCTCCGTCGGTTCGAGACGGTCGCCTATCCGGTCGGTGTGGTGACGCTCGCACTGGGTCGACTCTTGGCGATTCACTCTATCGCTCAGGTTGGCGGCTTGCTTGTTATTGCGAGCCTTCTCGGATTCAGCGTGATCCTCGCTCGTCGTCTGTACGAGACGCAAGTCGATTGGACACCGATGCTGTCTCGATATGCTGTCGTCGTCCCTGCGATGATACTCTGGGCAGTCCTCACAACACCAACATGGTTCGTCGATCCTCTCACACGCTCATCGTTGTTCGGCGCACCTGGAGCCGTCCATCTGCTCGTTCTCGGCATCATCGGCTTCGTCGTACTGGGAACGCTCTATCATATCGTCCCGTTCATCATCTGGGTGCATCGCTACAGCGATCTGCTCGGCTACGAAAAAGTACCGATGATCGATGATCTCTACAATGCGCGTATCGCGGCCGTCGATTTTATCGCAGTGTTTCTCGGCACGGTGCTGATCGTTCTCACCGAGTGGTTCGCGCTCCCGAGCATCGCTCTGCCCGTCAGCGGACTCTCGGTCCTCGCTGGATGTTGTCTATTCGTCGCCAACATGTTGCTGGTCATTCACACCCATAGCCCGCACGGGCTGCGGGGAATACTCGTTTCGAGGCTCGCAGCATCCAACCAGCGACGTATCTCTGAATCACAGGAACCACCATCAGATAGACGGTAACGCGCCTGCACCGATCATGTTCGGGGAAACGTGAACATTCATACTCGGCGTCTGTTCAAGTGAACCGATTACCGATGACAGCAACCACGCCTCCCGAATCCACGACCAAGCCGGAGATCACGCGCCTCGATACGTTAGAGAAGACGCCCCACGCAGAGGTGTTCGACCACCACACGCCTCGAACCGTCCGGCTAATGCTCGATGCCGGACAGCAGATGCCCCCGCATCGACATCCGGGCACCGATATCGTGCTTCATGTACTCACTGGCGAACTCGACCTCGTGCTCGATGAGGACACTTATGCGCTCGCTCCGGGCGATCTGATACGGTTCAGCGGTGAATGCGAGATCTCACCGTGCGCTATCGAGGATAGTGTTGCGGTGGTCGTTTTCTCACCATCCGAATGACAGGAATCGGTCTCGATCCCCTCCAATATCGAATATTGGATTCGCTACTTGGGATTCTCGGCAGATGAGAATTAGCACACTATTTAGCTCGATGGGTGTGTACTGTCTCATATGAAGCAACGGCCGTCGAAAGGTGTGATTTCCGGGGTACTACTCGGACTGTGCAGTCTCATTGCGACCAGCAAAACGGCACGAGCGCACGTGAAATACGTGACTGAAGGTGGTGATCCGATTGACGCCGTACATTTTCTGAGTGAGGCGCTGTCGGAGCCGACGACTGCGTTCGTTCTCGTCGGGAGTGCAATAGCGGTCGTCGCAGTGATAGCGGTCTATCTGCACTTTCGACCGGCGGCCCGTGACATCACTCTCTTCCGAAACACGTTGTCGGAGTACAAGGATCTCCTACCGTGGCTCCTGCGGTTGAGTATCGGACTACCGCTTGTGGGCGCGGGCTTCGCCGGATATTTTTTCACTCCGGTCGTGGCTACTCCGACTCGTCTTTTCGAGGTGGCAGTCGGCTTTCTGCTCCTTTTCGGACTCGCCACGCGGTTCGTGGCCGGAGTGGGCTTTCTCGGGTATCTCGTCGGATTGGTCTTCCATCCCGAACTGCTGCTGGCCGCCGAGTACGTGCCGGGATTCATCGCAATCATCCTGCTTGGCGGTGGACGACCGAGTGCCGATCACGTGTTGGCACGGATTGCGGCGACTGACGGAACGCTCTATGCCAGAATTGATCCGATCTACCGTCGTCTTTCGATCCCGTTCGCGCGTATGGTTGAGCCGTATACGCTGTATGTGCCAACGGTACTCCGGGCTGGACTCGGGTTTACGTTCTTCTATCTCGGGTTCACGCAGAAGTTGATGAACCCCGGCGATGCCCTCGCGGTGGTCGCCCAGTATGACCTCACGGCGGTCGTCCCGGTTTCGCCCGAATTGTGGGTTCTCGGTGCCGGTCTCGTAGAGATGGCCATTGGAGTAACACTCCTCTTCGGTGTGTTCACCCGTGCGTCTGCTGGGGTTGCGTTCGTCATGTTCACCACGACACTGTTCGGGCTCCCGAATGACCCGGTGCTCGCCCACATCTCGCTGTTCGGGCTCGTCTCGGTGTTGCTGGTGACGGGTTCCGGTCCGTTTGCACTCGATGAGTGGATGGAGACCAGCGAGGTGGAGACACAAGCAGCGCCTGCCGATTAGTGGCTGTTTGAGTTTCGAATCACAAGTTCACAAAGGTATAGAGTCGAAGTATTGCAAGAGGAAGGGCATTGAAGAACAAGCCCGTAGTTACTACTGTTAGCGACACTACGAAAAGCACAACTCGATAGTCGGGGGAGAGCTGTACGAATTGCTCGCGGACGATAATGTAGGCCGTAGAGAGCCTTGCTGGAGTGAACGAAGCGGTTTGTGTGGTCGTATCATTTCAATTTAAGTTGAGCAGCATGTCGACATCGAGATGGTCTGTGAGCAGCGACCGCATCCGCTCGACGGTGTCAGCGCTCCGTGCTGGGCCGGAGTCGATGGCGTCCTCAGCACGGTCGACAGCCGTGATCGTATCGGATGGGACGAGCAGTACCGGCACACTGGCCTTTTCTGCGCGACCGAGAACTGCCTGTGGGGGGCTGTGACCGCCGGTGAGAAGCAGGCAGGCGACGCCAGACGCCTGCAGTGCTGCGGTCTGAATCTCGGGCCGGTCGCCGCCAGTGATCATCGCGGCCGAGCGTGTGCGCCGGAACTGCCCGAGGGCAGCTTCGGGACCCATCGCACCGACGGTGACCCGTTCGATAAGTCCATCGAGGGAGGTCTCGTCAGTGAGCACTCGTGCCCCGAGTTCGTCGGCGAGGTCTGCCACCGTGATGCCCGCGAGTTCACGCTGGTGGGGCACCACCCCAAGTATCGGTATCCCCCGATCTTCGAGAAAGGGGATGACGTCGGTCGTCACGTCTTCGTAGTCGTCGTCCGACACGCCATTGAACAGCACACCGTCCACCTCACCGAGCTGCTGGATCGCCGCGAGGAGGTCGTCCACATCGCCGGGCTCGTCGTAGTGCGCGATGAGTACCACTCGTGCATCGAGTAAATCTGCGACTGCTCGGTCGGTGAGATCGATGATTCCTCCTGTCGAGAGTCGGTTCCCTCCCTCTACCACTATCAGATCGCGATCGTCGGCAAGGCCATGATAGCTCGTTGTGACGCGCTCACGCAATTCTTCGGAATCGGCTTGCCCTCGAAGTGCACTCTCTATGAGCGTCTGTGAGTATACCACCGGTTCCAATTCGTGAACCTCGGCGTCGAGATCGAGTAATTCACGCGCGAGCAGCGGATCCTCGTCGAGGGTCTTCCCGACGTTACTTTGTAGACGCGTGCCTTTCGGTTTCATGTAGCCAGTGTTCACGCCTCTCTCGTCGGCGGTGCGCGCGACCGCGAGCGCGATGGCAGTCTTACCGGTGCTTTCGTCGGTCGAGGTGAACAGTATCGGGTTCATGGGTCGAGTTCCTCCGAGTCGATAGTCGCCGCGAGATCCACCGCCACGACTCCTTCAGGCGTGGCAACGAGCGGGTTGATATCGAGTTCGAGAAGGACAGGGAAATCAGTAACCAACTGCGAAACTCGCTGGAGTGTTTCAACGAGTGCCGTCTCGTCGACGGGATCGCGCCCCCGAGCTCCGCGGAGCAACGGCGCGGCATCGATCTCATCAACCATCGCTGCGGTCATCGGTTCACTCACGGGTGCGACCCTGACGGCGACGTCTTCGAGAGTCTCGACGAAGATCCCCCCGAGACCGAATAGCAACAGGGGACCGAACTGTGGGTCGCGGTTCATTCCCACGATAGTTTCGGTTCCGGTGTCAAGGTCGACCTGTTCTTGGAGTTGGACGCCGAGTAAGGTAGCGTTCGGCTGGTAGTTCTTCGCGCGAGCAATGAGATCTTCATAGGCGTCAGCCACCTCACTGTCAGAGACACCGACACGGACGCCGCCGATGTCGGATTTGTGCTGAATATCCGGACTGGCGATCTTCATGACGACGTCGCCATCGATGTCGGTCGCGAGACGCTCGGCCTCAGTCGGGGTGTCCACGACTGCCCCTTGCGGCGTCGGAATACCGTAGGCATCGAGCAAATCCATCGCTTCGACGCCGAGCGTATTCGAGGGGCGTTCAGCCGTCTTCTGGATGATATCTCGAGCCCGCTCGTGATCAACGTCGAACGACGCTGGAGCTTCGTACTCGCGGGTCGAAATTTCCCTGTAGCGCGCAAGTGAAGCGAGGCCCGTGACCGCCCGTGATGGATCGAAATAGGTTGGAATGCCAGCGTCGTCGAGGATATCGCGTGCTTCGTGCGTTGACTCCCCACCCATCAGACAGGCAGCCACCGGAAGGTCATGCTCGGCCTGTGTCGTGCTCGTGATTTCAGCGAGTTCTTCGAAGGAGAGTACCGCCGTCGGACAAGCGAGCACGAGTGCTGCGCCGACGTTTGCATCGGAGAGCGCCATATCGAGCGCGTCGCTGAAGCGCTCGGCTGCTGCGTCACCAAGGACATCCACTGGATTGTAGATATTCGCTTCTTCTGGGAGGACCTCCTCGAACGATCTGAGCGTGTCGTCAGCGAATGAGGCCAATTCCAATTGGGAGTCACCGACCGCATCGGTGGCCAGCACCCCCGGTCCTCCCGCGTTTGTGATGACGGCAACCGCCTCGTTCTCCGGGAGTGGCTGACCATCAAGCATACTCGCAGCGTCGAACAACTCTTCGACTGTCTCCGCGCGAATAACACCCGCCTGTTCGAGACCTGCCTCGTACGCGCGCTCGCTGCCAGCGATCGCCCCCGTGTGCGAGGAGGCTGCCTGTGCGCCCGCCTCCGTCCGACCGGATTTCACGACCACGATCGGCGTTTCCTGAGTGACCTCCTGTGCTGTCTCGATGAATGCACCGCCGTCCGCGATATCTTCCAGATAACCGATAATGACATCGGTGTTGTAGCTCTCGCCCCATGCCTCGACGAAATCGCGTTCGTCGAGGACGGCCTTGTTGCCGAGCGAAACCACGTCGCGAAAACCGATGTCGCGGTCATTCGCCCAGTCCAGCACTGCAGTGATGAACGCACCCGACTGACTCATGAAGGAGATCGAGCCGTCTCGAGCGCTCTCGGGCCCAAATGTCGCGTTCATGCCCACCGAGGTGCTCATCACGCCAACGCTGTTCGGTCCAACGAGATTCAGGCCATACTCGCTGGCCGTCTCGCGGAGTTTGCGTTCGCGAGTGGCTCCCTTGCTGCCCGCCTCACCGAAGCCAGCAGTGAGCACGACGACGTTCTCGATGCCAGCCGCCCCCGCATCACGGACGACCTCGACAGCGACAGCGGCTGGTACGACTACTACCGCGAGGTCCACAGGATCGGGAACCGAGCCGAGGTCGGGATAGCACTCGTGGTCGAATACTGTCTCCTTGTTCGGGTTGACGGGTACCACCTCCCCGTCGAATTCGAGTAAATTGGCGGTGACCGCCCGCCCGACCGAGCCTTCACGCTCGGTTGCACCGACGACGGCCACGGTCGAAGGCGCGAATAGCTCCGAGAGATCACCCATCGGTCGTGAATTTGTCGGTAGTGTAATAATGCATGAGGTGGCAAACCCTGAACGATTCCCCCGATGAACAGCTCATGGTCGGAACAGTCATCGAATATTGAGAAGAAATCGTCTCGCTGCGTGGATTCATCAGACTGTGAGAACCGGAATCTCGCTCGTTCTGACGGTACGCGCGGTCACGCTACCGATGAGATAACGTCCGAGCCCGGTCCGACCATGGGTGCCCATCGTGACGAGATCGATTTCCTCGCTTTCGATGTACTGCTGTATCGCTCGGTAGGGTGTCCCCTCTACAACGTCAGTGACGACATCGAGACCGCGATTTTCACTCTCCTCAGCGACACTCTCGACAGTTCGCTCACATCGTTCTTTCCACGACTCGATCATGGGTGCGACATCGTACGAACCTACCACAGCACTGAGATCAACGACCGATAGCACGTGGACTGTCGCGTCGTACTGTTCTGCGATGGCCAAACCGTGGTCGACGGCGGCGGTTGCGGTATCGCTTCCGTCGGTCGGAATCAGAATTCTGTCGTATCCCGAGTTCTCTTCAGGTTCGGACTGAGAGGTGAGAACGGGAACGTCACTCGTTCTGACGACGCGTTCGGCGACGCTGCCGAGAAGATATCGATCGAGGCCGGTTCGTCCATGGGTGCCCATCGAGATCAAATCGACGTCGTGCTCGTCGGCATAGGAAAGAATCACTTTATACGGAACACCATGTTCGACCGCCGTCTGGTACGTGCTCGGGGTTTCGTCCGCGAGTTCCTCGAGCACTCCAAGCGCGTCAGTGGCCTGTCGTTCGAGTGCTTCCCGTTGGTCGTTCGCCTCCGAGTCGATACCTGCGAGACCGCTACTGTACGTTCGATCGTCGACGACGCTCAGAAACCGGACCTGGCTGTCGAACGCCTCCGCCAGGTTCAGTCCGTGTCGCGCCGCAGCGTTCGCTCCCTTACTGCCGTCCGTCGGGACGAGAATGGTATCGTACATCATGTGTTGTTGTGTCTCAGTGGTGTTTGTAGTTTGGCCTCACTCATTCCAGACGGGTATCGTCGTATAGAGCAACCCCCGGGTGACGATCACCCGAGGATGTAGTCCAGTTTCGGGTAGCGCTCGATGAGTGGCTGGCCGTCGATCTCGTGCTGCTCGACGATGGCGTCGAGGCCGAGGATGCGTCCCGCCCCGAAGGCGGCCACAGCGAGGAACACAAGCATGTACGCGAAGTCGCCGTTGATCACGCCGTGGGTGACCTCCCAGTTCCCGAAGTAGAACAGGAGCATCATGAACGCGCCCCAGAACGCTGCGAGGCGGGTCAGGAAGCCCACGAGGAGTCCAAGTCCGATGAGGACTTCACCCCACGGGACGGCGACGTTCACGAAGTCGACGAACCACGGAGTCTGGCCCATCGTCGCGAACAGACCCACCAGCGGACTCCCTTCAGGGACCGCTCCGACCAGATATCCCTGTGCGTCGAATCCACCGGCAAGGATCTTGTCCACTCCCGAGTAGAGGAACGCATACCCCATCATGAGTCTGAGCGCGAGGACGAACCACGCGCTCAGACTGTGCGCCTTCCCGGTAAGGGTGATCCCTCCAATGTTGCTTCTGAACGTGTTTGCTTCGCCGGTCATCTGGTTTGCTGCCATTGGGTTTTCCTCCTACAGGTGAACAGACGGGAGCGGACAATATATACCACAAAGCTGGTTCTCAGTAACTGAGAATCAATAGCGAGCGGTGCATCCACATCGACCCATACTATAGGCAACAATAGGAATTGTGACGGTGTTACTCTGCATACATGAATACACAATAACGGCGAAACCGATCGCGGTCAATCCACTTTCGAGTACGAGCGTATAGTCCATATTCGTCACCAATAGTGAGTGAGATAAGCGAGACATCCTCTCGATCGACAGTATATTGCGGACCGACATCGAATTCCGGCTTGTATGTACGACCGAGTCTTGCTCGCGACCGATGGTACCGTTGCTTCAGAAAACGCAACCTCTCATGCCATCGACCTCACTGTGGCCCACGACGCCAACTTACACGCCCTGTATGTGGTCGACGAGAGCGTATATACGGCGTATAGCGGCGACGAGTATGTCGACTCGGCAGAGGGACCCGAACACGGTCTCACCGAACATGGACGGGAGACACTCGAAACGATACGTACCGAAACCGATGACCGCGGTATCGAAGTCGTCACGGCCATGCAACACGGCGACCCCGTTGAGAGGATCACCAACTATGCTGACGAGCATGACGTGAGTCTGATCGTCCTCGGGACGAAACATCGCTCGGCAGAGTATCGAGCGCTTCTGGGAAGCGTCACCGACCGTGTTCTCAGATTGACGGGTCAACCCGCGCTCGTCGTGAAGACCGAGCCGAACAGTTAGGGACGTTCGCTACAGCTTGCTTTTTCGTGTTCATCGTATTCTGTTCAATTAATTTGAGTGATCGTCAGAGTTCGGTTTGTGTTTCCGTCCGGGTGGTTAGCTCGTCGGGAACGAGCCGATAGAACTCAAAGGCCACCTCTCGCGGGGGCTTGCCGAAGATATCGATGAGCGGGATGTGGACTCGTTCGAGTCCTTGCAAGCTCTCGGTGGCGACCGACTCTTCGGTGGTTTGCTCCAGCTGTCCGGTCGCCACGACGCTTTTCCACCCGTCGGCGTTGCCGTAGGTCACGAACGAGACGGTGCGACCGGAAAGGTCGCCCTTCGCGCCGCCGGGTTCGTTGGCAAGCCGAAAATAAAAGACCGATTCGGTTGCGTCGTAGCCGTATGAGACCGGCGTCGAATGTGGTGCCGTCTCCTCGCCAGTTGATAGAGAGATGACGCCCGTGCCACCGCTGCCGAGAAACCCATCCCGCTCGTCTTCGTCCATCGTTTCGGAGTCACTCTCGCTCATGACACGAACTACGCGACGAATCGACAAAACTCTACCCCAGTAGCGAGATGAAGCGATCCGCTCACTGCGGGTGCACGGAGCATGAATCCACAGGCCCGTTCCCACGCTCTGGAACTGCCAACTGAATTTATATGCCGGCGAACTAACTCGACGAACGATGTACGAGACCATCCTCGTTCCGACCGACGGCAGCGAACATGCGATTCGTGCCGCCGAACACGCCCATTATCTCGCACGAGCGTTCGGCGCGACGGTCCATCTCATCAGCGCCGCCGACATCCAAACGGCGGGTGGTATGTTCAACGCCGGTGGCGTCGATTCGGAGTTCGTCACACGCATCGAGGCCGAAAACGAACAGGCGATCGAGACGACTGAAGTCGTCTTCGACAGTGACGCAATAGAATCGGCGGTGCTGCGGGGAAGACCCGTCAATGCAATACTCGAGTACGCCGACAATCACGACGCTGACATGGTGGCGATGGGGACCCACGGCCGGACCGGAGTGAGTCGGTATGTGGCAGGCAGTGTGACCGAACACGTCGTGCGCCGCGCCCCCTGTCCGGTGCTGACGACCAAAGTGACCGAGCGCAGCAACCTCGTCGGCGACTACGAGGACGTGATGGTCCCGACTGATGGTAGTGATGCCGCGAGCGCCGCCATTGAGCACGGCATCGAGATCGCAAAGAGAGCCGGTGCCCGCGTCCACGCGGTCATCATCGTCGATGTCGACGCGATGGCCCCGACTCCCGGCTCCACCCCACCACCGGAACTCATCGAGCGCTTCGAGGCCGAAGGCGAGCGCGCGACCGAAGCGATTGCCGACCGCGCCGCGGAGGCGGGTCTCGACGCCACCACCAGCGTCAGCGAGGGCCTGCCGGCGCGCGACCTGCTCGGGTACGCCGACGAACACGATGTCGACCTCATCACGATGGGTACGACCGGCCGCACGGGCGTGAGTCGGTATCTCCTCGGGAGTACCGCCGAACGGCTCATCAGACACGCCGAGATGCCGGTGTTGGCGGTCAACGCGCGAGAGCAGGCGAACCGATGACCACCGATGAACTGGGCGCACACGGTAGGTTCGGATAGACGAAGAGTCGATTCGTGGGTCCTTGTCGAGTCAGAGCGTCGGGGTGTTGGGACTCCTGACCGAAGGGTACGCCCGCGCTACGCCCGATGCCATTTCGGTTCGACGGTGACTCGTGACTCTATTTTTCTACCTCGTCGGCTCCGGCAGCAGGCAAGTCGATTTGAACGACTGGGCGACGGTCGCCCGATTTCTCGTCTATCGGCGCAAGGGCTTCCCTTTCCCCTCCCGCCAGAGGATGGCAACTCTCGCTGGCCGGAAAATCCTTAATTGGTGATGGCTAGTAGAATCTCGCATGTTTGAGACGATCCTTCTCCCTACCGATGGGAGTAACGGAGCAACAGCCGCCTTCGATCACGTTCTCGATATCGCTGCGGCGCATGATGCAACGGTTCACATCCTCCACGTCGCGGATACGACACGGGATAGCGTTATCCAAATTCAAGGCGATGTCATCGATGTCCTCGAAGAGGAGGGTGAACGGATCGTTCGCGATGCCGCTGACCGTGCTCACCAGCGTGGAGTCACTACTGTTACAGAAGTACTCCAGGGGGAGCCATATAGCACGATCCTCGATTATGCCGAGTTGCGCGATGTCGACGTCATCGCCATGCCCACACATGGGCGTCAGGGTCTCGAACGGCTCCTGATCGGCAGCACCACCGAGCGTGTCGTCAGGCGGGCGGATATCCCCGTGCTCACGATTCGACCGGATAGCGATGTCACAGTCACTCATCCGTATCGAAACGTACTGGTTCCGACCGACGGGAGCGACTGCGCGAGGGAAGCTCTCGAGACTGGCGTCGACGTGGCGACTGAAGAGACGGCCGCACTTCATCTGCTGTCGGTCGTCGATGTCACGAGCCTCGGAGTCGATGTTCGCATCCAGATGCAGATGAAGTTCCTCGAAGAGAACGCGACCGAGATCGTTGAGGACGCCACGGAGTTCGCAACGGATGCTTCGGTCGACCCCGTTTCCGGGTCAGTTGTACTCGGAACATCGATCCATGGCGAGATTCTTGCGTACATCGACGAGCACGATGTGGACCTCATTGTCGTCGGTACACATGGTCGAACTGGATTCGACCGGTATATGCTGGGGAGTGTCACCGAAAAGTTAGTGCGAACGTCACCGATACCAGTGCTGACCGTTCGAACGACCGAAGCGGAAACGTAGTCACACGTTGCGCAAGACGCTCTTCCGTTTCATGAAGGTCCTTGATAATAAGCGATTGACGAATCTGTGAGGATCTCGGCGTGGATCCCGGAACCAGGCTCGTCAGTGCATCGATAGAGTTTCTATTAGGTCTACTTTCGTATCACAAGTCTATCCGGAGTTTGAACCGAGGTATCTGAGGAGCAAGGGCATTGAATGAGCACGTCAATCTCCATCGGAATTGCGGATATGACGTGCTCGAACTGCGCCGACACCAACGAAACGGCGCTCGAAGACGTCCCTGGCGTGATCTCGGCGGAAGTCAATTACGCGACTGACGAGGCGAACGTCGAGTACAATCCGGCCGAAGTCTCTCGCGAGCAACTCTACGACGCGATCGAGAGCGCTGGCTACTCGCCCGTGCGCGAGGATGATAGTGGCGAGTCCGAACAGGACAGCCGCGACACCGCTCGGAACGAGGAAATCCGTCGGCAGCTCCGGCTCACGCTGTTTGGCGCAGCACTCTCGATCCCGCTGATCGCGTTCATGGTCGAGAAGCTCGTGCTCGGTGGCGGGGCGCTCCCGGAGACGATCCTCGGTGTGGAGTTCGGCTGGGTGGAGTTCCTGCTTGCGACCCCGGTACAGATCGTGCTCGGCCGACCGTTCTACGAGAACGCCTACAAGGCCCTCATCAAAAACCGGATGGCGAACATGGACGTACTGATCGCGCTCGGGTCCTCGACCGCGTATCTCTACTCGGTCGTCGTACTTCTGGGGCTGCTCGCGGGGAGTCTGTACTTCGACACCGCCGCGCTGATCCTCGTGTTCATCACGCTCGGTAACTACCTCGAAGCGCGCTCGAAGGGCCAGGCGGGCGAAGCACTCCAGCAAGAGTGGTCTGCGTAAGAAATGAATGCTGGTCGGCGAGTAGAGTTAGCGAACGTAGTACTGTCGTTCGATTTTTCGCCTCTTAGATGCAGCCCTACTCCCTACTATCCAAACGTTGCGCTGATCACTCCGGCTCGCACTCGCTCCATCTCCTCGGCCCAGTCGAGGACTTCGCTGAGCGTCGCATCCATGTGAACGCGGAGAAAGTGCAGGACGGCGTGCTTCCAGCCGGCAACTCCGTTGCCGGTGGGATCGCTAATCTCCATGAGCGCTGCATCGGTGAGCTTTCGTGCGATCGAGACAGCTTGCTTGACGAAGCGGAAGAGTGTCTTCTGCACAACAACATTCTCCTGCTTCAACCCCGTGATGCTGGCGACCTATCCCGCTGCCGTCTGCGGATTCAATAGAACCGTGTGAAACAAAAGGCGGTGGATTGCTGAATACAGCCTCTGTATCTCGCACGCCAGCTCTAACTAGTCGATAACCTGTGATGGGAGAACTCCGAAAACCAGTGCTAATTCCTATAAAAGCACCACGCTAATCGCCATCGAGACAATGGTGGCGACACCCGGTACGGGCTTCGTGAATCCGTCGGAGTACTCAAGGCCGATTGTCCAGCCGGTTTCAAGCACTGCTGCAACGATGAGGTACACCCATGCCGAAACCATCTATGAAACGACCAAGCACCGCAGTATAGTGGTTTTGGAACAGCTATCGAACTTTATTCCAAGTGTACATCGCACATCACCGTGCGTGGAATACAGCGATAATCTGGTAGACATATACAACTGTTCCGATGAGCGTCAGTAGCTCTCCGGACAGAATCATGAGCCTCAGTTGACCGACAAGGCCAACCACTTGGTTGAGAAGACCACCAGCAAGGCATCCGATAGAAAGCAAGGCGGCGTGATTGGACGCCCCACGAAAAGTCCCGATAGCGGGAGGATAGAATTGGTATGCGACGCCGATGATGGTGAGTCCCAGAAAGCCGAGCACGTTGAGTCGGAAGTGAGCGAGCGCCAACGACGGCGAAAGGTGGCCGAACGCGAACGACAGTCCCAGTGTGATCGCTAATACCCCACTCCCTGCACCGGCGAGCACGCCGTAAAATCCGACACGTCGGCGGTCCGACCGAACGAATAACACCGCGTATGTAAGTGTGAATCCGATCATAGCCAAGGCTTCGATGACCGCGCCGAGTGTGAACCAAGCACTACTGCTGCCGAGCGTCGTTGCGAGGAGTAGCGGTCCGAGTGCGCCCGCTGGAAGCACGAGGACGACGAGCCACAGGGGTGGGGATGCGACCAGAAATCGCGGGAGCAATCGAAATCCGAGAGCGAACACAAGCATTGTCGCCGTTCCAGCCGCGAGCAGATGGGAGACGCGTGGAAAGTACCCGTCGAAGAGCGTCGGGAGACCGGTGTGAATTGCGACCGTTTCGTATGAGCCGATCGCCAAGTAGGTTAGTGCAACCGGAACGAACCCGTTTGCAACCCGATCTACCGATCGTCGGTCGGCGTTCGCTTCCCCCGTTCCAGTCGCTTCTCCAGTGAGATTCCCACGGATCGTCCAGAGGAGGCCCACGAGAAACACGCCGACACCGAGTCCCCAGAGGCTCGCTCCAATAGGCTCAAGACACTCTAAACCCGGTAGAGCTGACACTACAGCGAGACTACACGTTCCACCGACTGTGAGGGGAAACTGTACCCCGGGCGCACGAGTGACTATGAGCTCACGTTCGAAGTACGACGGAACGAGTGAGTAGGCCTTCCCGAAGATCATGTGGAGAACAAACCCAAACACGCCGAGCAGCACCTCCGTTCGAGGCCGAAGGCCAACCAGCACGCCGGTTTGCCATACCACCAAAAACAGAGCACTGGTGAGGACATATCGACGCGCCCACCGTGAAACGATAGCTGCGCTCATCCCGCTGCACAACGGATAGACGCTTGCCGCTGCGGTCGCGACACATCTATCACAATCATCGAACGGTTCGTTCGATAGTAGCGATTTGACCCATCTATGCGTCGTCTGCTTGCGGATCGAACTCATCGCGCCGAATTCCTGCTCTAACAGGATCGTGTTCGGCGTCCGACGGTGGTGGGGCCGTCACCAGTAACGCTTCCAGCTCCGTGTCATTGGCCCTCACTCCTCGATCGGTCCCTGCTTTCACGACGACAACGTCGCCTGGCTCGACGATGTGCTCCTCTGACCCTTCGCGGATCACACCAGTTCCTGACTGGACAGCGATCGTGACGTCGCTGTCGGGAGAATGGACCGGAATGAACTGTCCTGGCCCGAAGTATCCGAGGGCGACCTTCATCCGTTCGCTCGTTGAGATGGTCTGAGCTGCGAACTGTTCGTCGTTGTACGCGCGTTCTGTATCGAAATCAGTGCTAACCATCTATCGTATATCAAAAGGGCGTGGTTGGGCCAGATCGCTGCCCAATGTCGCTAGTTGTCCACTTTGGCTCAACAGCCCAATAGCTGATACGTTGTAGGAATGAAGCGGATGAATCAGTGACC
>NZ_JAQJDA010000033.1:0-18001 GCF_028617175.1 Halococcus sp. PRR34 | reverse complement strand
AGCGCGAGCGACGCGGCAAACAGCCGACGGACAGTGAGCGAGATGGTGTCGAGGATCCGGCGGGGCCGGGGCTTGAACAGCGGCCCGAGTGCGACGAACACCACGGCGAGGGCGGTGGCTGCGGCCACCGTCAACGCCCCGTCGGTGAGTGTCGTGGGCACGAGCCGGCCCGAGACGGGGAGCGACGTCAGGACCCGCTGAGCGAACGGGTGATTGGCTACCACGATCGCGCCCACGACGAGCACGGCGGTCCCGAGGGTGCTCGCGACGCGATACCGTAGCCCGGTGGTGAGCTCCATGGATGCGACTGATCACTTTGTCTGAGTGATGCGGTAGGATTAAGCGTTGTGAAGGGTCTTGTGCGAATGATGATTTGAGATTTCGTGTTTGTCTAATTCACGCTAACCCAGGAGCGCTACATAGATACGATAAAAACCGAATGATGTTATGTAGATGTCATGAGCGCGGACACAAAATCTAGCAGAGAATTCAGGATATGCCGAATGGGTGCATAGGATAGACAGTTCAGGAGGAGCGGACAAGCGGCTCGTACCATTCACGATTTTCTTGGTACCATGTAATGAACTTCCGAACACCGCTACGGATGTCCTCCGTGGGTTCGTACCCGATTACAACGTTCGCCTTCGTCACATCCGCATGTGTGTGTTCGGCGTCGCCGGCTTGGCGTTCGCCATACTCGATACTGAGATCGGGGGCAATCTCGTCTCGGATGACCTCGGCGAGCGTCGCGATAGAGACGTTATCTGTGCTCCCGATGTTCAACACTTCGCCGTCGGCGGCGTCGGTCTCAAGCAGCTTCGCGTTCGCTCGGACGATATCGTCGGCATAGGTAAAATCGCGTGTCTGCGTACCATCGCCGTAGACAATCGGCGGCTCATCGTTCATGCAACGGGAAACAAAGTTACTGATCGCCATGTTCGGCCGCATCCGTGGACCGTAAACGGTGAAGTATCGGAGCGCGACGGTCGGGAGATCGTAGAGATCGCTGTATACCCGGACGTAGTTCTCGGCGGCGAGTTTTGAGACGCCGTAGGGACTGATCGGCGTCGTCGGATGGTCTTCCTCGTAAGGGAGACTGGTTGGCTTGCCGTAGACTGACGAGGAACTCGCGAAAACGATTCGCTCAACGGGTGATTCGCGCGCCGCATCGAGCACGTTCAGCGTTCCTTCGACGTTAATATCGTTCACTCGCCGAGGATTCTCAACGCTAGTTCGCACGCCGGCCTGTGCAGCTTGATGGAAGACGTATTCGGCATCGTCGACGAGGTCGTCGACGAGGTCGGCATCACGAATGTCTCCTTCGACGAGTTCGTAGCTCCCCGTTCCCTCTTCGGCGGCTTCGCGGGCACACTCGACGTTTCGGTGTTTGATGTCCACGTCGTAGTACGAATCGAGGTTGTCGAGCGTGACGACATCGTAGCCGTCGCGGACGAACGCCTCGGCGAGATGACCGCCGATGAAGCCCGCACCGCCAGTGACGAGTATCATTGGCCGAAGGAATCGGACGATCGGGTAAAGCGTACCGGAATCGTGCGAGTCGACTCAAACGTGCATCGAACCGCTTTTGAGCCGTCTGCATGCAGGGTGGATAGATGCGCATCCTGCGAATCGCTCAGAAGACCTACCCGGAGGTCGTCGGCGGCGGTACCTACCACGTTCACGCGATGAGCCGCGATCAGGCCGCGATGGGCCACGACGTGACGGTGCTCACGATCGGTGACGGAACCCGCCCGCGCCGCGAGGAGCGCGCTGGCTACACCGTGGTCCGTCGACCCGCGACCGCAGAAGTGCTCGGTAACAGCCTTTCGATGGGGGTCGCACGTTTCCTCCGGAATGCCGACGAGTTCGACGTGATGCACGCCCATTCGCATCTCTATTTCTCTACCAACCTCGCGGCGGTCAAACGCCGACTCGATTCGACGCCACTCGCGATCACGAACCACGGCCTCTACTCGCAGTCGGCCCCCGAGTGGGTCTTTCGCTGGTATCTCCGCACGCTCGGGCGTGCGACCTTCGACAGCGCCGATGCGGTGTTCTGTTACACCGAGACCGACGCCAGCCGGCTCCGCGAGTTCGGCGTCAGGACTCGAATTAACGTGGTGGCGAACGGCATTGACACTGACCGTTTCTCGCCCGACGGCGACGAAAGCGATCGCATCACGGGCGATCCCGCGGTGCTGTTCGTCGGTCGGTTGGTCGAGGGTAAGCGACCGGATGATGCGCTGTCGGCGATCGAGCAGGTTCGAGAGACTCATCCTGAGGCCCGGCTTCACTTCGCCGGTCAGGGCTCGCTGCGAGCGGACCTCGAACGCCGCGTCGCCGACCGCGGACTCGACGATGCGGTGGAATTCCTCGGTGAGGTCCCCCACGAGGAGATGTCGGAGCTGTATCGTGGGGCCGATCTCTTCGTCCTCCCGAGCCGAGCCGAGGGGCTGCCGCGGACGGTGCTGGAAGCACTCTCGTCGGGCACACCTGCCGTCACGAGCGATCTCGCGCAGTTGGTCCCGATGCTCGAAGAGGCGGGTATCACTGTTCCCGTTGGTGACTCGGAAGGGTTTGCCGATGCACTCGACGAACTAGCCTCTTCTTCGGAGCGCCGCAAGACGTGTGGCGAGCGCGGACGAGAGCTGGTGGTCACCGAGCACGCATGGAGCGACACGGTGGCACGAACGACGGCCAAGCTGGAAGCACTCAGTGGAAGCGACCACCGGTGAGCCGTTCGGATCGGTCGGCGGTCAGCGGTTTCGAACCAACGGGATCAGCCGTCCAAAGCTGGGTTAATCGTCACTGATGGCCTGTTCGGTAACGTTCGATTCCGCCATCGCCGCGCCGCTGACGGTCGCGTACGAATCGATCGCTTCTCGATAGGCGTTGTACGCGTTGACCTGCTGTCCGTTGTGGGCGACCGTCTCGGTGCCACGCATCCCGTTGAAGACTGCCCAGTCGGTTTCCTTGTCTTCGTTGAACCAGCACCACATGTCGATGCCCTGGTTCTCGAAGTACGCGAGTGCGTCCCGAATCCATTCGTTTTTGCGCTGTGGGTCGTAGCCTCCACTTACCTTCGAGGAGGAGGCGAACTCCGCAACACAGATCGGTTTGTTTCCGAGACCCGACAGCCGATCGAACATCCCGCCGTAGATGCTGTCCGGCGAGTCCCAGCTCGACCAGCTTTGGCTGCGGCCCCAGTTGTAGCCATCGACACCCTGCCAATCGACGTATCCGTTGCCCGGATACAGTTGCTCGGCCGTGTAGGAGCCGACATCCTCGGCGTTCACGCACCACATCCACTGAAGGTCGTCGCCGATACCCTGCGGGTCGAATCGACTGTGGACGCGTCGCCACATGCCGACGTAGCTCTGCGGTGTGGAGCCGCCGACGGTCGGCGACCACGGGTACCAGTCGCCGTTCATCTCGTGGGCGAGCCGGAGATACGCTTGTCGACCGCTGGAGCCCGCGAGGGCGTTTTGGAGTCGGCTCGCCCAGTTGTCGATGTAGTCGTCGTAGTTGCCGTTGCCGATACGGACTTCGATGTCGTCCGGTGTGGTGTCGGCGAGGCTTTCGATGTAGGCGTCGTACTCGTTGCGCTCGACGAGCGACTGGGTATCGACCGATGCGGTCCGTGCGCCGGGCGTGTACGGTTCCCACGTGATCAGCGGCGTCCGGCCAGCGTTCCAGATCTGTGGGAGGATTCGATCGAACAGCCAGTTCATATGCCTCTCGTCGGGGTTCCAGGGGACGAACAGGTTCTGGACATCGTAGCCAGTGTTTTGCCACGTTTCCATCCGATCGATGGTGTCGAAGTTGGCATCGCTGAGGCCGTTGTGGATGCCGATGGCTGGTGAATCACCGTTGATCACAGTGCCATTGAGATAGACTGTGGCATCGCCGTTTACACTGATGTTGCGCAACTCTCCAGAAAAGGTGTAGCTGTCAGTACCACCACCACCACCTTGACCAGTCGCTGTGTTGCCCGAGATGGTGTCGTTGTCGTCAATCGTTGCGCCCCTCGCAGTGCTCTTTTCGAGGTTGGCGTCAACTGTAAACTCGTACGAGAAGCGACCGCCGTTGCTGTCAAAACTCAACACATGCTTGGGACCTGTTCTCAACAATTCTTCATTAAGATACACATCAACAGCGCCGTCTAGACTAATATCAGTGAGTTCGCCCGAGAAAGAGTAGATATCCCGTCCGCTTCCGACACCACCAGCAGCACGTGATCCATCGATGTTGTCCGCACTGTTGATACCCTTGTAGCCAACTAGATTTCCACCGACCGAAAACTCGTAGTCGGTGTACGGTCCCCGTCCGTCGAACTTCAGGACGTTTGGCAACAGCTCCGCGACGGTGACTGCCTCGCCGTCGAGATAGATGTCGGCAGGACCATCCACACTAATGTCGGTGATTTCTCCTGAGAAAGCATACACGTCCCGCCCGCCCCCAACGCTACCGCTCGCGTTTGGTCCACTAATCGAGTCCGGGCCGTTGATGGCCTTGTGTTCAGCAAGATCACCACTAACCGAGAAGATGTACTCGGTCAGCAGACCTGTCCCGTCGATTTTCAGTGTGTGATCGGGACTCACATCGATAACGTCGCCATTGAGATAGACATCAATGGGACCATCTATGCTGATATCAGTGAGGTCGCCGGAGAAAGCGTAGACATCCCGTCCGCTTCCGACGCCACCAGTAGCACGTGATTCATCGACGTTGTCCGCACCATTGATACCCTTGTAGCCGACGAGGTTTCCCTCGACCGAAAACTCGTAGTCGGTGTACGGTCCCTGTCCGTCGAACTTCAGGACGTTCGGCAGCAGCTCCGCAATGCTGACTGTCTCCCCGTTGAGGTAAACATCGATAGGACCATCAAGAGCGATATCAGTGATCTCACCCGAGAAAGCGTACACGTCCCGGCCACTTCCGACGCCGCCAGCAGCATGGCCGCGTTCGGGGTCAATGTCGTCCGCACTGTTGATTCCCTTGTAGCCAACTAGATTTCCGTCGACCGAAAACTCGTAGTCGGTGTACGGTCCCTGTCCGTCGAACTTCAGGATGTTCGGCAGCAGCTCCGCGACGGTGACTGCCTCGCCGTCGAGATAGATGTCGGCGGGACCATCCACACTGATGTCGGTGATCTCACCCGAGAAAGCATACACGTCCCGCCCGCCCCCAACGCTACCGCTCGCCTGCAGATCATCGATGACATCCGCGGCATTGATTGCTTTGTAGCCGGTGAGGTCACCGCTAACCGTGAAATCATACTCGGTCAGCGGGCCTTTCCCATCGATTTTCAGCGTGTGTGAGAGCGAGCGTGCTGTGGCCAGCGCATCGACCCGACCGGCTCCCTGCTTCTTCTTGGATAGACCGGTATCAACCGCAGTGTTCTTCAGATGAGAACGCACTTGCTCGTTCGAGAGCTTTTGCTGTGAGAGCATTAGTGCCGCAACACCCGACACGACCGGCGCTGCCATCGAGGTACCTGAAATTGAATTATAGCCATTGTCGGTCCACGTCGAAAGCAGGTTCGTTCCCGGGGCGGCGAGTTCGATTTCGGGACCCCGACTCGAATAGGATGCGAGACTGCCGTCGGGGTCAAGCGCGGAGACAGCCACACATTCGTCGTAGGCCGCGGGATACTTGACCGAGCCGCTGTCGTTGCCTGCCGCGGCGACGAGCAACACGCCCTCCTCATAGGCGTAGGAGACCGCCTTCTGTAGTGTCTCGGTGAATCCGCCACCGAGCGAGAGGTTGATGATGTCCGCATCGTTGTCTGCGGCCCACTGGATGCCATCAGCGATATCGGCGGTGGACCCAGATCCGGTCTCGTCGAGCGCACGAACGCTGAGCAGTGTCGCGTTGCTGATGCCCGCAACACCGGTGTCGTTGTTCGTCCCGGCGGCCGCGATGCCGGCGACGTGCGTGCCGTGCTGTTCTTCCGAAAGCGAATCGGGATAGGGGTCATCGTCGTCATCGACGAAATCTCGCGCGCGATCGCTCGCAACGGTGGCTTCGAGGTCAGGATGGTCGTCTTTGATGCCTTGGTCGACGACTGCAATCGTCACCTCGCCGTCCCCGTAGGTGGTGTCCCACGCGGCCGGTGCGTTCACCATCTCCGGGGCGTACTGGTCGCCGAAGCGCGGGTCGTTCGGGACAGCAACCGTCTCATAAATAGCATTTGGTTCGGCGTACTCGACGCCCCGACGGGAGGCGACAGTGCTGGCGACGCTGGCCGCTGTACTTGCTGAGTTGCGCTCGGGCAACTCGGCCCTGACGTAGCCGAGCGTGTTGTTCTCGCCGACGATTCGTGCCTCGGACGGGAGCGCCCGCTGGGCGGTTTGGCGAGCATTTGCCGATGGGGCGATGCCGACGAGCAGTTCGTTTCGCTTTCCATCTGACTGCTGAGCGGCTGCAGTTCCCGTTGTTCCGGAGAGAACTCCGACCGCACCTGCAACCCTTAAAAATTGTCGCCTACTGAACGGCGGCTCCTCAGACATACTTCAGACAGATACCTACACGTAATAAATCTTTGTATTGTCAAAATATACGAATTGGGGTCGATGGCATGTTATCGAATGCTATTGCGATTGGTGAATACTTCACCTCATTTTATCCAATGCCATCGGCATCTAAATTCGTAGGACACACTACATCTGGCACCTCCTACAAGAGTTTAACAAGAGCCGGCTATTGCTCAACCGCTGATTTTATATTATGCTCGATATCCGAGGTCCCTGAGGTTTTGTTCGACTTGCTCGAAATCGACTTCATTCGTTCCCATGGATGGTTGTTCTGCAACGATTTTCTTTCGGTCGCCGTTCTCATAGATATGCCATGGAACGTTCACCAGATGCTCGTCATAGACGCCCTCTGGATGACCGTACGTCCGTATCGGTATCGGCCGCTCGCGGTCGTTGAGTAACTCGCCATGGTCAGCGGTGACGACGGTCTTTCCGCCGAGATCGTTTAGTAGTGGTTCGACTTCTGCGAGTACGAGCTCCAAGTTCTCACGGTAGGCTTGTATTACATCTCTGTAGCTCGCGTCAGTCTGTCGTATAGTATCCTGCATGCCTGTGCTGAACTCGAATCGTTCGCCCGTAGGCCCAAGATATGGCTGGTGTGGTTGCATGAAGTGGACGAGAAGCCGTTTTTCAGGGTACTTCTCTGCGGCATCGCGCGCGGCGGCAGCAACTGTTTCCGGGCGCGAGGTTAGCCCCCCCATCGCATCGCGCTCGACGAACTCGAAAGCATGAACGTCCGTGCCGATGTCGTCTTTGAGTTTTGCATACCAGCCATTGGCCGAGATATAGACGACATCGTGGAGCGTCTTTTCGGTGAAATTCCCCCGAATAAACTCAGGGCTGGTGCTTCCACGCGAGATGCGGCTTTCGGTTCGTCCGGGAAGCATCGAGCGTTGCTCGAACTCGTCATATCGGCAGGCATCGAGGATGATGAGGTTGTCCCAATCTTCCGCGAAGACATCGATCCCCTCTGGATTATAGCGTTGGCCAGCTCGGAGGTGGTTGTATAGTTGATTTACTTTCGACACCGCCTGTCGTGGGTTCTCTATTCCGCGTCGAATATCAGTAAGCGTAAATCGACGCCCTGTCGCTGTCTGCTTTACTATATCGAATAGACTCACGTCAGTCACCTGTTTTGCGGGCGTACTGCATCGCTCATAAACCTCCCGAGTCGTCTCGCAACAGCGTTGAACTACTGAAGATAGCCAAGGTCTTCGAGCCGTGCCTCCGTCGCATCAGTCATCGAAACGTCGCCGGTCGCTTCGGCATGATCGAACGATGCCAGCCAGTCGTCGAGACAGTCGTCGAGCGCTGCAACGCGGTCTGTGTTCTCGGCCGAAAGATCTGTCTGCTCCACGGGTTCGTCTGTGAGATGATAGAGTTCGTGCGAGCCGTCCGAGCCTCGAATCAGTTTCCAATCATCGGTACGGATCGCACGCAGCGAACGGTCGTAGCGACGTACTTCAGCCGGGAGACTCCCCACACGCTGTTCGAGCGCGTCCATCGAGGGCTGTGGAGCCATGTATTCGGCGATGGCGCACTCGCGGGGTTCCGTCTCCGCCGCTGGATGGAACGACCGGCCCTGTGATTCCTCACGCAGCTCCGGCGCATCGATGCCGGCCGCATCGAGGAGCGTCGGTGCGAGGTCCGTGAGTTGGACGAGGTCCTCGTTCTGGCCCGTCCCGAACCCCTCGCCGTGGACGACCAGCGGGACGTGGAGTAAGGTATCGTACAGACTGTACTGGTGGTCCATCATGCCGTGGTCGCCGATGTTCTCGCCGTGGTCGCTCGTCACGACGAACACCGTGTCCTCGAACTCGCCGGCGGTTTCGAGATAATCTCTGAGTTCGCCGACGCGACGGTCGAGATAGGCTATTTCTGCCTGGTAGAGCGCGTGGAGTATTTCCAATTCTTGCTCCGTAAGGGAAGCCTCGCCCGCAATGTATCCCCACGCGTCCTGTGGCACGTCCATTGCCTCGTCGTAGGTGATGCCGTTTGGCAGAAACTCCTCGGCGAAGGACTTCGGCGGGCGGTATTCGAGATGGGGTTCGAGGTAGTTGACGAAGCAAAAAAACGGATGATCGGAATTCCGGTCTGTGACCCAGTCAGCAATCCACTCGTTCGTCCGGCGTGCGCCGTCGTCAGCACGCTTGCGGAGGAATTTCCCATACAAGGCGTTGGCGACGTTGACGAGCGGGTTCCCCTCGGTTAGACGGTCGGCGAGCGCACGAACGGTGGCACGGCCCTCGGTCGTGCGGGCAACCTCGCCGAGGTCGGTGTCTGTCTGAACGTACTGCCACGTCTTATAGACCGTCTCGAACCCGCGCGCAAAGCCAAATTCCTCGGAAATCCACGTATTGTTCGTGACGGCAACTGTCTCGTACCCGTTCGTTCGGAACGCCTCGGCGAGGGTCGGGAGATCGTCATCGAGATGCTTGTGGCCCGCGTGTGCGCCGTGTTTTGACGGATACGTGCTGGTGAACAGCGAGGCGTGGGACGGAAGCGTCCATGGTGACCCCGTGAACGCCTGCGTGTACTCGGTGCCCTCCTCGGCGAGTTGGTCGATAGCGGAGAGAGACGTACCTCGGTGGTCAGAGCCGACGATATCTCTGGCACGTGCAGTATCCATCACCACGACCACAACATTTGGATGGGAAACCATCGATTGGATGGTCGAAAATCGAGTGCGTTGGGCTAAATACGTTTTCAGTCGTGTCGGGCGGTCATCGGTGGGTTCACATCGCTACACAGCTCGCCGTAGAGTTCGTGGTACGAGGCGACAGTTTTTCGAATGTCGAAGGTGGCTGCGGCACGCTCGTAGCCGTTCGTTCCGTATGATTTGTCGGTTCGCAGAACACGCACCATCGCATCGGCCAGCTGATCAGGAGCGTTTGGGGGGACTAGTAGCCCTGTTTCGCCCTCAATAACGATTTCGCGCAGGCCGGGTACGGCGGTGGCGACGACGGGGAGTTCTGCCGCCATCGCTTCCAGTCCCGCGATTCCCAGTCCCTCCATCGTCGAAGATGTCACGAAGGCGTCGGCAAAGGCGTAGTATTCGTGGATGTCGGCGGGCGGCACGCGCCCGGTGACGGTGACGTTCGCCGAGAGACCGCGGTCGCTCGCTGCCGCCCTGAGGTCGTCTTTGAGGTCGCCCCAGCCGATGATGAACAGCCGCGCGTCGGGGTGGGTGTCAACGACGCGGGTCATCGCGGCGACGAGATCGGCTTGGGATTTCGCTGGCACGTACCGCCCAACACTCAAGAATGTCGGCTCATCGTCGATTCCGTATTGCGATTCGAGAGCGGTGATGTCGGCGGTCCTGACCCGCTCGTTGAAGCTAGTGACGTCAACACCGTTGTAGATGGTACACCACTGGCCGGGTTGGCCTGGCTCGTACTGGCGGGCGGAGCCGGTAAAGGAGCGTTCGACGCCTTCGGAGATGGCGATGGTCTTCGTATCGAGTGGGCGCGTCAGGCGTTCGAGCGTCCCGGTCAGTGGATGGTAGTGATCTGAGATGCTGTGCTGCGTGCTGACTACTGTTTTGAGGCCGCCAAGCCGACCGAAGATACGGCCAAGCGTCTGTGAATACGGAAGATGTGTGTGGAGAATATCGAACTCCTCGCGCCGGAAAAAGCGGCCCATTCTGGAGAGTGCTCGTGGATCGAATTTGAACGTCCCACCGAAGTCCAGTACCCGAGCACCTGCGTCTTCGAAGTCCGCCGAAAGCGTATCCTCGCCCTCGATGAAACAGACGGTGTAGTCGATATCGATGTTGGCGTCGGTGTTCGCAACGATATCGAGCAACAGCGTCGGTGCGCCGCCCGGCGCAAGTTGATTGATGAGGAAACAAACGTCCATCAGATAGGACAAAATCGGGTGGTTCAATCTTCAATGTTATGAATGTCAATCGTACTGGGTTGCCGGCCGACAAAACGAGATAGAGATTGCATCCACTACCTATGGAGCGGTTACCGAAACAATCATTTGGACAGAGATTGCGATCTCAGCCATGGAAAAACCGCTTGCTGCGTTCTATCTTCTTCTCGGAAGTTGTATATTTGGTCTCTCGATATTCGTCTCTCGGTTCGTTGGAAATCTCATTGTTCTCGTCTCGTACGCCGTTTTCGTCGTGTCGGCTGTTGTGGCGACCGCCCCTATCAATGACATCCGCAACCGTTGGTTGCCCGACATTCCGTTTCGATACGAGCCAGTAATCCTCTTTTCGGCCACCGTTCTCTGGGGGGTGTTTTTACTTGGGCTGGCACTCAATCCCTCTCCGAGTTCCGCGCTCCGGACGGGTGCGTTCATCGTTCTCTCCGCGATTACACTCTTCGTCGTCCCGGCGGTCGTCACACGCGAGCAAGCCTTCACAGCTATCGGCATCGTCGGGGCGGTATGCGTACTACTCAGTCTTCCATCAGCGTTACTGGGCGAATTTTCCGTCTTAGGGTGGACGATTGACCGTGTGTCTGCAACATATGTTTTCATTTTAGACACACACGTTCGCTCGCCAACGTTCATTTTCGACCAGCAAAATTATTTCCGTGTGCTCGTCGCCATGGGAACCGTTGCAGCAGCCGGCGTAGCCACACGGACCCGCTCGCCACGAATGGCTATCGTCGCAGCGCTAAACCTCATTGGCGTCTATCTCACGCTTGGGCGTGCGGCACGGCTCGCCGTCGTGGTTGCAGCCGTACTCGTGTTCGCATACTATCTCGCCGGTCGGATCGCTCTCGTGGGCGTAACGATTGCCGGGACGGGAGCCACCGTGATTGCTCTCGCCATCGCATTCGGTGTCCTTCCCGGACCGACAGAACCGCTCCGTGCAGCGCTTGGCGACCGACCTGGATACTGGACGGCGTCGTTTCGGACGTTTGCTGCGCGACCGTTCTTTGGATGGGGCCTCGTCGATACAGGGACCGCAATCGGAAACCATTACTCCGGGCCCTTCACTGGCGTCCACAACAGCTATCTCCGACTGTTCGTTATCGGTGGCATCGTTGGCGGGGTAACTTACCTCGTATTGTGTGGGTCCGTACTTGCGGCGGCGTTCCGACGTATTCGAGAACGAACACCACTCGCGCTGACGACGTTCTGTCTCGTCGTTATGGTACTCGTTTTTCAGCTGTTCGACGGCGCGACGATTTTCGGCACCAATCTGTCGTCAGTACTCTGGGCGCTTACTATTGGCTACGCACAGTCGCCGTTGCTTAATACCGAGCCACTACGGTCAATCGGTAGACATTACAAAGCGCACAAACCACTATCTCTTAATGGAGAAGTGTGAACCGTAGTATTGCAACTTTCATGACGATCATTTTCACTGTATCGCTTTCTTCGTCTCCGTTGATTTCAACAGGCGTCGGCTATGTGCTCGTGGCTATCGCGTATGCACTACTGACGTGGTTGTTCCTCCTCAAAGATAATGTAGCCATCTTCGCCTATCGTCCCATCATCTACCCACTGATTGCCGTCTGGGCATTCTTCGTCATCAGTTTCATCGCCAATATCGGCCGGAGTTCGGTATTGCGTTTGGCCGCATTCACCCTCTTGACAGCCGTCAACGTACTCGTTTTGCCAGCCGTTATCGACCGTCGGACAGCCTATCACGCAGTCTCTCGGGCTGGGGCCGGTCTGACTCTCGTAGGGCTGCCGGTCGTTCTCATGGGAGAAATTGCTGTCGGTCCAGTCGTTCTCGAACCGTGGGCCGGACCCAAAGAATTCGCCACGTTCACCTACTACATCCCACGGTCTGTATTCACGACGCCAAACAACCTTGCCGCGCTTGCGGTGTTCGGGGCCATCGCTGCCGGCGCGGAATGGGCGCGCGACCAGACGCCGATGGCCGCTGCACTCGTAGCCGTGAACGTGTTCGGTGTGCTCATCACGGAGAGCCGTTCCGGACTGCTCGTCTTGGGCGCAGCAGCCGGTCTCGCTGCCACCTACTATGTCTTTGGCGTTCGTGGGCTGACGGCGGCCTCAATCGGCGGGCTTATTGTGTTTGCGGGGGGCCTATTGGTAATTCAAGCTACTCCCTCTTCGAACTTACCAACCGCGATTGCACTCAACGGCCGCGGTGCCATCTGGTCGGCGACAGTTGAGGCCATCGCCCATCGTCCATTCTTTGGGTGGGGACTTGGGATGGACAGACTCGTAATCGACCGCTGGTTCGAAGGGCCCTCGTATTTTGGCGATGCAGGCACACATAACAGCTACCTCCGGGTGTTCCTGATCGGTGGCATTGGTTCAGGAGTTGCGTATCTTGCAGTATGCGTAGCCGCACTGATGGCAGCGCTCCGCCAGACCGCCGAGAACATCTCTCCCGGAAGCGATGAGTTCGTCGATGTTTGTCTGGTTGTTCTTGTGGTCGGATTTTTACTTCTACAGACGTTCTCCGGTGCGACCCTGTTCGGGGTGAGCGTGGTCTCGACGCTTGGCGCAGTCTTCGTCGGCTACGCACAACCCTCGACGTCCCGACAGTCGATCCAGCTGTCCGAACTGATGAATATGGCTATTCAACGGACTCACGGCATTCTTGACAGTTGAATTGCTTATCATTTATACTGGCCACCGATCTATTCGCGGCGATGGGAACCCTGTAGCGAGGATACCGAAACAATCAGTTGACTGGGGGTCGCTCTCTCGGTCATGGATAGAACTCTCGCCGCATTCTATCTCGTTCTGGGTAGTTGTGCTCTCGCGCTCTCGATATTCGTTTCTCGATTCACCGGGAACCTCATGGTCATCGGGGCCTACGGGATGTTCCTCGTGATAGCTGTCACGACACATGATGACTTTCGCGGGTTCCGCGAGTATCGTTGGTCCAACATACCCGTTCAAGTCCACCGAGCGCTTCTCTACCCGACGGTAGTGCTGTGGGTCGTGTTCGCCGCCGGACTCGTTTTGAATCCCTCCATGCGGGCGCTCCTTCGGTTTAGCGCGTTCGTCGGTCTCTCCGCGATTACGCTGTTTGTAATGCCGGCCGTTGTCTCCCGTGAACACGCGTTCACGGCAGTCGGTGTTGTCGGTGCCGGATGCGTCCTGCTCGCTCTCCCGTCAATCATCTGGCCGGAATATACCATCGCCGGCGTAGAAATCGCCCGCGTGTTAGACAGCCAGCGCTCGGAGTTCACACTTGGCATCATTCAGCGTACACCGGCCTCTATTTTCGACGTAATCAGTTACTTTCGGATTTTGGCCACGTTCGGCGCAGTTTGTGCGGCCGGCGTGGCCGCACACACCCGCTCACCATGGATGGTTGCGGCGTGTGCGCTCAATTTGTTCGGCGTCTTTCTCGGCCTCGGTCGAGCATCAATTCTCGCGTTCGTCATCGCCGCAGCCCTTGCTGTCGGATATCTCCTCGCCGGCCGGACCGCTCTCGCCGGCATGACGATTGCTGGGACTCTCGTTACCGCCAGCGGGCTTGCAGTCGCATTCGGTTTTCTTCCCGGTCCGACCGTACTTTTCCAGTCAGTGCTCGGTCCGCGGGTCGGCTTTTGGACTGCGACGTACGAGGCGTTTGCTGCCCGCCCGGTTCTCGGATGGGGGCTTGCTGACACGGCGGCTATCGTACATGATTTCTACCCAGGAGAGACGCTGACTGGCACTCACAACAGCTATCTCCGATTATTCGTCGTCGGCGGCATCGTCGGCGGGGTAGCCTACCTCGTTCTTTCGATGTCGGCCCTCGTGCTGGCGTTCCGGCGTGTCTGCGAGCAAACCCCACTCGCGCTGACGACGTTCTGTCTCGTGATCATGGCGCTCGTGATACAGTTGTTCACTGGCGGGACAATCTTCGGAACGAATCTCTCGTCGGTTCTGTGGGCACTATCGCTCGCGTATGCACAGCCCGCGATGGGAGATTGACGTCTTCAGTGACTACCGAACGCAGCTAACTGCTCTATTGAAAATGCGGTACGAGAGTACGATCATAGCGTCTCGACGAGCTTCTTGCTGTTATTGAGCGCAAACAAGAGAACGATCTCACGGAATTGACGGTACCAGAACCGCGAACGCAGGGCGAAGTCCTGCGTTCGCTTGACCGTAGAGTAGGATGTCTCCGACATCCATCGCTGGGTGTAGCCCTTTGTTCGGATGAGCGCATTATTCCCAACGGCCATCGGTCTCGATTCTTGGTGATGAACGAGGTACTCGACATCCAGTGTAGCGATTTCGTATTCGGTGTGCCAGTCCTGGAAGCCGTTGTCAGCAGCCACTGACCGCAGGTCGTCCGCGTTCCGGCGGACGACCCGCGGTCCGGCCTTGGTGTCGTGTTCGCGCTCGATACCGCAATGGACGTCCAACACCGTAAGCGACTCTGTATCGGTCAGCGTCGTCGCTTTGATCGTCTTAACGGTGCGGCCGCATCGCTGGAGGTAGTACTGGGAAGTTTGTTTGCGCTCGAAGAACGTGCTGTCCAATGCGACGTGTCCAGACTGCGGGTGTTGCTGCGCTGAAACGCGCAGCAACGCCCGTCAGACGTACATCGCATACCGATCGAGTGGGTGGTAGAACGTGGTTGGATCAGGCAGCGCATCTGGATGGAGCCCAAGCAGATCGCACACTTCCGGCATGAGGCTCAGACGGTCGATGAGTTTGGTGAAGGTGTAGACCTTCTTCCTTGCGGATACAGTGTGCGAAGATGTGAGTCGCGCGGGCAAGCCCGCCTGACTCGGGCTTGCCCGCATGCTTTCCCTACGCTTGTTTGGCTACACGGAGTGCCTCTTCGACGAGGTCGAGGAGTACGACTGCCATTATCGACTTCTCGGCCTCATCTCCTTAAGCTATTACGGAGTAATCCCGCCGCCGTCCTCCATTTTCAATAGAGCACATAACGGTATCGGAGACCCTACAGCGCGGTCGAGATACTGCTTAGCGTCGAATCATCTGCCCAATCTAGGAACTAGTTTATGTATATCAAATACCACAACTTTGCTTATCGTAGATGATGCCTGTATGTAGCCGACAAAGAAAGCCCCCAGCGTCGAGAATAAACTGAGTCCAAATATTGTCATGCCTTCAAAAATCTGCATGATGAGAAACATTATAAGCAAGAGAAAAGTAAACAGCGTTTCGGAGTCGGCATTCTGTAACCCAATCATGACGGTACTAATAGTGATGGCGAGATATGCCCCACCGCCGAGGAGTCCTCCGATCAGGAACATTCGAATATAGCTGTTGTGAGTTCCTCGTACAGGACTTGACTCGCCGATATATCTCGCAAGCACCGTCTTGTCCTTTCCAGGCCCCCACCCAATTGCGGGCCTATTGAGTATCGCTTCGTACGCCGCCGTCCAAATAGCGCGGCGACTGCTGAGATCAACGTGCGAAACAGCACTCGGTCCGGGAACGATGCCTAACGCCATCGCAAACCCAGCTACTACTGTGAGCGCGCCGGCACCCACGAGACCTGCCAGCGCAATACGTCCGAGAAGCCGATAGACGACGTACAGTACACCTGCAACGATGAGCGCTAGCAGTCCCGCTCGTCCGCTCGCAAGGTAGGCACCGAGAGCATTCAACCCGACTAATCCTGCGGTTAGCGCGCCGTGGGAACGGACAAAGCCCGCCCCAGCAGCAACCGTCCCCAGAGCCGAGAAACCAGTTAGTGTGTTCGGGTTGCTGAATACCGACCGCAGAGTGTTCAGAGAGATCCCGAAGAGTTCGTGGCTCGTGTGCCACGGCGAGATGGTGAGTCCAGCAATCTCGTATGCTCCGAAGATAACTGTCGGTAATCCGATGAGAATGGACACTCCGGCCGTGTAGGCAATAACATCATGGAGGGCAGCCCGGTCGATAACTGCCGGAACGACAAAGAGATTGATACCGGTAATCACGACGAACGCGCCAAGGCGAATGATCCCTGCACCGGTAGGGTCAAGTACTGTTGTGAGCGCGAATACAGTCCATGTCAACACTATCATTGGGACAATTGCCCAGTGATAGACGACTGCGAACCGGTCAGTGACGAGGAGTACTCCGACAAATACCATGTAGGCGCTAAGAATAATGACATATCCAACTAGCTCTGGAATAAGAGTAGTGACGGATAGCGATGACGTGAGGAGAAGTAGTCCGATCCAAAACGTGTCGGCGCGTATCATACTTTTTCCCACGCTGGTCTATTACCCCATCTATTAAAATAATATTTGAAACAAACAAAACTCATGATGCCTCCATGCCAAAATACGCCAACAAAAATTCTGTAATAATAACATATAAAGATTTGCATACTATTTTGTTAGTCTACACGTGATGTGGACTAGGGTCGTGAATTTGTATGTGACGATTACTCTTTTCACTACTATATTCATCAATTATAATATAAATATTCGGCTATATCTAGCTTCCTGCTAGTGAATCATAGCGTCCAACTACCAATAGAACCAACCCAGAGGGGTGTTGTAGTCGATATATGGTGAACAGTGTACGATGTGAATCAGACCTCAGTCATAGTGCTGATACGGATACTGTCAGCGTAGTGCTCCCGACCCACAACCGAGCAGATGTTCTCCCGCGAGCGCTTGATAGCGTGTTGGAGCAGACCCATGAGAATCTCGAGGTGATAGTCGTAGACGATGCGTCCACGGACGACACAGAATCTGTCATTGGCGACTACGGCGATGACCGAATCACATATGTCCGACATGAAAAAAGCCGGGGCGGAAGCGGTGCTCGAAACACGGGTATCGAGCGCGCGTCCGGCACGTTCGTCGCGTTTCTCGACGACGACGACGAATGGCGGCCCCACAAGCTGGAGGCACAACTGGACGCCTACGACCGTGCCGATGGGGACGTAGGCGTCGTCTACGTCGGCATCGAGAACGTCGATTCCAGGGGCCGGACGAACGGGGTGAACTCCTCGTGTATCGAAGGCGACGTCACCAGAGAGCTATTGCTTCGGAACTTCACCGGGTCGTTCTCGGTGCTGTTGGCCGATGCCGAGACGGTCGAGAGAACGGGACCTCTCGACGAGCGGTTTCCAAGCTGGCAAGATTGGGAGTACTACATCCGGCTCTCGAGGCACGCGAAGTTCGTGGCGGTTCCCGAGCCGCTGGTCGTTCGACACAATGCCGCCCACGAGCAGATTAGTGACGATGTCAGGGCGAAGCTCACCGAGACGTACCCGCTGTTCCGGGACAAGTTCGCTCCACTCGCGGCGGAGTGTGGTCCTTGGTTCGAGCGCCGTCGTCGCGGCCGCCTGCTGTTCCAACTCGGATACTCCGCGCTCTCAAATGGCCAGTACGGACTTTCACGACGGCTGTTAACCCGGTCTCTGGTGTACGACCCGACCAATAAACGAGTGTACGTCTACTGGCTGAGTTCGCTCGGGGGCCGATACACCTATCGGCCGGTCCAAGCACTCAAGCGGTGGGCGGTTCGTCAATTTCGCTAGTTGTCCACTTTGGCTCAACAGCCCAATAGCTGATACGTTGTAGGAATGAAGCGGATGAATCAGTGACCTG